>JBDUBA010000313.1:0-12220 GCA_040004335.1 Gemmatimonas sp.
CAACCTAACGCCGCGTTCTGCTGCAAAGGCTGTCATAAATTAGCTGTGAACGGAGGTGCGCAGCACCGCAGTTACACAGCGCACCGCAATGCCTGTGGACTGCAGCAACAAACGTTAGGCGGCAACCGCGCCAATTCCGATTGTTACTGTGAGTAGCGTGCCCGTCCGTCATCACACGTCAACGTTTCAGCGCCGACTTCACAGTCCAGATACGCGGGATCACCTGTTGCGCTCAAGTGCACGCGTGCGCCGTCGCGCTTGCACGTTCCGTAAATCGTTCGAGCTTGGCGTATTGTGCCGGTCTCTGTGACTACGCTCAGGTCGAACGTTTCGGACCAGCTCTCGCCGCTTGTGATAGTGAGGCGAGACTCAAGCACGTCAACACGCTACCCAGCGTCCCGAACTGCGCATCTGCCGGACAATTGAACGGCAGACATGTGATGGGCAGCGGCGGCGTATCGCCGAGCCGTAGTAAGTTCCAGATTCCCACGATCGGCGGGCCGGTTTCGGTCGGCGAATCGCCCCCGCAGGCGAGAACACCAACCGCCGCAACTACAAGCAACCGCGAGCTACGCATAGATAAGATTGGCGAAGTGTCCGGGAGATTTGTGAAACGCCAATGGGCCACTGCGCACCACTTGCTGTGATTTCGAATTGACGATGGTTGTTGCCGCCAGCTTCTGTTGCGAGCGGACCGCCCGATGTGTGGCGCGGCGATGGCAAAGTCGGCGATCGCGCCGTCTTCTCGACCGATAGCCGACAAACCCCGATTGAAATTCCTCTCCCGCGGGGTTCAAGCCGTAGCAGTTACTTCGGTTTCGCGGCGCTCAATTGGCCAATGCGCTCACGCGCCCGAGTCACGCGAAACTGCAACGCCGCATCGGCGTTCTTCCAGTAGTCAACAACTTTGGTGTACATGCGAATGGCGTTGGCCGTGTCGCCTTGCTGTTCGTACAGCCGGGCTAGTTGTTCAAAGTCACCCGGCTGACCGCGCACATTCAAACGCGGCGCGTCGAAGTAGGCCTTGAGGCTGACAATCGCCGAGTCGCGGCGGCCGGATTTCTCGAACACGCGCGCTATCTCTTGTAGATCGCATTGCAGACACGTCGTGTTTTGCTCGCGCAACTTGCGATATTCGCGGAGCGCGTCGTCAAAACGTCCCTCCGCTACCGCGATCTCTGCGCGGGCGTCCACTGCCGCACCAGGGGGATTGCTGCGGACCTTGTCGGATACGCTTGCCTCCCACTTAGTCAGGTACGGCCGCGCCAGCGTTGGTCGATTGACCTTGGCATAAAAGATTGCGACGTTTAAGTAATTGTCACCACCAGGATCGGCGCCACGCTTGTTGAGCGGAAACCTGGATAGCTCCTGCGACTTGAGCGCCAATGCCTTGGTGGTGTCTTCGAGAAGATCGAGCGCGACCTGCGCACGTTGCTTGAGGAGCTCGAGTTCCGTGTTCTCTGACTCCGTCAGTCCGCCAGCCGCTCGCGGCCCGTTGAGTTGAGCATTTGCCGCGAGGATTTCTTTGAGCAAGGCAAACGCATCCTCCACCCGCCCTTCTACCGAAGCAACACTGATGAGACCATCCAGAATGGGAAGCTGCGCGCGCGCATCGCCCTTGGTTGCGCTGCGTCGCTGCTCAAAAATGCTCTTCGCCGAATCGAACTGCTCCTTTGCCAGATAGTAGTCGGCTTTCCAAAGGATCGCGTTGGGATTTTCCGGATAGGCTTTCTGCCACGCGTCAATGAGGACACCAGCGGAATCGACGCCATCAATGCCGATCGCGACCCTTAACGCGTTCGAGTACGTGGTGGCCTGCGCGCCACCGAGATTGATCGTCTTCGTGTACAGTGTGAGCGCTTCGCGCTTCTTGCCTTGCCCGCTGTAGATGACGGCCAGGTTGTTGGCCGCCGCGCGATCGTCTGGATAGCGATCAAGCAACGCCTGATAGGCACTGATTGCCTGCAGGGTATCGTTCATCACGATCGAGAAATACGCCGCGTCGGTGAGATAGCGCTCACGCATCGAGAGACGATCACGCAATTGATAGGCGCGCCGGAGCGGCGCACGGTAGAGCGCCGTGTCGCGCGAGCGATTGCGATACAGAAAGCCAATTCTGCGATACGCCATCGCAAAATTCGAGTCTTCCTTGATGGCATTCTGCAACAAGCCGATCGCACCATCGTTGTCCGCCACATTCGCCGCGCGCTCGGCCTGGGCGTAGAGTCGAAGTGCCTCGGTACTACTTGTCGTGATCTGTTCAAGTGGCGGGTCAGCACGGATGGAGCGTAGCGATTCACCCACGCGCGCTCTCAATGCACCCGACAGCCGGTCAATCGCCGCGGACAATCCAGCCGCGTTGGGGACGTTCTCTCGTGCTGCCCATAAGACGTCGCCGGTGTTCGTCGCGACGAGGCGCGCGGACAGCACGTAGGCCGAGCCAAGCGCCGCGATCTCTCCTGCAAGCACAGCCTTGAGTCCTTCGCGAGTGGCCGCGTCTTTAGCCACAGCGAACGTGATGCGCGTACTGGCCGGCAACTGCATGCGCGCCACAACGCTTGCAAGCTGCGCGGCGTCGTACACCGACACGGCGCGTGATTGCGCAAGATCCGTGCGGAACAGCTCCGTCACCGTTGTCGCGAGCGTAGTATCGCCGGTGCGATTCTCGAACTCGGCCAACACAATGCGGTCGCGCTCGTTGAGCGTGCCTTGCGCCATGAGCGTACCAACAGAACCAACACCGAGCAGACGCATGGCGGTGTACGCCATGGCGAGCACGCCCAACGCGGCGAACGCAATCGCTCCCCCCATGACAGCGTTGCGCCACGTGAGATGTCGTTCGACGCCAGTCGTGACCGGAACAATCGCATTCGTTGTGCGCGCGAGCGCAACCTCGCGTTCACGTTTGCCGGTAAGCAACACCACGGGAAAACCGACAACGAGCAGTGCCATCGCGGAATAGAACACCCACATCGGCAACCCCATCTGTTGCACCAGCAACCAGGAAATGCCAAGCACACCAACCGATGTAAGCGCAAAGGTCGCCAGCACACGGTGCGGTTGCGAACGGCGCAACGCGACCTCGGTCGCACTCGAATCAAAATACGCAGCGTTGGTTGGTGCAGTGCCGCCTGTACTCGGTGTCAGCAACAGATCGAAGTACGGCAGTAATTCCGTGGCGTGCTGCCATCGATCGGCCGCGTGTTTTTCGAGACAACGCATCACGACAGAATTGAGGCCAACCGGCACGGCCGGACGCACTTGATTCACCGGTTCCGGCTGTTGCGTGACGTGCGCAGCCAACAACGCCTGCGCGTTGCGTCCGATAAACGGCGGACGTCCCGCGAGCATTTCAAACGCCGTCGCGCCGAGCGCGTAGAGATCGGCCCGATGGTCGACATTCGGATCGCCCGATGCTTGCTCCGGTGCCATGTACGCCGGCGTGCCGATGGCCAATCCGAACGACGTGAGCGAAGAACTGCCCGTCGAATCACTCACCGCTTTCGCGACACCAAAGTCCGTGACCAACGCATGACCGCCGGAAATCATCACGTTGTCCGGCTTGATGTCGCGATGCACCACGCCTTCGCTGTGCGCGTAGGCCAACGCGTCCGTAACCTCACGAAGAATGCGCACCGCCGCGCCAATGGGCAGTTCACTTTCGCGATCCAACTTCTCGCGGAGCGACTCGCCCTTGATGAAGGGCATGACGTAGTACAACAAATCTCCCGACGCACCGGCCGTGAGCAACGGTACAATGTGCGGATGCTGCAGGCGCGCGGCGAGTTGGACTTCGCGCCGAAAACGATCCTGATTCACGCTCGCCGCCATTTCTGGTGGGAGCACCTTGATGACGACTTGTCGCGAGAGGGCTGTTTCCTCCGCAAGAAAAACGCGCGACATACCACCGCCGCCAAGCTCTCGCTCGATGCGGTAGGTGGCGCCGAGGACGTGCTCGAGTTGTTCGCGGAGATCGGTCACGAGGGCAGCGTGGGCAGGCCTTGGAAACGCAGCGTTTCGCGCATAGCGCGATCGGCTTCAAGATAAAGACCAGAAGCCGGTGCCGCGCTAGTCTGTGTCCCCCGCATACCTCCGCTGAATGTGCGGCGGGCTACATCATTTTTTCCAGACGTCCAGAATGAGACGCCCAGAATGAGCCCCATGAGTGTCATGGACACGGTATAGCGGCAGCAACTCCCCACGTCAGCAAGCGGGAATCAACCTTGCCGGCAGCGAAAGACATTGGCGCGACGAGCGCAATGAGTATCGGCCAGAAGGTCGACCGAACGAAGGCGCCGTCAGTGCGCATGCAATGAGGCTGAGCATTACGGTGTATCGCGCGTAGTTTTTTGCATGATTGGAAAGTTGTTGCGTCGGCCTAACACCGCGTTCTGCTGCAAAAGCTGTAATAAATTAGCTGTGGACGGAGCGGTGAAGCCGCGCAGTTACACAGCCTACCTCCTGCGTTCGACTGCAGCAACGTGCGTGAGGTTAGCCTACGCGACGAACATGGCTTGCAGGACGCCGAGAATTTTGGTCATCGTCGTCGCGGTCAGTGCGCCCAATCGTTTACCCAACCGTTCTTCATCGACGGTGCGAATTTGATCGAGCACCACGTGCCCGTCCTTCCCGGCAAACCGGCACGCCACGCGAAAGGGATACGGATGGCTCCCGCTCGTGAGCGGGGCGACAATAAACGTGCCCATGTGCGCGTTCAACTCATCCGGCGACACGACGACACACGCGCGCGTTTTCCGAATTTCGCGGCCGCGCGTCGGATGCAACGTCACGAGAAACACGTCGCCGCGCTGGACGGGCGTGTCACTCACCAAGTCCACTCCTCGTCATCAAACTTGGTATTGCCCGGGGCGTCGATGAGTTTGGCGGGCCCGTATTTCTTCGCCGCCTCGGCCCACCCGGCGCGCAGTGATTGCACCGAGGTAACTATCAGAGCACCGGCCTGCACTCGAATTTCGACCTCCTCGGTGAGGCCGGCCTCTTCGAGGAGCGGCTTGGCAAGGCGCAGGCCGCGGGAATTCCCAATTTGAACGAGTCGTGCGCGCATCGACGCTCCAGAGATAGTAATTACAAAGTAATCACGCCTGGACTTTCGCGCCAACGGTTGGTGGCAACCTAACGCCGCGTTCTGCTGCAAAGGCTGTCATAAATTGGCTGTGAACGGAGGCGCGAAGCGCCGCAGTTACACAGCGTACCCCATCGCCTTTGACTGCAGCAACGCTCGTTATACGTGCTAGTGCGCCGCTTTATCGTCAACTGCATCACATCACGAGTGGAAAGCAGACCATTCGCATTACGGTGTCAAAGGAGCCCAAGCGAGCCGAAATTGATCCGCGGAACAAGCTGATTGACAGAGATCGTCAGGACAACGTGGTGGGGGTTGTGATGGATGCGGGCAAGAGTGCTCCCGGCAAGTGATCGCGTAACTGGTGATTGAAACACTCCTCACCAGTTTGCTTTCACTCGAAACTCTGCCGAGCTAATCAATCGCTCATCCGCAGTAACAAGCGTCAACTCCAGCACCTTCGCTGTCGCCGCAAGAAAGCGATCGGCCGGATCCTCATGCGAAAGTTTGAGCGTCCTGCTGACAATTGCTATCTCGTGCGTCAGAATCGCTTCACGACAAGGAAGTGCAGCAATCATGCTCCGGACCCAATCACCGACGTCAGACTCCACCTTAATCCGCCCACGCTCGGCGAGAAGTGTCGCCTCCCACACACTTACCGGCGACAACCACAGCTCCGCGTCAGGTGCTTGTAGAGCTTCGCGCACTTCAACAGAAAGTCGTTCAGGTTCGAGCAGCGCCCACAGCCAGATATGAGTATCCAGGAGCAACTTCACGTGCCGAGCGCTTCCCAATCGTCGCTGGCGATCGGGGAGACCAGATCGCCCACGATGCTGGCGGTGCCGCTCATTGAACCCAACCATTCACCGCCAGGAGCTTCCGGCGCTGGCGGATTGATTTCGGCGATCGGTACTCCTCGGCGGGTAACGACAATGGGAGTGCCCGTCCGGCGGACTCGCTCGAGAACGGCGAGACAGGTGGCTTTGAACTCCGAAATCGCCATGGTTTCGGTGGATTTCTTGATCATCTAGAACTTTATTTGAAGTTTGGACTATAGTCAACGACTATAGTCAGTCATCGAAATACATCAGGAAGCGCGCCAAGTGTCGGAGCATTGGGAGTTCATTGGCCACTAAAATTCCGTCGGCTTCCCGAGCGTCTCGCGCAAATGGACATCGCGAAGTCGCTAATCTGAATGCAAAATCGACGACCTCTCAAACCACCACACCACCCCATGCGCACCCCCGCCGACTGCAACGACGCCGGTCGCGAACGTCTCCCCGGCCTGATCGGCCTCGTGATCACTCGCATAGGTGTGCGTGAAGCGCGCGGTGAACTCACGATTCGACCAGCCGTGATGGCCATCAACGGATTTCTGCACGCGGGCAGCGTGGTCACGTTGGCCGACACGTGCGCGGGGCAGGGTTGCCTGGCGAATTTGCCAGACGGTGCGACTGGATTTACCACGATTGAACTCAAGTCGAATCACATTGGAACCGCGCGCGACGGCACGATCGAATGTGTTGCGACGCCCGTTCACATGGGTCGCACAACGCAAGTGTGGGATGCAACGGTGACGCACCGCGAAACCGGCAAGACGATTGCACTGTTTCGTTGTACGCAGATGATTCTGTACGACAAGCAAAGTTGAACAATTGATCTATCCCATTCGCCCACAACATTCCGCGACAGCGGCGTCACGGCGGCGCTAACGACCGACGCGCGTCATCGTAAACGAATACCGATCCGTTTGCCCGGTTGGAAATCGAATCTCAGCCTTTCCGGTGCCCTTGTCCTTCTCACCTGGCGACAACCGAAATTCGAAAACCTGCCAATCCTGCTCATCACAACTGAGGGGCATTCTTCCCGACGCGCACACATCATCACCGCGACGCTTGCAACCGAACTGACCCGTCGGACCGTCTGAGCGCATTGAACCACCCATGACACTGTCGACTTGCACAACGGTCGCAGTGAACGTGAGTCACGGCGCCGAACACGCCTGCGGATCGGCCGAGTTGCGTTCGGAACGAAAATCCAGACGCCAGACGCCGGCGAGATTCGCTGGGGCCGATTGCGAATACGACGCGCGAGCGCCAGGACCACCAGCGAACAACACCAGCGCCAACGCTGATATCCACAACGGTTTCATGCAGGACGTTCTTTGCCGGGAAGTTTTCATCTGGGCGTTCTCATTACAACGTTATCACACCTTTGAAAGCTTATGAATAGTTGCGATGAGAACGAGCGCAGATTCAGGAAACCATCTCTCCCAACTGCCTAGCGCGCTCCTTTGCGAATTGCGGCTTCTACGTCGCGCCAATCATAGAAATGAAAGGCTCCGCGATTGGACATCATGACCAACATTCCGCGCGGATAACCGGCACCGAGTGCTTGCTCGGTGACTTCCAATCCGTCGGTTTGCTGAGCGCGCACCGGGATCACCGCCAGACGACGATGATCAAACGGATTGCTGCTGGTGCCTTCGCGTGCGAATACCTGAATACGATTGGCACCTTGATCGGAAAGAATGATGTAACCCGTTCCGTTGCCGGTTGAGTAGATCGCCAAACCCTCATGATCCTCCACGACACCTGTTGTCGCGAACAGCGCAAGCTGCTTGCTGCTTGAATCGGGATCGGCGAAGTACTGTCGCACACCGACTCCCTCGTCGGAGTAGTAGACGTAACCCAGTGAGTCGTCGACGGCGATTGATTCAATCTCTTTCCGGCCACTGTATGTGCCGAGCACGCGTACTTTCGTGCCGGTCACTACGCCGCGTGCATCGGCCGTGAGTCGATATTGCCAGATGTAGCCTTCAGCCGGTCCACTCTTGCCGCCGACAAACGCGAAAATTGCACCGTCACGCGGCCGTTTGTAGAGCGCGATACCCATTGGCGCTCGGCTCTTGTCGCCATCGAAAACAACGATGCCGCCGTTGTCGATGGGACGCATATCCGGCAGTGAAAACACCCGCAAACTTTGTCGATTGCGCTCGGTACCGACGGCGATATCGGTTGACGCCTTGCCGCGCGCCAACCCGTATTCGATATCGACGTTGTTCATGCGAAACAGTGGATGCACCGACCGCGCCGGATCGATGTGTCCGGCGAGATTGAATGCGTACACGCCACCAGTGCTGTCACCCTTGTCGGTGCCAACAACGAATGACGCCGATGGATCGGCGCGATTGATCCAGATAGCAGGATCGTCGCTGTCACCTGGAATGGTGTCCGTGATGACTTTCGGATTCAGCGTATCCGCGATGAGTGGCAACGCAGGATCGGCAGGAGTGCTGGTCTTGGCGACTACCGCGCTTTCCGCCTTCGTTGAATCACTCGTTCGCGATGCAGCAGAGCAGGCGACGCAAAGCGCCGCCGAGCCCGCCACCATCAATGAATATGTGCGCAACTTCTGCTACGGCTGAATGCGGAGGCCAATCATGCCCCACGACTTGTAGTATTCGTTGCCGGGCTGCCAACTGCGCTCGGGTTTGCCGATATAACGACGCAACGGTTGGTTGGTGAGATTGTTCGCTTCGAAAAATACTTTGGTTTTCGGATTGATCTGCATCGAACCACTCAAATCAAGCTGATTGCGTGATTCAACATAGATGTCGTTGGTAGCAGCGTCGCTCACAACTTCGAGATAACGATCGGCGAAATTGTAGCCGATGCGAAGCGCCACGGACGACTTTTCATAGAACGCACCAACATTCGCCGAGTTACCGGCCTGCCCGGGAAGGCGTGCCTTGATACCTTCGCGCGAAGGCAACGTTGTGGACGAGGTGGTCTTGGTGTAGTTCGCGTTCAGCCCAAGTCCACTCAACGGGCCGGGGAGGAACGGGAAGTTCTGCTGCCATGCGAGCTCGACACCATCAAGCTTGCCGTCTTCGCTGTTCTGCGGCTGCGAAACGGATTGCACGGTTGAACCGAGATTGTCGGTCGCCGTTGCCGGACGCAGCACCGAGTAGATGTAATTCGTCAAATCCTTATGAAAGTATCCGGCAGACACAAAACCGACGCTCCGGAAATAGCGCTCAGCCATGATGTCGATATTCGTGGCCAGAATTGGATCGAGTTCCGTATTGCCGATGGTCGCGATGACGTTGTTGCCGTCGGGGATGTTGACGGTCGGTGCCATCTGGTTGAAATCAGCGCGAACCAATGAGCGCGTGACCGCGGCGCGAAGAACGGTTAGCTGATCGATGTCAAACCGCGCAGTCAGCGACGGGAGGACGTTGGAATACGAACGCGTTGTGCTGGTGGGCGTTACGGTCACAACCTGTCCCGCGCGCCTGGCGTTGTTTCCGGTCGTGGTCTGATTGGTATTTTCCAAACGCGCACCTCCAATCAATCGCAGGCGACCAAAATCGAGTGTTGCCATTCCGAATCCAGATGCCACACGTTCCGAAATTCCATACGATCCCTGATTGGTTTCGAATTTGCTCGCGGCGGTGTCCACGTTGAGTGCGTTCTTGTACGCCTCATAAAAGTCGCGCACTGGGCGCGCGCCGGCTTGCGGTCCAAATACAAAACGATTGTCGAGGAAGTTGTAAGTGCGAGGAGTGCCCGATACAGCGGCGATGGTGACCGGTAAAGTTGGCGTTGGCTGCCCAGTCTTGTACGTGGTAAGGAAGCGCGTGCTCGAATCGACGGACGAGCGATCCTTGTCACGAACCAATCCGCCAACCTTGAGCACGCCGTGAAGCGATCCGAGATGGAATGCCTGCGCCACATTCAGGCGGCCAGTATTCTCATCTTCATCAACGTTGCGCGTTTGCCGACGAAGGCTGTTGTAGTTGAACTTCGTCGCGTCCAGCGGCGCGCCGGAAAGCGCATTGGCAATCGGACGATCCTGGTCGGACACATCATACGAAAAGTTGACGTTGCTCTGTCGAAACACCATGGTGAGCGAATTCGGACGTTCTTCAAGTGCGCTCGCACGCTGTACGGTGTAGTCAACATCCGTACCAGTCGTGAAGACGTGTTTACCACCAACCTGAATTGACTGCTGTTCCTGACACACCGGCCGGAGGCGAAGTTCCTTGTCCATGCGACCATTGGTCACAGTGCCGGTGTTCGCCAGAACGTTCGAGTAAGTGCCCGAGCTGAAATTCGACGTTGTGACATACCGCTGTTCGTCGTCGCAGAAGTTCGACCAGAAATATTTCGCGAACAGCTGATGCCGATCGTTGATCTGATAATCCAACGCGGCGTTCGCACCGTGCCGACGACGCAGAATTTGCGAATAGTCGCGCAGTGCCAGTGACGCAGGAACGTCAAGCGCGTTCGCCGATTGCACACCGTTGCAAGTCGTCTCAACGCACCAACCCATTTCATAATTCTGCGAGCCGCGATCGTTCTGATAGAAGTTCGCACCAACCAGTACACCGAACTTATTCTGCGGACCAAAACGACCACCAACCGTACCGCTGGCATTACCCAGCAGTCCTTTGTTGATGAGGTTCTGGCCGCCGGCGAGGTTGATGCTCATTTGCACCGGACCACTGCGCGGCGCAGGCGTTACGAGATTGACGTTACCACCAATCGCATCGCCTTCCATATCCGGCGTGAGCGTTTTGCTCACCTGAATAGCCGCAACCATGTCAGATGGAATAACGTCCATCGGCGTCTGTCGTGAAGCAGGTGATGGATTCGCCATTCTCATGCCATCAATGGAAAGCGTGCTGAGCGCCGAATTCGTGCCGCGGATCTGCACGAACCGGCCTTCGCCCTGATCGCGAACCAACGCGATTCCCGGAACGCGACCGAGCGCCTCGGCAAGATTCCGATCGGGCAGTCGACCAACCAACTCGGCATCCACCACGTTTGACAGGTTGTCTGCGGCGCGCTGCTGATTGAGTGCCGCGGCTTGTCCTGCAACGGCGCTCTCAACGAGAATCGCGTCGAGTTGCTGCAACGGGCGCTTGAGCGAAACGTCGGCGCGAGCAGTATTGCTTGGCGAAACGACGACACTGAGCGTCTCCGGCTGATAACCGAGGTAGCGAACAACGATACTCCGGTTGCCGGTCGGAACCTTGAACAAGTTGTAGCGCCCATCGCGGCCAGCGCTCGCTTCCGCAGTTCCGTCAATCACGCGCAAGAGTGCGCCGCTGAGTGGGCGCAGATTCTGATCGGTGACGTTGCCGGTGACTATTCCGGTCGCGTCCTGTGCGCGAACAATGGCCGGCGCGGCGAACGCGCTGCTAAATACCAACAGATACGGCGTCGAACGCCGGAGCCTTCGGGGCGTGACAGTAAGCATGGAGATGACGGTGGGGGAGACTGCAGCTGCAGAACTCCGCAAAAATCACCGGCACCGGTCACCGCTTTGTATTGGATTAGTTACGGATAGGTCACGACGCGCGGCCCGAGTCCGAAGGCCAAATGCAAGCG
Organism: Gemmatimonas sp.; assembly: GCA_040004335.1. Taxonomy (GTDB): domain Bacteria; phylum Gemmatimonadota; class Gemmatimonadetes; order Gemmatimonadales; family Gemmatimonadaceae; genus Gemmatimonas. The sequence goes on from JBDUBA010000313.1 coordinate 11,482, forward strand.
CGCATCACAGTTTCTTCCGCCCACACCGCCGTTTCAGCGGTGCGGTGGCTGGTGCACCGTCGCCCCATTACCGGGGCTGGCGATGGTACGGAACCTGCGCCCACCCTTTCCCGACACTTTGAGCAACGGAATTCTCGGCGTGATTGCAGTTGGAGTATCGAGGTACAAACTCCACGCGACCGCCATTACCAGCATGCTTCGGTCACCGAAAATGGCGCGTGGAAAAATGCCGTTCAACTTTGGAAACTTGTTCAGGAAACCAGGAGGGAATGTCAACTTTTCGATGCGGCGAGTGCCAATCAACTTGTCATGCGCCGTGTACAGGGTGACACGTTGCAGAATCGGGTCGCCAATCCACAGCGTGTCGCCGACAAAACCGAGTTGTCGCATGGAACGGAAGTCGCCAGGTCCCGATCCGTCCCGGCCGAGTACGCCGCGCTTCTGGCCATCGCCGTTGAATACGAGAAGCTCGCGCTCCCGGTTACCGACAACATAAATCGAGCCTGTTGGCCCCACCCGGCCACCAAACAAGCGTCTGAGCTCCAACCTTTCGCCATCAATCACAACCTCTCCAGTGAGCTCAACGACCGGAACGGTTTGAGCGATGGCGAACTGCGACGAAAGAAGTATTGAAGCGCACGCGGCGAGCATGCCAATGTTGCGGACGAGACCACGGCGACATGCGCGCATGAATTCAGGAACGGAGCCGCGTACAAATGCGGGAGCCACAGCACCGGCC
>JBDUBA010000301.1:0-3619 GCA_040004335.1 Gemmatimonas sp.
ACAATGCTTCCATCAGGAATAGTCACCGCCGGTTCCTTGAGGGATGCCGGCAGCAACCAGGTCTGCCCCGTCGTGCGCCACAGGCGCGGCGCGTCTCGTCCCGAGGTGTAGAGCACCATTCGCTTGAGGAAGGGCAGGTAGGCCGGCTGCAGCGGGAAGTCGCCCGAGGAGGCCTCAAGTGGCATTCCGACTACGAGCACCTTACCGGTTTCCTCGCGGCGGTCGATCACGGCCGGTTGGCCATCGTCAAAGCGCGCAATCACTTCCGACCCCGCAGTCGCTTCCATACGCGGGTATCGCAGGAACCGTACAGCGCTCAGCGCCGCGCTGGCATCACGGAACGGCGAGAACAGCGGATGGTCCAACCGCACGTCGCCAAGCGTCCCACCGCGATCAGTCAGCCGGTCGGCTGCACCAACAAAACGAGCCGGCACCAACCCGGTTGCAGCTGGCGCGGATTTACCAGATGAATCTTTCGGCGCAGGCACATTCGTGGCGCCGCCGTTTCCGCGAGCCGCCAACCGGCGACCCGCAACGACCACCAGGCCACCGCCACGTTTCACCCAGTCGGTGAGTGCAGCGCCGGCGCGTCCGGTCGGGGTTGGTGAGTCCCATAACACAACCAACGCGGCCTTTTGCAGCTTCGGCCCTTCCAGTTGATCGCCGCGCACTTCTTCAATGCGTATTGACGGCGCCTGGCCAACGCCCAGCGCGCGCTCGAAATACAACGTCTCATCGCGCAACGCGTCGCCTGGCACCACGAGCAACACGTCAACGCCATCATCACCGGCCAGCGCGAAATGCAACGTGTCGTCGTCAGTGAGCGCATCGTTTTCCACCGACACAAATCCGCTGACACGTCCGGCGGGCAGCAATACCGGTTCAAACGAAACGGGCACATCACCCGACATGGGAATCGTCACGTCACGCGTTCCGCTGGGACGACCATTCAGAATGAGCGTGACTTTCGATTTACGCTCCGCGGTCAACTCGCGTGCCGAAATGCGCGCCTGTACGCCAAGCATTGTCCGCGTTGGTTCGACGATACGTCGCACTTCGACATTCGCAACCGCGCTGTTGCCACGATCCTTTGGTCCAACACTGATCGATCGAACGGTGATGGCCTTGGGTAACTCGAGTCCCGCCAATCCCGCCACGCCACTGCGCTGCAAGTCGGTGATGAACACCACTTCGTTGGTGGCTTCGGGCGCGGCCACCAACGCTTCACGCGCCGCGCGCAGTGCGGCGGCAAAGTGTGTGCCTCGTGAACCAGGCTTCGCGCTGCTCAACGCTGAGAGTGCCGCGGCTTTGTCGCTGGTGAGGGCCTGAATGATTTCGGCCTCTTCATCGAACACGACGACTGCCACGCGATCGCCGGTGCCGATGCTGTTGATGACCGTGCGCGCCGAATCAAGCGCGATCTTCCAGACATCCTTGTACCCCATGCTCATCGACTTGTCGAGCAACACGACGATTGCGCGCACCCGTTCGGTTTTCTTGATGGCTTCTTCTTTCGAGAATACCGGACGCGCGAACGCGAACACAATCAACGCGAGCGCCAACGCCCGCAGCAGCAGCAGCGGCAAGTCGGTGACACGCCGCCGTTGCGCCGTACGAATCGGCAACTGCTCGAGAAACATGAGCGACGGAAAACGCTGCGGCCGATCCTTGTCGCGATGCCGAAGGTGCAACACGATTGGAACGGCCAACGCTGCCATCGCAGCAAGAAACGCGGGAAACAGAAATCCCATCAGCGCACTCGGCTCCGCATCAATCGACGATCAAGGTATTCGTGCAGCGCGCGATCAAGAGGTTGATCCGTAAAAACGCGCACGTAGTCAGCGCCGGTGTTGGCCAATCGTTTGGCCAGCGCGGCGTGGTGATCGCCAATCAGTTTTTGATATTTGGCGCGCAAGTCGTCCGGCCGAAGCGGCAAACGCGCACCACTTTCTGCGTCCTCGAACGTAGTTGCGGCGGTGTAAGGAAAATCGCGTTCGGCAATGTCGACGAGATGAAACAGGATGACATCGTGGCCGCGCATACGAAGCGACCCAATTGAATTCGCAATCGTGTCGGCCGAGTCGTAGCAGTCGGTGACCAGCACGATGATGCCGGAGCGCGTGGTAAGGTGCGACATCTTGTCGACCGCCGAGACCAACTGGCTGGGCCCGCCCACTTTCGAACGCGACAACGTGTGCAGCAACAGCTGCAGATGCCGCGTGGACGCCGGTACAACGTCCATCAGGTCTTTCGAAAACGTTGCCAACCCAACCCGATCACCTTGTTGCTGCGACAACCACGCCAGCGACGCCACGAGAAACTGTCCGTAGCGAAATTTTGTGAGCGCGCCGCTGGCAAAGTCCATCGAACCCGACGCGTCGAGAATAAACGTCACACTCGCATTCGTGTCGGCTTCGTATTCCTTCACGTAGAAGCGATCGGTTCGTCCGAACACGCGCCAATCGATGCGACGCAGATCATCGCCCGGTTGATACGAGCGATGCTCGGCGAAGTCCGACGAGGACCCTTTCCGTATTGAGCGATGATGCCCGTGCATGAAACCATCCACGACCGTGCGCGCCAGCAACGAGAGATCGGAGATTCGCGCCAGCATAACTGGATCGAGGAAGGCCGCTGGAGCGCTGGCCATGTGGGCTACAGCGCCGACTTCGGAAGCGGCACGGCGGCGATCAGTTTGTCGACCAACTGATCCGTCGTGATTTTTTCTGATTGCGCCTGGAAGTTGAGCAGAATGCGGTGACGCAACACCGGACGCGCGAGCGCCTGCACATCTTCAAACGTGACGTGCGTGCGGCCCTGCAACAGCGCGCGTGCCTTGCCGCCCAGAATAAGCGCTTGCGCCGCGCGAACGCTGCCGCCGTACGCAACCGATGCCTTGATGAAATCGAGCGTGCCGGTTTCGGCTGGGCGTGAACTACGCACAATCTTCACCGCGTAACGCGTCACGGCATCAGCGACCGGAACTCGGCGCACGACTCGCTGAAACGCGAGAATTTCTGCTTTGGAAACCACCGCCTTCACCGGTTCTGGTGGTGCAGCGGTCGTCGCCTTCACCACGTTCACTTCCTCGTCTTCCGGCAGGTAGTCGAGATTTACCAGCAACATGAACCGATCGAGCTGTGCTTCCGGCAGCGGATACGTACCTTCGAGTTCGATTGGGTTTTGCGTTGCGAAAACGAAGAACGGCGGATCGAGTTCGTACGTGCGACCCTGTACCGTAACGCGACGCTCCTGCATGGCTTCAAGCAGCGCCGACTGTGTCTTGGGCGGCGTACGATTGATTTCGTCGGCCAGCAACACGTTCGTGAACACCGGGCCCGGCATAAACGTCAACCGGCGCTGTCCCGTGTTCGGATCGTCTTGAATGACATCCGTACCCGTAACGTCCGACGGCATGAGGTCGGGTGTGAACTGAATGCGCGAGAACTTGAGATCGAGCGCGCGCGACATTGTACTGATCAGCAACGTTTTCGCGAGTCCCGGGACGCCAACCAGCAGACAGTTGCCGCCGGCGAACAACGCAATGAGCGCTTGTTCAACGACCAGATCCTGGCCAATGATGATCTTGCGAATTTCGGCCTTGAGGGCAGTGCCTGCA
>JBDUBA010000489.1:0-12206 GCA_040004335.1 Gemmatimonas sp.
CGCGCGTCGTTCGCGCAATTCGCTCGTGAGCAACTCCGTGCCCTGCTGGTCAGTGTGTGGCTGCTTGGCTCAGTCGTGGTGCTGCTTCGCCTGGTCTGGGCACATTGGCAACTGCGTCGCATCACACGTTCGGCCAGCGCTGCAAATCACGTGCTGCAATTGAACCTTGATCAAATCGCGCAGGATCTCGAGGTTAACCGTCCTGTACGGCTGCTCGTATCCGCCAGCGTTGCAACACCGTGTACTGCCGGATGGCGGCATCCAATCATCCTGTTGCCGTCCTGCACCGAATGGACGCACACTCGACAACAAGCAGTCTTTACGCACGAGTTGGCGCACATTGCCAGAGCAGACAGTCTTACGCAAACCGTTGCATCGGTCGCGTGCGCGCTGTTCTGGTTCCATCCGGGATTCTGGTTGGCGGCACGTTTGCTGCGCGCCGAGAGTGAACGCGCGGCGGACGATTGCGTCATCAACTCCGGCGTAGCGCCACTTGACTACGCCGACCATCTGTTGGCAATCGCTCTGGGTTCCTCGTCGCGACTACGCGTTCCGACAGTCGCACTCGCGATGGCGCGTTCCTCACAACTCGAACTTCGGTTGCGTGCAATGTTGAACAAACGACAATCGCGCCGAGTGGTCACGCGGCATGCGCAACGTGTGTTGGGCGTGGCGGCGTTGACAGCGGTAATTCCGTTCGCGGCGTTACAGGCGCGCGTGCAACAGCCGCAACCAAAAGCCCCCATGAAAGTTCCGGTGGCGGTTCCGGCGCCGCTTGCACCGTCAACTGTTGTAGTGCCATCGATGCAACCGCCCAGCAAACCGGTACCTGTTGTAGTACCACCGAATGCTCCCGCAGCAATCCAGCCGTTGCCGGGCGAGGCACTTTCAGTTGTGGTTCCACCGAATGCTCTGGCGACATTTTCGCCGTTGCCCGGCAGGGCAGTGACAGTTGTTGTTCCGCCGATTGGTCCAGCGATAGTTCCGCCATTGCCCAGCAGGGCAATTCCAGCTGTTGCTCCACCAAATGCTCCAGCAACAATTCAGCCGTTGCCCAGCAAGGCAGTTCCCGTTGTTATTCCGCCGGTTGGTCCGGTTGCAACTCCGCCATTGCCCAGCAAGGCAGTCCCTGTCGTTTCACCGCCTGTTCCAACGATTGCGCCACCAGTAGTTGTATCACCGCGCACTGCAGCGCCCGCGCGTCGAGTGATTGTCGATACAACTTATGAAATCACAATCGAGCCCGTTGCTGGAGATACACTGACCATCAATATCCCGGCGGGCGGCAACGTTGTGGTGCACGGCTCGGATTCCAAAACAGCCAGACTCAAGGTCACGCTTGGTGGAAAGTATTGGCGCGCAACGAAGGTGTATTTCTATCAACGCAATCCGCAATCAGTGTTTCTCACGGCGGCTACAGAAATCAAGAGGGATGACATAGTCACCAATTTGCCAGAGGGAGGATTCATGGTGCTTCGCACTGGAGAGCCTCTATCTCAAGGGTATGTCCCGGCTACGATCGATAACGAGTTCGAGTTGTGGGTGCCGCGCAAAATGAACGTGAAGTACAACTCGCCAATAGGATCGTTCACAACGAACGGAGTTGAAGGCAATCTTGACGGCGCAACCAAACTCGGCGCGATCGACATTTCGAACGCGTCCGGCAAGGCCAAGCTCAGCACCGAAAATGGCAACGTTCGCGTGACGGCGTCAACTCTTACGGGTTCTGTACACACTGATTGCGGTGCGGTAGACGTGTCAACTGGCGGCAACAAACTTTCAGCCACAACCAAATTTGATCCAACCCCGTCGAAAGATCCGCGCTACGCCAACACGCTGATGATCGTCGACGGCACCATTTCTTCGGAGTATTGCCGACTCAAACCGCGCAAGAGTGCGGCGCCCGGCGTCAACGAAAGTATTCCCTACGGTCCTCTCGCGATCGATTCCGCGCCCAACGGTGGATCGCTGCATACCCGTTCCGGCGACATCACTGTTGGTTCGTCGGCCGGTGTGTTGTCGGCCACGACCAGCAATGCAAACATCGACGTTCGCAGCATGGGCGGCGACATCACAGCCATTAACAATCGTGGCAACATCAATATTCGCGCCGTGAACCTCACTGGTTCTGTACACAACGTCTGGGCGCACGCGCTGGCCGGAACCGTGACCATCGAACTGCCGGACAGCATCGATGCGATGGTCGATATTGAAGTTTCGTATTCGGAAGCGTTTCTACAGAAATTCAATCGAGCGGCACGCATCCGCGACGATCGTGCGCTGCCACAAACCGAATCGGCCGAATGGAATCACGTCGATGCAGATACGCCGCGCAAAGTTGTACGTTCGGCGGGCACGTTGGGGAAGGGCACGGGGCGCATCTACATACGCGTGACGGACGGTGATGTGGTCCTCAAGCGGACACGCGGGTGAGCGTCGCATTGTCTGATTTCACCGCGCAGGTTGCGCGCCTTCTGTTTGGTCTGTCGGCCATTGGCTTTCTGCTGCTGAAACTCACCGCAATCCTGGCATTCGCCTTTATCGCGCATCGATTGATGCAACACCGCTCGGCTGCCGAGCGCCATTTCATGTGGTCTGTGGCATTCGGTAGTGTGAGCGTGCTTACGCTGTTGGCCGCTGTTGTTCCTTCGCTCAAAGTGCGCGTGCCAACGAACGCGATGGTGACGTCGGTGCTGCGAGTGTTGCCCAATGCACCATCGGCAGTCCCCACCGATTATCTGAAAATGCGCGTCGGATCGTACCCGTCAGTTGGGACGCTGGAATCACCCCGTGTCGACGCGAATCAGGACTACACCCGTGGATATTCGGTAATCAATGTTGCGCGCAACGATTCCGCGATTGTTCCAGCCAGGGTGTCCCAGTCCTTCCTGCAAAATTTCGAGGGTGTGTTGTCGATGTTGTTTCTCGCGTGGTTTCTTGGAGCGCTGTTCCTGCTGGCGCGTTTGGCGAATTCACACCGGAAACTATTTCGAATCGTGCGTAGCGCGCATGTCCCGGCCGATCCCGCGGTGCTTGCTTGCGCCCGGCGGCTGTCGACACGATTCAGTCTGCAACGTGCGCCTCGAATCTTGCTGCACAAAAAGATTGAGTTGCCGTGTACCGGCGGATGGCTGCGGCCTGTTGTCCTGCTCCCGGACGCATCGCGCGAGTGGTCGCCCAGTCGACTGCACGCCGTGTTGTCACACGAGCTCGCGCACGTGTCGCGCCATGACTATGCGACGCAGCTGCTCGCAACCGTAACCTGCGCCGCGTTCTGGTTTCATCCGATGGTGTGGGTTGCGGCGCGCAAACTGCGCAACGATTGCGAGCGTGCGGCGGATGATTGCGCAATTGCCACCATTCCGTCTGCGCAGTACGCGGAACATCTGTTGGCAATAGCCGCGCATGCTTCGTTCGCGTCGTCAACCCCAACGGTCGCTCTGGGCATGGCGCAGCGAACACAGCTCGAATGGAGAATTCGTTCCATGCTCAATTCTGGAACATCCCGCGTGGTGCCGTCCCCGCACACTCGGCGCCGGATGCGTGTAAGTGCTCTGCTTGTCATGATGCCTCTGGCTGCGTTGCGTACCGGTGGTGGAGTTGAGACGGCGTGGTCGAGTGCTCCAGGCACGGCCAGGCTCGATGCTTCGCCGCTCAACGCGGTCCCGTTTCCCGGTCAATCGCGCGCTGTCACCAAAGCGTTGGCCGTACCAGATTCAATCTTCGATCGCACAATTGACGTCGGTCCGCTCGACAGATTCACTTTGAATATTGATCCGGCGGGCGATCTCGTATTTCACACTTCAGGCGAGCAAACAATTCGCGTGCGCGCCGTCGTACCACGAACGGTCGCGATTGATAAGCAAGTTCTCTTGAGTCGCACTTCCAGCGGCGCCGAATTCACTGCGACGCACGGGACGGCAAAACGTGTCGGAAATCGGTCACGTTACGAGATCTGGGTGCCGGCAAACATGCCACTGTATATTCAACCAACTATTGCGGGAAACATCAACCAGCTCAAGGCGCGAGTCAGCAACTTGCCGGGAGTTCACGAAATTCAGATTGACGGATCGGTGAACATATCCTGCGCAAAAGTTATCTTCGCACATGTTATCGGAACTCTCCACGGAAAGGTTACTTGCGGACTCTACTCTTTCCCGGCCGGACGTACCCGATATGTGCGAGTATTGGTCAATGGTCAACAGTGGCCTGACACGGTGGAATCGGTTGATACGTCAACAGAAGCCGCGACGTTCTTTGCTGAGAAAATGGGGAGTTTACTTCCGCTTGCGCAATTCAAATCGGACAGCATTACTATTTCTGTTGGCAAAGGTACAGTCTACTATATGTCAAAAATGGACAGCGTTCGCAGGCTCCCGCCCGGGGCTGCGAAGAAGCGCAAATAGAGATGTCCTGTTATGAAACGCCCCGCACAATCATCGTGATTGTGCGGGGCGTTTTTGTATTCGCAGTCAGTTTGGCTCCGTCTACTTCCCCGCGATCTTCGCCCACCCATCGCGCAGAGTAACCGTACGGTTAAACACCATCCGCTCCGGCGTCGAATCCGCATCGGCAATGAAATAGCCCGTCCGCTCAAACTGATACCGCGACTCACGCGCGTCCTTCGCCACACTCGGCTCAATTTTGGCGTGTGGAATGATCACCAGCGAATCGGGATTCAACACACTCAGGAAATCCTGGCCCTCGGGAACGTCGTCGGGATTGGGCTGCGAAAACAATCGGTCGTACATGCGCAACTCGCAATCGCGTGCATGTTTGGCCGACACCCAATGAATGGTTCCCTGCACCTTGCGACCATCGGGTGAATCTCCACCGCGTGTAGCGGGATCGTACGTGCACATCAACTCAACCACGTCGCCGTCCTTGTCCATGACCACATCGGTGCACGTAATGAAATAACCGTAACGCAACCGCACTTCGCGCCCGGGTGCGAGGCGGAAGAACTTCTTGGGCGGATCCTTCATGAAGTCGTCGCGTTCGATGTACAACTCGCGCGAGAACGGCACCTTACGCGTGCCGGTAAGCGGCACGTCGTGCGGATAATACGACGCGTCCAACTCTTCTTCCTGATCTTCCGGGTAATTCGTAAGCGTAACTTTGAGTGGCTTGGTCACACACATCACGCGCGGCACGCGCATATTGAGATCGTCACGCACCGCATGTTCAAACGCCGCAATCTCCGCATGCGCTTCCTTGCGTGACACACCCACGATGTCCATGAAATTGCGAATCGCTTCGGGTGTAATGCCGCGACGGCGCATGCCCGCAATTGTTGCCATGCGCGGATCATCCCAGCCACGCACGTGCCCTTCGTTCACGAGCCGCAACATTTTTCGTTTGCTGAGCACCGTGTAGTCGAGGTCCATGCGCGCGAATTCGACCTGCGTGGGCGGTGTCTCAAATCCGGCTGCGGCCACGAGCCAATCGTAAATGTCGCGATTGTCCTTGAACTCCAGCGTGCACAACGAACGCGTGATGCCTTCAATGGCATCACTCAGTCCGTGCGCGTAGTCGTACAGCGGATACAACACCCAATCGGTACCGCGACGATAATGCGGCGCATTGCGAATGCGCAGCAACAGCGGATCGCGCATGATCATGTTGGGGTGCGCGAGATCGATCTTCGCGCGCAACACGTGCGCACCATCCGCAAACTCGCCGGCCTTCATGCGACGCAGCATGTCGAGATTTTCCTGCGGCGTGCGATTGCGATACACGCTGGCAACACCAGGAACGGTTACAGTGCCGCGTCCCTCGCGAATTTCTTCCTCGCTCGACGAATCGACATACGCCTTGCCCTGATGCACGAGCTGTTCGGCAATCTCATAGAGGCGCTCGAAATAGTCGCTCGCGTAATACTCCGCATCCCACTGAAAGCCCAACCACTGAATGTCGTGTTTGATGGCTTCGACGTATTTGATGTCTTCCGTGAACGGATTTGTGTCGTCAAAGCGCAGGTGGCAGCGTCCGCCAAATTCTGCCGCCAATCCAAAGTTGAGCGACAGCGACTTCGCGTGACCGAAGTGCAGGTAGCCGTTGGGTTCGGGCGGAAAACGCGTCGTCACCGGACGGCCAAACCGGCCAGTCGCCACGTCCTCGGCCACCATCTCACGGACAAAATCTTTGCGGGCGGGTGTTGCTGCGTCAGACACGGGATGCGGGTGCGGGTGAACCGGGGAAGTTAGGCGCGGCTTGGGGTGGGCGGCACTGTTGGGGTATGGCTAGCAATGAATCGGTGCGGCTTGTGGTCGGTGATATGGAGAGAAATCCTGGAATGTGTGTCAGCTCAACGTCTGCTCGTTGGGACCAGCACCGGAGAGCATAGCTCGATCATTTCATCAAAAACGCGGGTATGTATGGACATTAGTATGGACAATCGTTACAATATTGTATCCTCATGAGTTCGCCGGATTCGATTGGGAGGATGGCAATAGCGAGAAATACCTGACTCACGGCATCGGGTTGGACGTTGTCGAGGCGTTATTCCTCGACGGCGCGCTGCTCGTCGCTCCAGATCCCTACGATGGTGAGGAACGCTCACGCGGAATCGGGAGAACGGTTGACGGACGCGGTGTTTTCGTGGTGTTCACGATGCGCGAACGTGAGGGCAATCGATTCATTCGCCCTATCAGTGCGCGTTACACGCATGACAATGAGCTCAAGCGATATGAAAAAGAAGTTCCCGAATTTCCAGAGTGATCGAGAGGCTGAGGAATTTGTCGCCAAGGCAGACCTTACCGAATACGATTTGAGTGATTTCAGGCCAGCGCATTTTGAGTTTGAGGCCAAGGACACAAAAATCAACATGCGTATCCCGACCTCGTTGCTGACCGCAGTAAAAGCCGCCGCCGCAGCGCGCGGTCTGCCGTATCAGCGGTTCATTCGAGAGACGCTGGAGCGCGCGGTTGCGAAGTGATCAGGTCGCCTTGGACGTCGGTCGATCTCACACAGCACGCGCCGGCGTTGTCATGGACCGTTCTCATTGTCGGCGATTGACGCGCGGCGCCTCCTTTCAAGGCAATTGCTCATGAAACCACATTGGCCTCACGGAATCCCAATCGGGTTACTCGCACTCATGGTTGCAAGCCAATCAGCAGAGGCACAGCCGACGGGTGATTCCGCTGTGCTGGCATCGATCAGCGCCGCACTTCGGACAAAATCATAGACTGGAGGCGCTGAAGCCATCCTGACTCAGAAGGATCGCCGTCAGTCAAACGCGCTGATGAATGCCGTCGCAGACGCCTTGACTGCGGTCGCGCTGAAAATGGACACGGCCAATTTCGCATCGAGTATGAATGCGATTTTTGCGCTGCGACGTACGGAGCATCCGTCGACCGGAACGCCGTATGCGAACGCGGCGGACCGGCTCATGGTCATTGCGGAAACCGCCGACGATCTTCGTGATCGCGGCATGGCGTCGGCGTCAATCGGACAGTTTTCCGATCACGCAGTCGCGGTAAACCTTCTGACTCGCATCGCCCAATGGAAAAATCCAGTCGCCCTTGTTGCGGTCCAAAGTCTCAGCTCAAAACTTGGACCTGATGGTGGCCTGGTAGCATTGCAAAGGATGTGGAAGAATGGGTCCATCACGAACAGCATGGCATTGGATGAGCTTCGATTCGTGGCCGTCAAAAACAAATGGCAGCACTAGAAGCGACCGCTCACTGCTTCGCATTCCGCAGGCCTTGGCGCTCGAATAGCCGCCGCAAACCCCCTTCATCATCCCGCGCACGCACCCCATGATTATTGAATCCCGCCTCTCCCCCCTCCAACGACCCGATGAATTCTCGTCCGGCACTGCGCGGCTACGACCTCCTCCGTAATCCGCACCTCAACCGCGGCAGCTCGTTCACCATGGAAGAGCGCGACCTGTACGGGCTACATGGCCTCGTTCCGGCTCGTGTCTTCACCCTCGACGAACAAGTCGAGCGCGCCCTCGGCAACGTGCGCCGGACCGCCACGCCCCTCGGCCGGTACATCAATCTCGCGCGACTGCTCGAACGTAACGAGACCGTCTTCTACCGAGTCGTCATTCAGCACATCACCGAAATGATGCCGATCGTGTACACGCCAACGGTTGGTGAAGCGTGTCAGCATTTCGGCGAAATTTTTGGACGCCCCCGCGGATTGCAACTCACGCCACATTATCGCGGTCGCATCAAGGAAGTGCTGCAGAACTGGCCAACGCGCCACATCGAAGTCCTGGTTGTGACGGACGGGGAACGCATCCTGGGCCTGGGAGATCTGGGCGCGCAGGGGATGGGCATTCCGCACGGAAAACTCGCGCTGTATACCGCGTGTGCTGGCATCGATCCCACCGCGTGTTTGCCGGTGATGCTGGATGTCGGTACCGACAACGCGGAATTGCGCGAATCGCAGTTTTACAACGGGATGCGTCAGCCGAGATTGCGCGGCGCTGCCTACTACGAATTCGTCGCAGAATTTGTGGAAGCCGTTGCGGAAGTTTTCCCGAATGCACTGCTGCAGTGGGAAGATTTCGCAACCGACAATGCATTCAAACTGCTCGCGTCACATCGCGATCGCATTCGTTCGTTCAACGACGACATTCAGGGAACCGCCGGCGTCACAGTTGCTGGTTTGTATTCGGCGTGTCGTGCAACCGGTACGAAGCTCAGCGAACAGAAAGTGTTGTTTTATGGTGCGGGTGCTGCGGCCACAGGTATTGGTGAGTTGTTGGTTGAAGCCATGACGCAAGACGGCATTCCCGAGCACGAAGCGCGGTTGCGCAACTGGTTCATGGATTCCAAAGGACTCGTCACCAAGGGACGCACCGACCTGCAGGCGCACAAGCTTCCGTTTGCACACGATCATTCGCCAATTCTCACGCTCGAAGAAGCGGTTCGTCAGCTGAAACCAACGGCGCTCATTGGTGTTGCGGCGCAACCGAAAGTGTTCACGGAATCAGTGCTGGGTGCGCTCGCTGAAGTAACGCCCCGTCCAATCGTGTTTGCGTTGTCCAACCCAACGTCAAAGGCGGAATGCACCAGCGAGGAAGCGTATCGGTGGACGGGTGGCAAATGTTTGTATGCGAGCGGAAGTCCGGCATTGCCAGTCACGTATGCCGGAAAAACGTACGCACCCAGTCAGGCCAACAACGTCTACATCTTTCCGGGACTTGGACTCGGAGTCGTAGCCGCACAAGCGCGTGTTGTCACGGACCGGATGTTTCTCGCGGCCGCGCGTGCACTCGCGAGCATCGTTGGTGAACACGATCTCGAAAAAGGTGCGCTGTTCCCGCCGCTCGCGACCATTCGTGCAACGTCGGTGATTATCGCGGCCGCGGTTGTGCGTGTCGCGGTCGAAGAAGGGCTCGCCACGGTCGAAATTCCCACTGACATCGAGGGCTGGGTTGAACAGCGCATGTACCAGCCCGTGTATCCAGAAATTCCTACGGAGCGGCGCGGAGTGGGCGACTAGGACAGCAATTCTCGATGGCGCAGAGTACATGGGTGAGACCATGGTGAGCGCCACTACGCTTAGCGCGGTAAGCGTGGTTTTTTCGCGTTCGACCTTGGTAGCGAGGCTGCTTCAGATGATGCTCGGTGAGCGCGATATCCGTGCCTGTCCTTGAACACCAGCTGTGCTCAGGGTTGGCGTACCATCCGTCGAGAAGCGGGCTGCCCGCTGGCGCGGCCGGGTTTCGATTGCAGCACGAGTTCTGAAACCGCTGCACCGTCTTTGCGCGGGTCGGAGGCGCCGAAATTCACACCGGTCGCGAAGTTCCGCATCACCGCCTGGCCGGCACCCATTCGTGTCGCCGAGAAGTCGCCGCGCATGACGGGTTGATGTCCCATCGCGATGAGCGCTTTGCGCGTGGAATCGGGAATGCGCGACTCCATACCTACATCGCACCCCTCGAACGTTTCTTTTGAAAAACGCGGCGCATCCAACGCGCCCTGAATGTTGAGTCCGAAGTCTGCGATATTCGATACGAACTGCGCGTGTGCCTGCGCCTGATTGAATCCGCCCATGATACCAAACGCGATGCGCACATCGCCTTTATCCATGAACGCCGGAATGATGGTGTGAAACGGACGTTTTCGTCCGGCGAGCACATTCGGACTTGTTTTGTCGAGCGTAAAGCCGCCGCCACGGTTGTGCAACACGAAACCGGCACCGCCAACGGCCAGCCCCGAACCAAATCCAACCGTCGAATAGTTGCTTTGAATGAGCGACACCATGTTGCCCGCCCGATCAACCACGGACAAGTACGTCGTACCATTGTCGGCACCCATGGGTTTTCCGGCAGGCACCGCGCAATTCGCGCGTGTGGCATCAATCAGTTTGGCACGTTCACGCGCGAAGTCTTTTGAATTGAGACCGGCAACCGGAACCTTCGCAAACCGTGGATCGGCATCGTAGCGCTGCATGTCGGCGTACGCGAGCTTTTTCGCTTCAATCATGAAATGCAGCGCGCGCACGGAATTCTGCCCTGCGGCGGCGAGCGGAAAAGTTTCCATGATGTTGAGCATTTCGAGTGCCGCAATACCTTGTCCGTTGGGCGGCAACTCGTGCACGGTCCAGCCCTTGTAGGTTGTCGATATCGGTTCAACCCACTCGCCCTGAAACTCGGCGAGATCGGCCGGGGTCATGGTGCCGCCGTGACTGATTGAGGTGGCAATGATTTTCTTCGCAACTTCGCCCGTGTAAAACGCCTGCCGTCCGTTCGTCGCGAGTTGTTTGTACGTCCACGCGAGGTCGGGATTCCGAAACACTTCGCCGACGGCGGGCGTGTGACCGTTTATCAAAAATGTTCTGGCAGTAGGCGCATCACTTTGCAGCGCACCTTCACTGTCTTTCCAGAACACACTGACCACTTCTGCAACCGGAAACCCCTGTTCGGCGAAATGAATGGCTGGCGCGAGCAACTCGACGAACGTTTTCGTGCCGAACTTTTTCAGCAGTTTGTCCCACCCGTCAACAGCGCCGGGAACGGTGACCGTGTGAATCCCTTTCATGGGCATCGTGGTCACACCCTGCTTGAGCAGAAAATCGGCGGTGAGTTTTGCCGGCGCCCAGCCCGATGCATTGAGTCCGTACAGTTTTCCGGTTTTCGCCTCGTAGACAATGGCGAACAGATCGCCGCCAATACCGTCGTTCATTGGCGCGACCAACCCCATCATCGCGTTCGTGGCAATGGCCGCATCAATAGCGTTGCCGCCCTGTTCGAGAATGCGCGCACCCACTTGCGAGGCAAGCACGCTTTCACTGGCCACAATGCCCGATTGTGATGTCACCATCGATCGTGATTGTGATCGATCCTGGGCGGATGCAGTCGAAGCGGTAGCGGTGAGCGCGCCTGCGACGGCACCAGTGAGCGCGACGCCCGACGCGATCGCGACGGCGACCACCATTGCCGCGCGCGCCACGCGCCGCTTGGCCGTCATGAGAATTCCGATGCCTACAACGTTCATCACCACAATCACCGATAGAATTTTGAACGCAAACGTTGCGACACTCTCAACTTTGATAATCGGAAATACTGACAACGCGATGTACAACACCGTCATCAGCAAACCCGACGTGGACGCAACCTTGAGCCAGAGCGGCGGCCGCGGCGTCACACCGCGCAAACCGAAGAGCGGAATGGAGAACATGACCACGTAAGTCAGCGCATAAAACATTCCGCTCGCATTGAACAATAGCTGGAATGCCTCGGCCTGTCCAACACCGACGTTACTCAGCACCGCCAGCACGAACGAGCACGCACCAACAACCAGAATGGAATTGACCGGCGTTTGATACTTGCGATGCAGTTTGCTGAACCACGCTGGCAACATGCGGTCCCACCCCGCCACCATCGGCAGACGTGTGACGGCCGTGAAACTCACGCTGGCCTGCGCCACGCGCATCACAAGCGTCATGAGAATCGCAATGGTCACGAGCGGCCCGGCAATACCAAACGGGCCGAATCCCGCGCGCAGCACCTGCGGTAACGGACCCACCAGATCGATGTCGTTGGTTGGGACATACGCTACAACCGTGGCCGTACCCAACACGAACATGATCGCAATAATTGGTGCGGCAATGAGCACCGATCGTCGCATGGTACGCGTGGGCGACTTCGTTTCGCCGGCGAGAATTGCGATGTATTCAAAGCCACCAAGCGCGCCGAAACCCATCTTGCCCAGAATGTTGAGATTGAGCAGCGTGAACGCCGGAAT
>JBDUBA010000239.1:0-12149 GCA_040004335.1 Gemmatimonas sp.
AAAAACGCCACGACCTTTGCACGCAATGAACGAAAGTTTGTCGTGAAAGAGCCGTGACCGGCAGGGTCAAGGCACGCCAACGCCAGTGTTGCCGCAACGTCGTCTCCCTCTTCTAACTGGCCGATGTCATCCGACTTTCGCGCACGACGCCGTGCACAGATCGTGACGTTTGGAATTGCATTGATGGTCGTTGCCAGCAGCGCGGTCGCACAGTTCGCGAAATTCGCGACGGCCCCAATTCCCTCACTTGTTGCCATAAACGCTAGTGTAGTGTCGCAGAAGTTCCATGCGCCAAGGCAGCACGCGAATTTTGCGGCGGGGCAAGGCGCGCGAGCGAGTCATAGCAGCGCTATGGCGAGCGAGTGGAACGCAGCCCTGCGGCAAAAGGCGCCGCTGACTGCCATGAGACTTCTGCGACACTACACTAGGGCGCGCGCTGCGGTCGTCGACACGCACAAGGTGCACGACCAATTGCGTGACGCGATTATCGAATTTCAGAACAAGTGGCGAAAACCGTGGCGGGATCTGGAGTTCAAGCGATATAAGTTGATCGACGGACGCCTCAGCAAAGAACAAATCGATCCGGACATCACCAATCCGCGTCATTTCTGGGCGGCTCAATGTGCGAACATAACGCCGCTGGGCATTCCGTTTGATTTTAATGCACCGGTGCCACGATTTCCTGTGGTAGTGAAGCCCGATTATGGGGCCTATTGCCCACTGTATTTTCCACCGCTTGAAGAGGCTGTTGCAGACGACGGGGCGAACATCGATCTGGCGTTACCGTTTACACAGCGCCAGGCCATTCGCAGTTTGCGCTCGTCGCTCATTTCGCGCATTGGCGGTGCGCTGACAGTAAATCCTGGTGACGATTGGATTGCCGGTCAGCTGGTGCGATTCACGTACGATCAGAATGACGGGAAACGAACGCTCGCCGCGGCGGCGCGTTGCACGAGTAACAGTGCGTTTTGCGCGCAATTGACCGGACTTGCTTTCGAACAGTTGGGTGATTTTCGCGCGGCCGATTCCGTGTTCCGCATTGCGGACGTTCTGAATGATGCGGACCTTTTGGAAAAGAACGCGAAAACGAAAGACGCGCCGTGTGTGAGTGATGAAGTCCTTTTGCTGTTTTCACTGGTGGACAATCACCGTCTCGTGGACGCGCCGTGCGAGCGCCAACGCACATTGGTGCAGCAAATGTGGTGGCTTACCGATCCGTTGTGGGCCACACCGGGAAATGAACGGTATGTCGCGCACAATTCGCGTAGTATTCACGCCACGCTGCGCGCCGCCGCCGAATACGACGAACGTTTCTTCTGGAACAAGTACGCCGGCGGCGAAGCCCTGCGCGCGATGATCATTCGATACGGCTGGCCGAGCCATACGTACACGTCCAGACTAATGACGAAGGATCCCGAAACGAAACCAGTTGCGGCCAAGGGGGCGGTGTCGCAAGCGCGAATTCCACGAGAAATTGTTTTGCCGGAATACACGCCCGATCGCACGCACTTCATGCCGGCGTATGAAGCCATTGCCGATCCCTTTATTCTGAACGATTCACATTTCGACTTGCTACCGCCGCCTATCAAGGAAGGCAAGCGGAAAACGCCAGATTTATGGTGGCCCGTTGAACACTACAAATATCCGTACCTGATCGCGGAGTTACCCAACGGGCAGGACGCCACGTGGCGTCGTGATTCGACCATTCGTTACCAGCTGGCGGTTGACGATCCGCTCAAGAACCTCGATCCGGCCGCCAAAGGGTACAGCGCTTCGCTGTTGGTAGGTGGGAAAGATGCAGCAAGTACACGTGCGCTCGCCCAAACAGAAATTGGCGAGGGGCACACGCTGAGACTTGCGGCCGATCTCAAATCACAACCGATTGTGTTAAGTGCAGAAGTGTTGCCGCGCACAACGAAAGAAGCGGCTATGCGCCGTCGTTTTGGATTGCGCCCGCCGCCAACGTTGCGCGAGATGAAGTCCAATGAATACGCGCTGTCCGCGCCAGTTTTTATTCGCGTACCAAATCGTGATATGGTCGTGCCATCGGACGAGGCGAGTGTGTTGCGCCTGATGGCTGGCGATCTCGCATTCCCGGCAACGGAACTGCTGGCGCTCTATTGGGAGAGTTACGGATTTATTCCTGGCGATACAATGTCGTACGAACTCAAATTCAAACGCGCCGATGACATCAACGCCGCCAGGCGTATTGGATCGTTTCTGGGAATTGTGTCAGCGTTGCGCGACAGCGTCAGCATCAAATGGACGGAGCCAGATGGGCGCCATACCTCAACCGTGCTCACCGGTGCAAAACCCACGGTGGGACGCTCGATTGCTGTTGATTTGAAAGCGCTCCCACCGGGCACGTACATCGTATCAATTGAAATGCGCAAAAACGCCACGACCTTTGCACGCAATGAACGAAAGTTTGTCGTGAAAGAGCCGTAGTGCCATGACGACCTATTCGTATCGCAGCGCCTGCATGGGATGCACTTTCGACGCACGATGTGCCGGCAAGTATCCCGCAACCAACCCAACGACAATGATCAGGAGTGTTGCGAGTACAAAGACAACTGGATCGTAGCCTTTCAGTCCGTACAACAATTCCTTGGAGCTCGCGATGCGCCCAAGGGCAAAGGCTCCGGCAATACCTACGACACCGCCAACGAGCATCATCCCACCAACCTGGCGCAACACCATCTGTTTGACGCGTGACGAATCGGCGCCCAGTGCCATGCGAACTCCAATCTCGCGGGTGCGTTGTGCGACGGTGTACGCCAACACCCCGTATAAGCCGACGCCCGCCAGCAGTGTGGCCAGTGACGCAAACAGCGCCGACAAAATGCTGATCATGCGATCTTGCGAAACGTTTTCCTTGATCTGCTGCGTCATGGTGTGAACGTTGTCGAGCGGCAAATTGGGATCGAGACGTTTCATGAGCGCCGGAATCTGCTTGAGGATCTGATCCATCGGCAGCGAGGTGCGCACATAGAAGTTGATGTCACCAATTTCCTTGTCCTGCATCCAGGGCAGGAAGAAAATTGGAGGGACTGTGTCCTTCACGGAACTATATGCCGAGTTTTTGGCGATCCCGACAATCTGAATGTTGAGCGAGTCCTTGCTGCCGTTTGAGATGTATCGACCAACAACGTTGCTTCCCAACTTGAATTTCTTGATAAATTCCTCGTTCACGATTGCAACGCGCGCGCCGCCCGCGGCGTCACTGGGAATGAACTCGCGGCCGGCTTTGACTGGAATGACCAGCGTTTTGAAGTACCCCGCACCCACTTCATTGAAGCGTGAGTTCATGTCGGTGTCGGGACCCTCTTCAATTCCCTGAATGTGAACGTTGTTGCCCCAGTTGCTGCTTGCGATCAGCGGCACCAATGAACTGGTTACTCCGGTCACACCGGGAATGGCGGCCAGCTCCTCCTCGACGCGATGGAATAACACGGCCGACCGCGCGTTGTCGTAACCACTGAGTTCCGGTGCAATTTCGAACGTGACCACGTTCTCAACCTTGAGCCCAAGATCGACATTGCTGACATTCATGAGACTCTTGATGAACAGACCCGCACAAATGAGCAGCGACATTGACAGTGCGATTTGAACGGTGACCAATGTCGAGCGGAAGCGATTGGCAGCTCGTGCTCCCGAAATTTGCCCGGCGTTGGCCCGAATGGACGTCACGAGATCGGGGCGCGTGCTGTGCAGCGCGGGGAACATACCGAACAGCAGTCCCGTTCCAATTGACAGCGCCGCTGTAAAGCCGATGATTGCTGGCTGCAAGGCAAACTGCAGCGAACCGCTTTCACCGTCGGGCAGAATTGCGGCAATGCCGGTGAGCGTCAATTTGGCAACCAACAAACTCGCAACGCCGCCAAGCAATGCAAGCAGCACCGATTCGGTAATCAACTGAAACAGCAATTGTCCGCGACTGGCGCCCAGTGCGAGTCGAACCGACATCTCCATCGAACGATTCGCGCCGCGTGCGAGCAGCAGATTCGCGATGTTCGCACACGCGATCAGCAGCACAATACCCGTAACACCAAGCAGGAGGTACAGCGGAGTCTTTGCTCGTTCGTGCAGCGAACTCTGGCCTTGTGGGCCCGGTAGGATTGTTACTTTTTTCTTGAGAAACTTCGCCATCGTTGCATCACTCATGCCCTTCTGCAGCGGAGCCTCTACACTGCTGATGATTGGTGCATACAGCGCGTTGGTCGCAGTCTTCGCCTGTTCGAGCGTAACGCCAGGCTTGAGGCGTCCGAACACATAGATCCAATAACTCTGGCGATTTTCGAATCCTTTCAGGGTAAAGAACGGCTCCACCTGTGCACGCATGCTGATCGGCACGTACACTTTTGGTTGGGATCCCATGGTGGTGCCCGTAAAATCTTTCGGTGCCACACCAATCACGCGCATGGACTTGCCATTCACCGTGATCTGCTCGTCCAGAATTTTCGGATCACCACCCAGTCGTGACTGCCACAGCGAATAACTCAAAACCACGACGAAGTTGTTGCCAATTTTGTCGTCATCGGCCTGCGTGAACAAGCGACCAAGCGCCGGTTTAATGCCGAGTGTTGGGAAGTACGAACCGGAAACCAACATCCCTTCAGCACTTTCGGCCTGTTGCCGAATTACGTACGCCGCACCGAATCCACGATGCGCGGCCAATCCGGTAAACGATTGCTGCGACCGTTCGAGATCGCGATACATGGGATAACTGAAGACGTCATCGCAGCTGCCCGCCTGGCTGCATGACTGCGAGCCCGGTTTCGGTGAGGGTGCGCCCAGGTTGACCAGTTCCGTGGGATTGCTGACCGGCAGCGGTTTGAGCAACATCTGATTGAACATGCTGTAGATCGCGGCATTCGCACCGATCCCCAATCCCAGGGACAAGATGGCAATGATAGTGACGAACGGCGATCGAAACAGCGTGCGGAAAGCCAGCTTGATTTGGCGCATATATAGGGGCAGTTGCTGATACGGGAAACCCGAGAACCGAACGCCTGAACGCTGAGTGAGTTCGGCGTGTACTCAGACACCTTCGGCCGCAGTAGCGTTTGTTCGAGTTCGTTCTGCGCCGTGGGACTTACCGCAAGTGTGCGGGCTGATGCAGAATTTCACTCGATGTCTGGTGTACGAGGCCGAGTGGCGCTTTGATTCGATGTGCCGATCTCTCACTTCTGATACTCATGCCCGTCTTCGCACGACGACCGCCGTCCGGATGCTTTCTGCGTGCCCGATTGCTCATCACCGCAGGAATCGCCGTACTGAGCGGATGGGTCATGCCGATCACAAGCACCGCGCAGGTTGATCGACTGGGAGCAGAGTCGCCCACGTCCTTCGACTCACGGGGCCGCATCGTGGTTCTTACGCCCCGCATGGCGGAGTCATTATTGAAAGGCGTGGTTTGGTGGCCCGAACCGACAGCGACGTGGCGTGAGGCGCGGTTGTTCGCGCTCAGTGGCGCGGATTCCGGCTCCGCCACACCATCACGGTCGGGCCGGACCTACTCGGCCATTCTTGAAGTTTCGCGCGACAATGGGACCGTAGTGCGGTATGGCTTGGGTGCGCCTGAGTTCACTCAACTGCGGCTCGCGTTCGATGGTGGAATGTCAGTACCGACGAATGGACGCAATACCGGTATCGTGAGCGGGATGGAACTCTCGCAGCCGGCCGGATACACATTTGTTCGGAATCAGACATTGTTGGGTCTCTTCGCTTACGGTCCGGCGACCGCGGCGAGCTTGAGTCATACCAGTTCGGCCAGCGCCGGCGGCGGATATTTCCTGGCGGCCGGTGCTTCGTTTTTTGTGTCGGCGCAGATGATTCGCTCGCGAGTGGTCACGCGATCACAAACGATTCTTGGCACACATGCGGGATTTCGCGGCGGATTGGCGGGAGCTGCGGTTGCGGCCATCGGTGAGGCGGATGATGGGCCGGGATTTGGCGTTCCTATTCTGGTTGGCGCGGTAGGCGGAACCGTGGGGGGATTCTTCGCGGCGAAAAACATGAGTGATGGTGAAGCCGCGTCGTCGGGATTGTTCGCGGACCTGTTCACGCTCACGTCGCTTGGCGTCTCGACCATGACGAAATCATTGGAGGCACCGAAAGCGGATTCGAAACACAAAGTTGCATTGGGTGCGACTGTTGCGATGGCGGCCGCGGGGTATGTGGTCGGTCCGCAATACGCGCGGCATGCGCACTACAACGTGACGTCGGGTGACGCGAGCGTTGCGTTCACGACGGCCGTGATCGGCGCAACGGCCGGTGCGGCGGTAGTGAATTACGGTGACCATAAAGAAGCCGCTGCAGCGGTGACGACTGCCGGATTGATTGGTGGATTTGTTATCAGCGACCGTATGCTCGTGCGGAAGCACGATCGTTCATCATCAGACGCAGGTTGGGTGAAACTCGGCGCACTGGCCGGTGCATTGATGGGCGGCGGCGTGGCAACGATATCGCAAGCACAATCCCAGGCGACCATTGGACTGGTGGCGGCAGGTGGCGCGGTTGGTTTGGTCGCGGCCGATCACATGATTGCATCGTCACGCGATGCGGGGCCGATGCGAGGCGTGCTGCGAAGTTCGTCAATAACACCGAGTGTGCGTGATGAACGCGTTCAGTTGATGCTGCCGTCGGCCGCTACGGCGTTTGTGTTGTGGAAACAACGGCAGGGACAGGCGCGCGTTGGTGGTGATGTCCGGTTGCGTGGACCAATTGTGAACATGCCGGCGGTGCGCTTTGTGTTTTAATTTTCTCCGCGTTCTTCGGGCCTCCGCGAAAGAGACTCATAGCGACCGAACCGAGGACTCGTGCGAAGACACGTGACGTTCGTTCACGCGGAGGAGAACTGCGTGCGTCTTCGGCTTGGCCCGAGTGGACTTAGGTGAAGTTGAATCGTTCGCGGGCGGGAACCGCGAGGACTGCGTGCGTCTTCGAATTGTTCTGAGTGGACTTAGATAAATTGGTATTTTGCGCGGAGAGCGCGGAGAGCGCGGAGAACTGCGCTCGGACGGGCTGAAATCTCTGCCGGATTGTGGTTCATCTTTTGAGAGAAGCGCGTCTGCACCCGGACAATAGACAATGCTGACGGAGTGCAATTATTAAATGAACAGAAACTAAATGTGCATTGGCCATGGTTTCCCGGGAGCAGTTCTCCGCGTCTTCGCGCTCTCCGCGAAAAGAATGCTTCACTACGTACTCGCTCCGACCGGCTCGAAGACGCGAGTAGTTCGGCGAAGACGCGAGTAGTTCCTCGAAGACACAGATCGTTCGGCGAAGGCAAAAGTAGTTTGCGGAAAGCGCAAAGTCCCTACAGCGTAGCCGGATTCGCATGCCACACCGCCCACGTGAGCGCCGTTGCAAACGAAACCCACGCGAGGTACGGCAACAACAACGCACCCGCGAGCTTATGCGCACGCCCAAACACTACGATGGTTGCTACAACCAGTGCGCACAACGCAAGAATATCAACAAAGGCCGCAGCACCCGAGTGCCAATAGAAAAAGAGCCACGTCCACAGCGCATTGCACGCCAACTGCGCACCGTACAACATCATGGCGGGCTTGGCACGCTCCCAACCTTCAACGCGCACCACAATCCATGCACCAATGGCCATGAGCAGGTAGAGCGCGCTCCACACCGGACCAAACAGATTGGGCGGTGGCGCCCAGGACGGCCGATTGAGCGCGAGATAAAATTCGGGCGCCTGAATTGACGCGATACTGCCAATGGCTGCGGCCACGGCCGTTATTGCAACCAGCGCGACCAACGCGGCCAGTTTGAGCGCATGAGACCGATGCGGCTGTGGCTCGACTGCGGATGCTGAATATGAATGCATGACTCGAATTCGCAGGGGTTTCGAACGGGATGACAACTTCCCTACCCTGCGAACTCGCTGTCGTTCAATCAGGAAATCTTAACGTGTGTTCGATCACGATGTGCCGATGCACCACACAACGCGATATCAGTTTCCGCCCGCGTGTCCATCCTTGCGCGGATCAGAACCGGCTACGTAGCCTTTTGCCAATTTCTGAATGGCTTGGCTGCCACCAAAGTCAGCGGCGCGGGCGATAGTCACATCGTGTCCCATGCCTCTAAGCGCGGCAATCACGGCCGGCTCAATCACCGACTCCACACTCACTCTTGTACCCGTGGTGTGCCGAAAGCGTCCAACGTCTTGCGCTTCCTGAATGTTCAACCCAAACACGAGATGATTGATGACAAATTGCGCGTGGCCCTGCGCCTGCATGGCACCACCCATCAAACCAAAACTCATGTACGGTTCGTCCGTGCTGCCATCTGCTGACGGTGTTGCACCGGGTTTGGTAATAAACGCGGGAATTAGTGTGTGAAACGGACGCTTGCCGGGGGCAACCGTGTTCGGCAAACCATCAACCAACGTGAAACCCGCGCCGCGATCGTGCAATACAAATCCGGTGCCGGGAACAACAACGCCCGAACCGAATTCATCGAAGTTGGAGTTGATGAACGACACCATGTTGCCCGCTTTGTCCGCAACTGTGAGATAGATCGTTTCACCACCCACACGTTCCGGACCGGGTTCAACGGTTGTCTGCGCTTTTTTCAAATCGATGTGACTCCGACGTTCGTTGATGAACGCATCGGACAACATCTGCGCCGGCGTCAAGGTGAGATGATCGGCGTCGCCCACGTATTTCACGAGATCCGCATATGCGAGTTTCTTGGTTTCAATCATCAAGTGCAGATATTCTGCCGAGTTGAGACCCATCTTCTTGAGGTCGTATGGCTCGAGAATGCGGAGCATCTCAAGCGTCGCAATTCCCTGATTGCTGGGCGGCAGTTCCCAAATGCGATATCCCTTGAACGGAACGGAAATTGGCGTCACCCAATTGGGTGCGTTCTTCTGCAAGTCTTCCAGCGTAACGAAGCCGCCTAATTCCTTGATGCGTGCGACAATTTTCTGCCCAAGTGGGCCGCCGTAAAACGTGGCGGGTCCGTCTTTGGCAATTTGCTGCAACGTGCGCGCGTAGTCGGCGTTCACAAACCACTCGCCGGCTTTGTACGGTTGGCTGTCGCGCAAAAATGTGCTGCGTGCGCCCACGTCACGGCGGAGAATGGCAGTTTGCCCCGCCCAGTCACCAGCAATCACGGGGGTTACTGGAAATCCGTTCTGTGCGTACCCGATGGCGGGTTGCAAAATTTGCGGCAACTTCATCGTGCCGTATTTGTCGAGCAATGTTTGCCATCCGGCCAGTGCTCCGGGAACGGTTACGGTTTCAATGCCGCGCGGAATTGTTGTGGTGCGCCCGCGTTTGATGAGTTCAGCGCGTGTCATCAATGAACCCGCGCGTCCGCTGGCGTTGAGCGCCACCAACTTGTGCTCTTTCGCCACCCAGACAATGGCGAACATGTCACCGCCAATACCGGTCATCATCGGTTCAACGACGGACAACACCGCCGCCGCAGTCACAGCCGCGTCAATCGCATTGCCACCGTTGTCGAGCACCTTGAGCGCCGCTGATGTTGCGAGCGGTTGGCTGGTGGCCGCAATGCCGTTGGGCGCGTACACCGGTGACTTTCCCGCCATGGTGTACGGCTGCTTCGGCACTTCGCGTGGCGCGGCCTGCGCACTACCCGTGGCAACCGGAATGACGATAGCGGCGAACGTGGTGCCAACCAGCGCTGCCGCAAATCGGGTCGGATTGAGCGAGACAACAAAACGAAGCATGATTCGTACCGGTGGAAAGTAAATACGGGCGCCAAATAGCAGCGCCCGTTTTGCTGCCGTGTTTGCATCTCTGTTGCTCCCCGCACACGCTGGAGAGCAACAGGGTGTTGTGTGCATCGCTATCTGATTCGATCTCGCAGCATTGCTATGGTTTCCGGCGATCCTGTGAACAGTCCTTCCGGATAGGTGCGCGACTGAATCATCTGCGAATAGATGCCCGCTTGATCATACATGTTGAGGCTGAATCCGGCGAGATACTGCAGGCGCAGATTCTTGTCCTGATTGATCTGTGCATTGGCCAACCAGGGCTTGAGCTGATCGCCGCGGGCGGCAAACGTGGAAACGAGATCGATAGCCGAGTTGATGCCGATTTCGCCGAGTGACTTGGCCACGGGCGCGTATTCGGGTGATGACAGACGGGCCTGAATGGCATCAACGTCAATGGGACCGGGTGTCTTTTGCCCAACCAACACGACGTCGTAACCCTGATCGTTGAACGTGTTGCCAAACACGAGCCCGTCCGGGAACACCTTGAGGAACGTGCCCACTTCGCTCTTGACGGCGTCCACGTTGCTTTCGTACAGCTGCACGAACACGGTGACAACGCCGCCATCGTTCAGGCGATCCTTGACGAGTTCAAAGAACTCCTGCGAGTACAAACCGGCCGCGCCCTTCACCCACGGATCGAACGGATCGGACGTAATGGCGTCGTACTTTTTCTTGCTGGTCATCAGGAAGTGGCGCGCATCGTCGATATGCACCGTCACGTTTGGCCGATCGACGACGTTGAAGTTGTGCTCACCAAACTCACGCGACACCACCTTCGGCACCAACGGCTCAATCTCCGCGATGACCTGACGTAGGTTGCGCGGATCGATACTCGCCGCACCGGCGGTAACACCTGCGCCGCACGCGATAACCAACACGTCGCTGGGCGCTTGTTTCGGAAACAACGTGGCCATGTGACCAAGCATGCGCTGCAACCGCATGTCCTGCGGTTCGCTTGACGCCTGCACTTTACCGGCGTTGTGATAATTCAGCACGCCGTTGGATAAGCGCGACACCGTCATCGACGAGTTCATGCCTTCGCCGGTGAAAATGAATTCACCGTGATTGTATTGGCGAACCGCAGCAAAGCGCCCGTAACCAACCAACAGCGGCGGCACGGGAATGATTGTGGTCATCAAATAACCCGTCACACCAATCGTGATGACGAATGCCGCCATTGTGTTTGGTGTGAATGCAAACTTCGCGTTCACGTCCGTGCTATTGCGGAACACCAGCATGATCAACGCCGACACGGCCGCGAGGCCCAGCAGGAGTTGGTGTGAGTGTTGCGTGCCGAATTGCGGAATAAAAATCAGCGACGCAAGCACGGAGCCGAGGATAGCGCCAACGGTATTGGCGGCGTAGGTCGTTCCAACGACTACACCTGGATCTGCTTCTTTCGAACCAATTGCAGCAAGCGCCAACGGGAAACTCGCGCCCCATAAAACTGCGCCAGGCAATACCACGAACACCGTTTTGACCATGTCCATTGTGAAGATGAACACCGGTCCGCTGGCCAGCTGTGGATTGACGGGCCAATACGGCAGCGACTTCGTGAGTCCAAACGCGGCCCATGCAATTGCGGCCACCAAAAGCAACTGACACCAGCCGAGTGCGCTCCGCGGATTTTGCACGGTGCGTGCCAGAACGGCGCCTGTGCTACTGCCCAATCCCAATCCTGTCAGGAATGCAGCGAGAATAAGTGAAAACGTGTAGGTCGTGGCGCCAAGATTGAGCGACAGCAAACGCGTCCACACCACTTCGCTGGCGAGTGCGGTGAATCCCGACAATGCAATCGTGAGATACACTGGCATCGAGCCGGCCGGCGCATCGAACAACTTCGGCTTCGCCACAGGTGCGGATTTCTCGACCGTTTCGTTTGTGGCATACGGCATCGTTTTCGCCAGCGACAGCGCAATCAGGACCACAACAACGTTGAGTGCAACGGCGACGAACGTGGCAACCTGCACATCATGCAATCGCAGCAAGTAGTAACCGGCGAGCAAACAACCAATAACTCCGCCTGCGATGTTGCCGCCGTAGAAAAATCCAAGCCACGAAACACCGCGCGGTGTGGTTTCAACAAAGCGCGAAATCGCAGGAAGTGTGGCGCCCATCATCAGTGTGGGCGGCAGTAACACGATCGCGCTGAACAATCCACTCAGCAGAAGCCCGGGAAATCCGCCAAGTCCAACGGCAATTTGCAGTTTTCCAATCACTGGCAACACGAACACCAGGAGGACACCGGCAATCGCAATTCCGAATTCCAGTTTTGCGTAAACGCGCAGCGGATGTTCCTTGCGCGAGACGTACCGCGATAGCAGTAAGCTGCCCGCGCACATGCCACCCATGAACGTGCCAAGCACGACGCCCAGCGAAA
>JBDUBA010000500.1:0-3597 GCA_040004335.1 Gemmatimonas sp.
TTCGGCTGCAGTCAGTTCTCGGGCCCTTCGGCTTCTCTGCCGTTCATTTGGCCATTTGGCTGCGCGTTTTTCGGCTTTTCGGCTTTTTCGGCTTCTTTTCCAGCCGTTACTTGACCAGCCACCATACGATGCTGACTCCGAGCACGACCGCGAGCACCGCGAGCGCGACCATTATGGGTTGCGCCCGCTTTTTCCGCGCCTCGATGACCTCGTCTTCCGGAGTGGTGAAGCGTTCGTCTTCCGCTGCGGTCGCGCGCGCGAAGTCGTCCTCGAGCGTTCCACGCGCAATCATCGGTATTCCAAGCGCCGGCGTTGGATCACTCTTGAATGGTGGTGGCTTGATGCGTGAGGTGCGCTCTTCTTCCGCGAGTGTACCCGCCAATGGAAACGGTCGATGTCCAATTTCATCGCGATCGGTGGCGGGCAACAATCCATCGCCGTCAAACTGCGCGGCAATCACGGTGATGTTGTCCGGCCCACCCAGTTCATTCGCCCGGTCCACCAATCGCCGACAGAGTTGTTCAACGTCGCGTTCGTCATTGGCCATTCGCGCAATTTCTTCGCCGCGCACCAGTCCGGACAATCCATCGCTGCAAATAATCAGTGTGTCGCCGCGCCGCACTTGCTGCACCGTCAGATCAACCGTCACGTGCGCATCGGGACCCAACGCCTGCAGGATGATGTTGCGACGTTCACTGTTCTCGGCTTCGGCTTCGGTGAGTTCACCGGCCTCCACCAGTCGCTGCATCAGTGATTGGTCTTTGGTGATTTGGATGGCTTTGCCCTTCCGGATGACGTACGCCCGGCTATCCCCCACCTGCGCCAGGTAAAGCCGGTCGCCCAGCAGCCCCGCCACCGTGGCCGTCGTTCCCATGCCCCGATGCTCGGGAAAATCTCGCGAATGCTGGTGGATGCGGCCGTTCGCCTGCTCGGTTGCATCCCGAAGCACGGCTGCAAACGACTCAGCCGTTAAGGGATTCTCGCTCTTGTGCCAGTTGATGCGAACAGACTCGAGTACGGAGTCGGACGCCATGCTGCTGGCCAATTCGCCGGAAGCCGCCCCCCCCATTCCGTCGGCCACCATGAAGAGGAGGCCGTGGTCACCCGCCACCATCGAGGTGGTTTTCGGCACCGCTCCCTGATACGCAACCAATTGGGTGCCATCGAGTTCCGCGACCAGGAAGGAATCTTCGTTGTGGTCGCGGGTGTGCCCCACATCCGTCAACGCAAAAACCCGCACAACAACCTGGAGGTTGTCGTCCGGCTCTGAGGTGGAGGGGTTCGAAACGGAAGCGGTCACAAGTTCATGTACGGACCGAACGCGATAAAGGCGGGAATCTCCCAGCTCCCTACGGGCTCACGCGCTTCAGGTTCCGGCCTGATGCGATTTTTTTGGGGCGGTGTGCGGGGGGATGACACGAGCGGAAAGATGAACGCCCGTCGGACGTGCCGTCAATTCAATTCTCACATCCAATTCATGATTCGTTCAAGACCGCGGCCGCTTTACGACACTCGGCCATGTCGCGAGCTTGCGCAATGCTTCAGAATCGCGTTTACAGGCGGGCCCTGTCCGGGCTCTTGTTTGCTTCGGTTATGGGGGGATGCGCGAGCGCACCTTCAACGGTTGCGGCGGGGAGCGCTCCGCCAGCCGGTGGTCCTCCCGGGGCAACCCCCGCCGCGCCGCCAGGGACCGCTCCGCCGGCATCGCGCACGTCCGTGCGCGCCAACGATAGCGGAAGCACAAGGTTGTTACCGCTGGTGCCGTCGGTCACGAACGCGCCGCTCAATCCGCGCGTGCAGTACCCCGCGGAAAATCAATCCATCGCCACGCGCGACTCGAACTTCATTTTGGGCAGCATAGGCAGCGGTGATGCGAAACTCACCATCAATGGATATCCGGTTGCGGTCGCACCCAATGGTGCGTACATCGGTTGGTTGCCCAATCCTCCCGCGTCCAATCCAGCGTATGAGTTGGTGGCAACACGCGGTGCCGATACCGTGCGCCGAATTCTACACATCAAATATCCAACGCGTCTGATTCTGGCGGCAACGGGCAAATTGCGCGTGGATAGTGGATCAGTCACGCCCGCGGGACGTCTGCGTGTGCGCCCCGATGAAATGTTACGCGTGAGTGTTCGCGCGCCGCTCAACGCAAGTGTGTGGTTGCAACTCGATTCTGCGCGTGTCCCAATGTTGGCCGCGCAGGTGGCGGCTACCAACGTTGCTCGAATGGCGCACGGTCAGCCCACCTTGCTCACCGAGGTTGTGGTCCCATCAACGGAAGATGTTGGCGGTGTATTTGTTACCGAAGTGGCCGCGCAAAAACTGAATAACAAATCGCGCGTGATCATTGGACGCGCGGCCGACACCGTGCGACTCAATATCGCACCACCACAACTGGTCGATCCGTTGGCACGCCAGGTGGGTGTACTGCGCGCGGCTGCCGCGTTTGAGAGCGATACCGACCGCGTCGTTATTGGACGTCCAACACCGGAAGGCACGTACAAATGGTTGCTGATGCCCGGTACGGTCGTGGAACTGACGGGCAAACAGGGTGGGTTCACGCGTATCCGCCTGGATTCGGGACTTGAAGTGTGGGTCGACAGTGGTGATGTGTTGCAACTGCCCGAAGGCACACCCGTGCCGCGCCGAGTGACAAGTGGGTTTCGCGTAATTCCGTCAAGGCAGTGGTCGGATGTCGTCATTCCGACAGGTGATCGCGCGCCGTTTATTGTCGAACCCGACGGCGATAAACTGATTGTGACATTGTACGGCACGACGGCCAGCCCCGACATTTCACCGATCGTCGGCAACGACACGCTCGTTCGTCAGATTAGCTGGGATCAGGTTGCCAGCGATCGCGTCCGCATTGAATTGCGATTGTCGCAACCGGTGTACGGTTGGTTGTCCATGTGGGATGAGAATCGTCGCGCAATGGTGATTCGCGTTCGACGGATTCCCGCGATCAACAAGGACAAACCGCTGCAGGACATGGTAATTGCGATTGACCCTGGCCATCCGCCTGCTGGCGCGACGGGGCCGACCGGATTGTTCGAAGGTGATGCCGTGTTACCAGTGGGCGAACTGGTTGCGCAGATGTTGCGCGATAAGGGAGCGATTGCCGTTATGACACGCACGACCAAGGGCCCAGTGGGCCTGACGGAACGGACGGTGACGTCGCGTCGCGCAAATGCCAATGCGTTTGTCTCAATTCACTTGAACGCGTTTGGTGACGGTACAAATCCGTTCACGAACAACGGCACGAGCACGTTGTTCTTCCATCAAACTGGCGAGCCGCTGGCACGTCCGTTGCAGCGCGAATTGATGAAACGACTTGGCCTCCGCGACCTCGGCGTCCACTACCAGAATCTCGCCGTCGCTCGGCCCACCTGGTATCCGTCGGCGCTCACCGAGGGTGCGTTCGTCATCATGCCCGAACAGGAGGCGGCGATGCGGAACCCAACGTACGTGAGGTTGTATGCCGAAGGAATTGTTGCGGGTTTGGAAGCGTACTTTCGCGAACTGGGGCAACGATGATTGCGGGCGTCACGACATCGGTTCGGGTCTTGTTAGGTGTCGCGAGGCGCGATGCAGGGG
>JBDUBA010000278.1:0-36851 GCA_040004335.1 Gemmatimonas sp.
TCACGCTTTTGAAAACTGGCCAGGAGGCCGAATGATTCGCCCTGTCAACATCGCATTACTAGCTGTTGCGCAAACTCTGCTTGCCGCTTCGCTCAGTGCGCAGGATGTTGTTGAGAAGGTACATCTTGTGTTTGTTGGTGGTGCGAACGCGGGTACCTACGACGCTGTCGGAACGAGAGCGGGTTGTTCGGCGAACGCGACTGGTCCTGGATCATTTGGCAATCAATTGAGCGATCCGAAGGGCGCACCCGACAAGTTCAACAGTTTGCAGTTGATTGTGCCCAGTGTGAAGGCGGCCGGCGCGGGTGCGGGAACGACTGAGTTTCAGGTAATTTTTGGATTCGGGCCGCTGATGCACCGCACAAAGACGTACACCGTCAATACGATTGCGAAGGCCGGCAAAGTAGAGGGCAGTGGCACAATTAAAGTTGCTGATGCTGGCAAGACCGCCAAAGTTGATTTCGCAGTGGTCACGGCCGATGGGGTCAAGATTAACGGCACCATTACCTGCAACACCGTTACGCGGTTATAAGGCTGAGATGCCGCTCAGGTGCCAATGAGCGTTGTGTACCTGGCGGCGAGAATTCGCGTACACTGGTGTTGATGCAGACAAACGCAACATGAGCCACAACCGATTCTGGCGAATCGCCTATTGGCTCCTGTTGCTCTCTTGGCTGAGCGCCGGCGCGCTTGGTATGATGGGAGTACACGCGGGTTTCGTGACGAGCTATCTCGCTGATCTTACGCAGCCGGCTTGGCTCTACGTGTTTGTGCGAACGTTGGCGCCGGGCAAGCGGGCACCGGGTTGGTTGGCTCGTACTGTCGGGGCTACGCCTGAGCGAGCGGCCTTGGTGCTCTTCGTAGGCAGCACGCTGACCGAAATCAGTCAGCGATTTTGGCCGCAGGGAGTGTTCGAGGTCGGTGGGATCCATTCGACCTACTCGCATACGGCGTTGGTATTGGGCTCTGTTACGCTGCGGAACGCTGTATGGGTTTTGAGAACGAAAACGCTCTCGCCTGATTGATGCACAAACACCAGAGGGCAATGCGCAATCGTCAGCGATCGCGAATCCACTGCGCCAACACTTTGACCAGGTCGTCGGCGAGCGTGCGATCGGCCCGTCGCCCAATCATCGCCACCGCATCTGCACACTAGCGGTGTTGATAATGTCGGCAAATAGGCGGCTTCGTCAAAAACGGCCGTAACTATGCTCGACTTGGAGTGTATCTGACACTCCCTGAGGTCCAATCAACGGACGTTTCGGAGATCAGTATCGATAGCAACCTTGGGTTTGCGTCAGCCGCGGGATTTGTTGTGCTTCAAATATCAGGCAATTGTTGCCTGTGCCGGAACAGACGGGTCGGCTCATGAATACACTGACCGCCGATCTACTCCATAAGATCGATGCCTATTGGCGCGCGGCGAACTATTTGTCGGTTGGACAAATCTATCTCGCCGATAATCCGCTGCTCAAGCGACCGCTGGCGATCACCGACGTGAAGCACATGTTGCTCGGTCATTGGGGCACCACGCCGGGGCAGAATTTCATTTATGCGCATCTCAATCGAATTATTAATGAATACGATCTCGACATGATCTACGTGTCCGGCCCTGGACACGGCGGGCCGGCAGTGGTTGGCAACACGTATCTCGAAGGCACGTACTCTGAAGTGTATCCGCGCATCAGTCCGGATGAGGCGGGACTGCAAAAATTGTTTTTGCAGTTTTCATTTCCGGGCGGTATTCCGAGCCACGCGTCGCCAGAAACACCCGGCTCCATTCACGAAGGTGGCGAACTTGGCTACTCGCTCAGTCATGCGTTTGGTGCGGTGTTTGACAATCCCGATTTAATTGTTGCGTGCGTCGTTGGTGATGGTGAAGCAGAAACCGGGCCGCTTGCAACGGCGTGGCACTCAAACAAATTTCTCGATCCGGCCACCGATGGTGTGGTGCTGCCAATTCTGCATCTCAATGGTTACAAGATTGCCAATCCAACGGTGCTCGCACGCATCACGCACGAGGAATTGGAACAGCTGTTTTTCGGGTACGGATGGTCACCAATTTTCGTGGAAGGTCACGAGCCCGGGCTGATGCACGAAGCGATGGCAGCGGCGCTTGACT
Source organism: Gemmatimonas sp. (assembly GCA_040004335.1). Lineage (GTDB taxonomy): Bacteria > Gemmatimonadota > Gemmatimonadetes > Gemmatimonadales > Gemmatimonadaceae > Gemmatimonas. Next base: position 2,123 of record JBDUBA010000278.1, read on the forward strand.
CGGCCGTTACGCAAATCAAAAACATCCACACGCGTGCGCGAACGCTCGGTGATTTGACGCGTCCGCGTTGGCCGATGATCGTGCTGAACTCGCCCAAGGGTTGGACCGGGCCAAAATATGTAGACGGGTTGAAAATTGAGGGAACGTTTCGCGCGCATCAGGTACCTATTTCCGATCCGCGCGCGCATCCTGAACATCTCAAGCTGTTGGAAGAGTGGTTGCGGAGCTATCGGCCAGATGAACTCTTCGACGAGTCAGGCCGTCTTAACGCGCAGTTGGCTGAACTTGCGCCCAAGGGCGAGCGTCGCATGGGCGCAAATCCTCACGCGAATGGTGGATTGCTCCTGCGCGATTTGCGCATGCCGGACTTTTCCGGATACGCGGTGGATGTGCCAACGCCAGGTATTCGCGGCATCGGCGATACGCATGTGCTTGGCCGCTTTTTGCGTGATGTCACCACCATGAATAACGATCAGCACAACTTTCGCGTGTTTGGTCCGGACGAAACCGTTTCCAACGGACTGGAGGCGTTGTTCGACACCACCAACCGTCAGTGGGACGCCGCCACGGTGCCGGGCGACGAATGGCTCGCTCCCGAAGGTCGGGTGATGGAGATGTTGAGCGAACATCAATGCGAAGGCTGGCTGGAAGGCTATTTGTTGACGGGACGCCATGGACTGTTCAACTGCTACGAAGCGTTCATTCACATCGTCGACTCGATGTTCAACCAGCACGCCAAGTGGTTGAAGGTGACGGCGCAACTGCCGTGGCGGCGCCCTATTGCATCTCTCAACTATCTGTTGGCGTCGCACGTGTGGCGGCAAGATCACAATGGTTTTACGCATCAGGACCCGGGCTTCATCGATCACGTCGTGAACAAGAAAGCCGAAGTTGTGCGCGTGTATCTGCCGCCCGATGCAAACTGTCTGCTGTCCGTCATGGATCACTGCTTGCGCAGCCGTAATTACGTGAACGTGGTGATTGCCGGAAAACATCCGGCGCCACAGTGGCTCACGATGGACGCCGCCATCAGGCACTGCACTGAAGGGATCGGCATCTGGTCATGGGCAAGCAACGATCAGGATGCAGAACCCGACGTGGTCATGGCGTGCTGCGGCGATGTGCCCACGCTCGAAACGCTCGCGGCCGTTTCCATTCTGCGCGAGCAGTTGCCCGAGCTCAGAATTCGCGTGGTCAACGTGGTTGATCTCATGCGCTTGCAGCCGCACACCGAACATCCGCATGGGTTAAACGATCGGGACTTCGATCAACTGTTCACGCAAAACAAGCCCGTGATATTCGCCTTTCACGGGTATCCGTGGCTGATTCACCGGCTCACGTACCGCCGTACGAATCACCACAACATTCACGTGCGCGGTTACAAGGAAGAAGGCACGATCACCACGCCGTTCGACATGACGGTGCTGAATGATCTTGATCGCTTTCATCTCGTCATGGATGTACTTGATCGTGTGCCGAGTACGGGTTCACGCGGCGTGTATCTCAAGCAACAGCTGCGCGACAAACTGGTGGAGCACAAGCTGTACATCGAACGAAATGGCCAGGACCTGCCGGAAATCAGAGATTGGATGTGGGGGGCTTCGCAGACATCGTGAACGCCGAACTCTTGCGCAAGAATCAAGGCGTGGTTGCCGCCGTGCGCGGCAGCGTCGTGGATATACGCTTTGACAACAAGCTGCCGGCCATTTACTCGGTGCTGCGCGCAGGCGTAAAGCGGGAGATTGTTATCGAAGTACTGGCGCAGCGAGACCAGCATCATGTGCGCGGCATTGCGCTGACCCCCACCCAGGGGCTGGCGCGCGGGATGCCGGTGGAGGACAGCGGCGGGCCACTGGAGGCGCCGGTCGGCAAGGCCATTCTCTCGCGCATGTTCGACGTGTTCGGCAATGTCATCGATCGCGGGGCGCCACTCACCGACGTACAGTGGCGTTCGGTGCATCGCGATCCGCCGCCGCTGCATAAGCGCTCAACCACGTCGACGATTTTCGAGACCGGCATCAAGGTCATAGATGTATTGGTGCCATTGGAACGCGGCGGCAAGGCGGGACTGTTTGGTGGCGCAGGCGTGGGCAAAACGGTGTTGCTCACCGAGATGATTCACAACGTGGTCGCTCATCAGAAAGGTGTCAGCATTTTTTGTGGCATTGGCGAACGTTGCCGCGAGGGCGAAGAACTATATCGCGATATGAAGGCCGCAGGTGTGTTGCAAAACATGGTGATGGTTTTCGGGCAGATGAACGAACCACCCGGTAGTCGTTTTCGGGTTGGGCATGCTGCGCTCACCATGGCCGAATATTTTCGCGATGACGAACACCGTGATGTCCTGCTGCTCGTCGACAACATCTTTCGATTCATTCAGGCCGGAATGGAGGTGTCCGGACTGATGGGGCACATGCCATCACGACTCGGTTACCAGCCTACGATGGGTACGGAACTCTCCCGATTGGAAGAACGCATTGCGAACACAGACTCCGGCGCAATTACGTCCATTCAAGCGGTCTACGTGCCGGCTGACGATTTTACCGATCCCGCGGCCGTGCATGCGTTCTCACATTTGTCGGCGTCTATTGTGCTGTCGAGGAAACGCGCAAGCGAAGGACTTTTTCCGGCTATCGATCCGCTGCAATCGAGTTCCCGAATGGCGACACCCGGCATTGTCGGCGACCGCCATTACAAACTCGCGCAGGAAATTCGACGAACACTCGCGCAGTACGCGGACCTCAAAGACATCATCGCCATGCTCGGTCTTGAGCAGCTGTCGCCGGCTGATCGCAACGTGGTGGCGCGCGCGCGCCGGTTGGAACGGTTTCTTACGCAACCATTCTTTACCACTGAACAGTTTACTGGAACGACGGGCCAGCTGGTAAGCCTCAACGATGCGCTGGACGGTTGCGAGCGAATCATGAACGATGAATTCAACGACTATCCCGAGAGCGCATTTTACATGATTGGTGCAGTTGATGAGGCTGTGAAGAAACGGAAACCCACCACGACTGCGGCTGGCACTGTGGCGAATCCGCCACCACAACCTGCGGTCGCTGCATGAAGCTCAAAATCCTGCTGCCATTTCAGGTGTTTTCAGAAACTCCGAATGTTGTGCGTATTGTCGTTGAAACAATTGACGGATCGTTCGGGCTTCTCCCACAGCGGCTCGACTGCGTTGCGGCTCTCGCGCCTGGGATTCTGACCTACGAAACCGAGTCTGAGGGCGAAGCATTTGTCGCGATCGATGAAGGTGTGCTTACCAAGGCTGGACCGGACGTTTGCGTTTCGGTGCGCCGAGCAACCGGCGGAACCGATCTTGCGACACTGCGTGAGGCGGTGGACAAACAATTTCTCACGCTCGACGATGCACAGCGGGATGTGCGCTCGGTGGTAGCGAAGTTGGAAACTGGATTTCTGCATCGCTTTGCGCGGTTCCAGCATGAATAACGCGCCGAATAAGGCGCCGAATCTGGCGGATCGCATTGGCGCGAAAGCGTCACGCAAACTGAAGGCGCGACGCGATCCTGCGGCTGGTGTCTGGTCGGGGCTCGGCGCGATGGGCTTGATCGGTTGGTCGGTAGTGGTGCCGACGCTGCTCGGTGCAGCGCTGGGCATCTGGCTCGACAAGCATCGTCCCGGTAATCACCCATGGACACTCGCGTTGCTGATGGCCGGGCTGACCCTTGGCTGCCTCAATGCGTGGCATTGGGTTGCGAAAGAAGAACGCGATATGCGCGACGCTGAGGAATCGGGCGATGCGTGACCTGCTGTCCTTGATTGTCGCGAGCGTTTTCGGACTGCTGCTAGGCGCAGTGTTTTTTGGTGGCCTGTGGTGGACGGTGCAGCGCGGTCTTTCCTCCGGACAACCGGCGTTCTGGTTGCTTGGCAGTACACTGCTGCGAACAGGAATTGCGTTGGCTGGCTTCTACGCAATTGGCCGTGACGAATGGAAGCGTTTGTTGGCTGCGCTGGTGGGTTTCATCGTCGCACGTTTCATCGTGCTGTGGCGTACGCGCGCGCCAGGCCAGCCAATAGATACGGCGGGGAAGATCCATGCATCTTAGTGCCGATCAGATGATTTTCTGGCAGCATGGGTTTCTGAAACTCAACGGCACGATTGTGTTCACGTGGGCAATTATGCTGACGCTGGTGGTCGGCTCGAAATTGATCACGCGCAACCTCTCAACTGAACAACAGCGCTCGCGTTGGCAGAATCTGGTGGAAATCGTGGTGGTCGGTATCACGAAGCAGATCAGCGAAGTCGGTCTTGCCAATCCCGGGAAGTATCTCGGATTTCTCGGCACGCTCTTTCTGTTTCTGGCAACGGCCGCGCTTTGCACAATCATACCCGGTTATGAGCCGCCAACGGCCTCGCTCTCCACTACTGCGGCGCTCGCCCTGTGCGTGTTTGTCGCGGTGCCGCTTTTCGGCATTGAAGGTCAAGGCATTCGCGGCTATCTCAAAACGTACATCGAGCCGACGGCAATCATGCTGCCGTTCAATCTCATCAGCGAGTTGTCGCGCACGTTGGCGTTGGCAGTGCGCCTTTTTGGCAACATGATGAGTGGTGCCATGATCATCGGCATTCTGCTCACCATCACGCCATTCATTTTTCCGATCGTGATGACCGCACTCGGGCTGCTTACCGGTATGGTGCAGGCCTACATCTTCAGCATTCTCGCCGCGGTATACATCGCTGCGGCCGCGCGAACGCAGCGACCGCGACTGGCCGCGAAACATTGACCACCCAAGGCACGCCATGGACAGCATGACTCTCATTGCAACGGCCTCGATCATCACCGCCGGTTTGACCACCGGAATTGGTTGCATGATGCCAGCACTTGGTGAAGGCAAAGCCGTAGCAACGGCGCTTACCGCCCTCGCACAACAGCCCGATGCATCGGCCACGATTACGCGCACGCTATTCGTTGGTCTCGCGATGATCGAATCCACCGCGATCTACTGCTTTGTCGTGTCGATGATCCTCATCTTTGCGAATCCGTTCTGGAATCACGCCATCAAGTAGGCACGGAGAAAACATTCGATGCTCATCGATTGGTTCACCGTCGGCGCGCAGGCACTCAACTTCCTCATCCTCGTCTTGTTGTTGAGACATTTCCTGTATGGTCCCATTCTCGCTGCCATCGCTGCGCGCGAGAAGCTCATTGCCGGCAAAATCTCCGACGCGACTGCGAAAGATGCGGAGGCCACCAGGCAGCGAGACGAGTATCAGAAAAAGAACGAGGCATTCGATACGGAGCGTACCGCATTGTTGAAGAAAGCAACGGACGCGGCGCGCACCGAGAGCGAACGTCTGTTGAACGAAGCGCGTAACGCCGCTGAAGCGTTAAGCGCCAAGCGTGCAGCAGCGCTGCGGAGCGATGCGCAGCAGTTACGGGCATCTATCCGTCGCACCACGCAAGACCGGGTGTTTGCGATCGCCAGAAAGACGCTCGCCGATCTCGCCTCGACCACGCTGGAACAGCATATCGTTGACGCGTTTGCTCAACGGTTCCGGTCCATCGACCCCACTGTCAAATCCGGACTGAGTAAGGCGCTCGCTGCTACGTCAGAGCCGGCGGTCGTGCGCAGCGCGTTTGCCTTGCCCGCAGAGCAGCAAGCCGTGATTCAAATGACGGTGAACGAGACAATGTCCGATGCGATCAAACTCCGCTTCGAAACTGCACCTGATTTAGTGAGCGGCATTGAACTCACGACGAACGGGCAAAGAGTTGCGTGGAACATCGCGAACTATATCGAGTCGCTTTCAAGTGATGTTGATGAACTGCTGCAAGCGAAAGACAAAGTTCCTGCGAACGCGACTGACACACCACCTGACACGCCCACTGAAAAACGGGCTGACAAACCATCTGACAAACCAACAGACAAACCATCCGAGAAATCAACCGACACACCAATCGATAAGCCTGCCGATAAACCGGCGCTTGCGGCGGCGACTGCATGACTGAGACGGCGGAGAGTTTGCAGAGTGTGTTCGATACCACGTTCGGGGAAATCGATCAAGCGCTGCAGGCGTTCTCGCCGTCGCTCACGCTTAACGAGGTTGGTACGATTATCAGTATCGCCACAGGAGTCGCACGTGTCGCCGGTTTGCCGAATGCCGGGTTCGACGAGTTGCTCAAGTTTCCCGGTGGTTTGTTTGGTATTGCGTTCAACGTTGATGAGACTGAAATCGGTGCGGTGTTGCTGGGTGAATATTCGGATTTGCATGCGGGCGACGAAGTTGCGCGTACTGGTCGTGTTATGGATGTAGCGGTTGGCGAAGGTTTGCTGGGACGCGTCATTGATCCACTTGGGCGTGTGCTCGACGGAAACGGTGCAGCCGTCACGAAAGCGCGATTGCCAATTGAGCGGCCGGCTCCAGCGATCATGGATCGTGCGCCAGTGACCGTGCCGCTTCAGACAGGGCTCAAAGTAGTCGATGCGCTTATTCCAATTGGTCGCGGGCAACGCGAGTTGATCGTCGGTGATCGCGGTACTGGAAAAACAGCAATCGCCATTGACACGATTCTCAATCAGCGCGGCCGAGATGTTATCTGCGTGTATTGCGCTATCGGCCAGCGCGCGTCGGCGGTGGCGAAGGTCATTGCCCGCCTGCGCGATCAGGGCGCGATGGAATACACGGTGGTGGTGGTCGCCGAGGGAAGCGATCCGCCCGGGTTGGCGTACATTGCGCCCTACGCGGCGACGAGCATTGCGGAGTTCTTCATGGAAGCCGGCCGCGACGTCCTGGTTGTGTACGATGATCTCACCCATCACGCGCGCGCCTATCGCGAGCTGTCGTTGTTGCTTCGGCGCCCCCCTGGGCGTGAGGCGTTTCCCGACGACATTTTCTACATTCATGCGCGCTTGTTGGAGCGCGCCACGCATTTGCGCAAGGAACTCGGCGGTGGTTCGCTGACCGCGCTGCCAATCATTGAAACCGAAGCGCAGAATATTTCGGCGTACATTCCCACCAATCTTATCTCGATCACTGACGGGCAGATCTATTTGTCACCGTCCCTTTTCGAATTGGGCGTGTTGCCTGCGGTGGATGTTGGCAAGTCTGTATCTCGTGTTGGCGCCAAGGCGCAGTTGCCCGCGTACCGTGCTGTGGCCGGCGATCTCAAGCTCGCTTACGCACAATTCGAAGAACGTGAAGCGTTCGCGCGCTTTGGTACGAGACTGGACGATGAAGCACAGAAGATTGTTGAACACGGCCGACGAATTCGCTCGTGCCTTGAACAACCGGAATTCGCGCCTGTGTCGGTGCCTGAACAGATTCTCGTCCTGCTGGCGCTGGCAACCGCGTTACTCGACGACGTTCCGCTCGACCGCATGATCGAAGCGCAACAGGCACTGCATACTGCTGCGGCGGGCATTCCATCCGACGTCCTCAAGCGGTTAAGCGCTGCCGACACATTGAGCGATGACGATCGGCAAGCGCTTACGCTCATCATCCAGCAATCGCTCAAAACGTTTCATCCAACGGCTGCCGCTTCAAGCGCGAAGACACCATGAGCAACACCACCGACAGTCTGCGCAGAAAAATTGCGAGTGCTAGCGACCTGCAATCGGTCGTGCGCACCATGAAAGCCCTTGCGGCATCCAACATCAGGCAATACGAACGGTCGGTGCAATCGTTGGGGGAATATTTCCGCACCGTGGAGCTGGGGTTGAGCGTGTGCATTCGCGCACGTGGCTCGGCATCGTCTGCAAAACCCGCGACCGAACGCACGATCAATGCGATTGTCTTCGGTTCCGATCAGGGATTGGTTGGTCAATTCAATGACGTTGTTGCCGATCACGCGTTGAAGGAGCTGATGGTCTTGACCAGGGCACCGAAAATCTGGGCGGTGGGCGAGCGCGTGCAGGCGCGACTGCACGACGCCGGAAGAACGCCGTTCGGGTTGTTTGCGGTTCCCAATTCGGTGCAAGGCATTCCGCCGCTCATTAACCAGATGCTGATTGAACATGAGAAGCAGCAGCGAGAGCATGGAAGTGCCGAGCTGTACCTCTTTCATAATCGGCCCACATCCGGCGCAGGCTACGAGCCGGTCAGTCAGCGGCTTCTGCCTCTGGACGAGAGTTGGCGTGTGAAACTGGCGAACCTTGCCTGGCCCACGAAAACACCGCCACAGATTCTTGGACAGCACGAGGAAACGTTGCGTGCGCTCATCAGCGAATATCTCTTTGTCTCGCTCTTTCGCGCCAGTGCTGAATCGCTCGCGAGCGAGAACGCGAGTCGCCTTGCAGCTATGCAGCGTGCCGACAAGAACATCGATGACCTCCTGGTCACACTGCATGGCACCTTTCATCAGTTGCGCCAAAGCAGCATCGATGAAGAATTGTTCGACGTCATTTCCGGATTTGATGCGTTGTCAAGTGCACGTGAACCAACGGCCGGAGCTTCCCGATGAACTATCGCAAGCAATTTCGCGTATCACCAGGACAGAAGATTCGGCTCGGGGACATCGACCCGTCATTTACTGGCGCGGACGAGAAGAAAGAGTCGGCGCATCAAAAACTCAAGAAGCTGCACAAACGGATGGATGACCTGCAATTCCTGCTGTATGCGGAGCAGAAGCGCTCGTTCCTCATCTGTCTGCAAGCGCCGGACGCGGGAGGCAAGGATGGGGTCATTCGGCACGTCATCGGCTCGATGAATCCACAGGGGTGCCGCGTCGTTTCCTTCAAACAACCAACGTCAACCGAAGCCGCACACGACTTTCTATGGCGCGTTGAAGCACACGCTCCCGGGCGGGGTCAAGTGGCAGTTTTCAACCGATCGCATTACGAAGACGTGATCGTGGTGCGCGTGCATTCTCTCGTTCCTGCTGCAGTCTGGTCCGAACGCTTTGCCCAGATCAATGATTTCGAGCGCCGTCTGGTTGCCGCCAACACGCATATCCTGAAGTTCTTTCTGCATATCAGCAAAGAGGAACAGCTGGACCGCTTCCATGACCGGCTGGAGGATGAGGCGAACTGGTGGAAAATCAGTGAGGCGGACTACACCGAACGGGAGCGTTGGGATGAATATGTCGTCGCGTATCAGGACGCGATTAACAATTGCAGCACGGAGCACGCGCCGTGGTTTGTCATTCCGTCCAATTGCAAATGGTTTCGCAACCTCGCAATCGCCGAGATCATTGTTGAGACGATGGAAGCTTTCCACATGCAAGTGCCGGCGCCGCACGTGAACATTGCCGATATTCGTCAGCGGTATCAGCACGGTCGTTGATCGCGCGATCGTTGGCGATTTCGTAAACTGCCTTTTGAGTAGACGCGGCAAGCGAGTCAAGGCAATTACAACGGCATTGGTGGATTAGCGGGATGACACGAAACTCCGCCGCGTTCTCGCAGACCTGCTCTCCTTGACAGCATAGGAGAGCGCTGCCATCCTTCTCCTATCCAGCTTAGGAGAGCACATGTCTGCACGCGCCGAGGGCCTTCCCGGCAATCTCGACCTGGTCATTCCAAAGGCCATTTCCATGGGCGACGTACGCGGTTACGGCGTCCTGTTACGCATAGAAGCGATTTCCAGGGGCGCTCCTGGTGCAACCGGGCGAGGCCATCCGAGATGAGCGATTCAAGGGGCTGGTCCCCGATTGGCGCCCTCGTCGCGCGCGTTCGCTCCCTACGTCGCAGCCTCTTTGCGAACACAAAGACCGAGTCGGACATTCGCGAAGAATTCGAACATCACATCGCCTTGCGTTCGGCGCATCTCGTCAGTGAAGGCCTGCTGCCGGTTGCTGCCGAAAAACGGGCGCGTTTGGAGTTCGGACATGTGGCATCACATCGCGCCGATGCGCGGGTAGCGCGCGGACTGCGCCAGGTTGATCAGATTCGCGTGTCGTGGATTGACGTGAAATTGGGATTCCGCATGCTGGTGAAACATCCGGTGCTGAGTTTTGCATCCGTGTTTGCATTGGCGGTTGGAATTCCGGTTGGGCTTGCGCCGGCGCACCTTGCGAAAGCGGTGAACGCTCCACTGCCCGGCGATGCACACAATCGCGTGCGCGCCATTCGCTATTGGGATCCCGCCACGGTTGGTGTTGCCTCCACGCGCGTGGAAGACTTTGACGTCTGGTCGCGCTCACTGTCCGGCTTTGCTTCGCTTGCCGCATTTCGCACCGCCACGTTGAATGTTTCTGCAGGGAGCGAACGCGCCGAACCTGTGGCCAGTGCACAACTTACGGGCGCCGCGTTTGACATTCTTGGCACGCTCCCGCAAATGGGCCGCACGCTCAACGCGGCGGATGTCGCGCTCGGAGCACCTGATGTTGCCGTCATCGGACACCGACTGTGGACGTCGCGATTCAATTCCGATCCGCAGATCATTGGTCGCAGCGTTCGTATCGGCGGCCGATTAACCACCGTGGTCGGAGTGATGCCGGACGCGTTTCGTTTTCCATCGGTCGAACAGTTGTGGATTCCGCTGCGTCGTACGTTCACTATTGGTCGAGAATACGGAGCGCCGGTGCAAATTATCGGACGGCTCTCCGACGGCGTCTCGGCCAATCGCGCGCAGGCAGAACTGCGCAACATCGCAATGCCGAAAACCGGCGACGCCGCCGAGGAGGAACGACAAGCACGACTGCGCGCTGAAGTCGTGCCGTTCGGGTTGCTCTACATGGGGCTTCCCATTGGTGGGCTTGAGGCGTTGCCCGAATTCTATCTGCTTCAGCTGTTGATGTTGGCGCTGTTGCTGGTGGCGTGCGGCAACGTCGCGATGCTGGTCTTCGCGCGCACCGCCACACGTCTCAGGGAAATCGCCATTCGAACGGCACTGGGCGCGAGTCGGTCTCGCATTATCTCGCAGATCTTTGCAGAAACGTTCATCGCTTCGGCGTTGGCAGCAGTGCTCGGCGTGTTCACCGTCGATTATATGGTGCGACATGTCAATCTCGCTTCAATTGCCGGGCTTTCGGCCATGCCGTATTGGCTCACGCTGGACGTCACGGGCGGCACCATTGTGCAAGCGGTGGTGCTCGCAACTGTTTGTGCAACTGTCGCGGGCGTTGTTCCGGCTATTCGTATCACGGGGCGCGCGGTTAACCAGAACATTCGCGCGTTTTCCGCTGTGCGGTTTGGCAAACTCACCAGCGCGCTGGTAGTGGCCGACATTGCGGTGGCGGTGGTTGCCGTGGGACTTTCATTGACCATCGTGCAGCAAATGCGCGAGCTGCAGGAACGTCAGGTTGCCGGTATTCCCGCTGCAGAGTATCTGGCCGTGGAATTTCGTATGTCTGACGATGTTGTCGCAAGCAATCGCGACGCGGACCAGACGCGATTGACCGAACATCTGGCCCTGGTGCAGCGGTCGCTTGTTGCGGCGCTGTCAGCGGAGCCCGGGGTAACCGGCGTAGCGGTCGCGGATGTGTTGCCGATGATGGAACACCGATCACAACCGGTGGAAGTGGAAGGTGTCACCACTTTGAATGCGTCGCCGACGTGGGTGCACACGGCGTCGGTGGATGTCGACTATTTTCGCGCGCTTGGAGAGTCGATGCTTGCGGGGCGGGATTTTACGCGCAGTGATCCAGCGAATGGTCAGGGTACCATCATTGTGAACGCGCCATTTGTCGATCGCGTGCTTGGTGGTCGAAATCCCATCGGACAGCGTGTGCGGTTTCCATCCAATCGTCAGCGTGCCGGAGGCGCGGACGTTCAAGCCCGATCGTACGAAATTGTCGGCGTCGTGCGACATCTTGGCGTCAATGCGGTCAACGCCGAACACGGGGAGGCGGTGTATTTTCCGGTATCGCCCGGGCGGTTGAATCCAATGCAGATCGCCATTCATGTCGGCGCGTCGCCACTGCGATTGATGCCACGTGTTCGTGAGATTGCCGGTACGATTGATCCGGATCTCGCAGTAAGTCGTCCTGTCGTGCTTGGCGATGTGCGTCAGGGCGATTGGTATATCGTGATGGGAGTTGGTGGCGCGCTCACGTTGTTGGCCATCGTGCTTGTCGCGTTGGCGACATCCGGAATCTTCGCCATGTTGTCGCTGTCCGTCTCGGAGCGCACGCGTGAGATTGGCATACGCGCCGCGCTTGGTGCGACACCGCGTGTGTTGGTGTTGACCATCCTGCGCCGATCACTCGTACAGATTGGCATTGGCGCGCTTATTGGGCTTCCAATTGCGGCAGCGTTGAACATTGCGGTTGCCGTAGAATCGAAGGCATCGCCGGTGCACGCGTTTTTGATTGCGACCGCGCTATCGGCGGGCATTATCGTCGCGGTGGGCGTTTTGTCATGTCTTGTACCCACGCGTCGGGTGCTCGCCATTCAGGCAACGGAGGCAATGCGGGCGGAGTCGTGAATTGGGAGTGCTGGCGCTCCGGCGTGGTGTCATTCCGATCTGACATGCACCTCCGAAGTCAACTTTGACATGCAACACCGTGCATCAGGACGAGCTCGCGGCCATGCGACGTCTCAAACGACTGTTGGCGGGAGACACCTAGGTGCGGCCACGGTGGCGACTTTGGAAGCTAGTCTCGATTCCAGTCTCTTCGCACGCGTGCACCGCGGTGCGATTGTGAACATCGCGCGCATCAAAGCACTCCAACTGTGGCTTTCAGTGCGGCCATCATCATCCTCGCGTCGGGAAAACGCCTAACGCTGAGCAGATCGTACCGGAAGGATTTTGAAGCGCGCTTTGGCACGATTGCGGACAAATAAGCGTCACAAAGTTCCAGAGTGCCGCTCAGCACGGCTAGAGTGACCTTGGGCTCCCGTTCGTTGTCTTCCGGCTCCGCAACACCAACTATGCAGGCTCCAACTTGACATAGGGTGTTCTCGAGATGATCGCATCACGCCTGGCTCGCCGCCTCTCCGCATTCGTGCTTTCGATTGCAAGTGTTAGCCACGCTCAGGGCCCACGAGCTCCGGCCGTTGATCCGCGCGACACAATTGTGTCATTCGCGGTTGGCGGTTGGGGGTTTGCGCTCGGCGACCGTGATCTTTCGGTGCGTCCCGGAGATGACTTCGTTCAATACGCCGTCGGCCGGTGGGTTACCGAGGCAACGGGAGCTGGCGTCGATCGAAACAATTCTTATTGGCGCGACCTCATGCGACTGTCGCCGCGACGGGTGGCCGATGTGCTTCGCGAGCTTGGCGAAAATCGCTCGCTCTCGCCAAATACTCCGGAGGGAAAAGCGGGCGCGTTCTACCGGTCGTTCATGGATTCGGCTGGTATTCAACGAAAAGGATTGACGCCGCTCCAGCCAGCGCTGTCCGCGATTCGAAACACCAAGACTTACACGGATCTTGCGCGTGTGATGGGCGCGGAAGCCGGTTCGTGGACGCCGCGTCCGGCCAGCGTAACTGTGCAAACGTTCCCGCTCGCACTCTTCACCATTCGGATCGATCAGAATCCGCGTAACACCGCGCGTGCTGCCGTCTTCGTTGGTGCTGCTGGACAGCTCCTTCCTGCGCCCACCGACTATTCGGATCCAAAGCAGGAGGACATCCGCCGGGCGTACATCGAGTACACGACTGGCTTGCTGCGACTCGCAAAGTGGGACCAGCCAGAGAAACGTGCGCGTGACATTCTCGCTCTCGAAACACGCGTCGCGGCCGCAAGCTGGACTCTCGCGCAATCCCGCGACGCCGCCGCGCAAGTGAACCCGATGACCATGGCCGACCTTCGATTGTTTGCGCCGGACTTTCCGTGGTCGGCATTTCTATCAGGGGCGGGTCTCGCTTCGGTCCGCGATGTTATCGTCGACACGAAGAGCGCGTTTCCTGCACTCGCAAAAATTTTCGCCGAGACTCCAATTGAGGTTTGGCAGGCGCGTCAGACAGTCGCGATCCTCGATCAGGACGCGCCGAAACTCTCGGACGACGCGGCAACACTCGCGTTCGAGTTTCGCGTCAAGAAATTCCAGGGGACTGCTGCGTCGCAGCCGCGATTCTTTCGCGTGATGCTCTCCGCCGACGCCAGCATTCCCGAGATCGTTGGTGCGCTGTACACGAAGCGGTATTATCCGCCAAGTGTGCGCGCCGCGGCCGACGAGATGGCTCGCCAAATTCGCCACGCATTCGATACGCGTCTCATGAATTCACCGTATCTCAGTGCGGCATCGAAAACACGGGCGCGCGCGAAGCTTGCGGACATGCGACTCGACATCGGTGCCCCGGCCACGACGCACGACTATCGTGGGCTCGTATTCAGCGACACGGACTACTTCGGCAATTTGCGGCGCGCACGCGATTACGAGTGGAAGCGCCAGGTGGCGTCGCTGGTACAACCACTCGCCCGACCGGGTTGGCTATTCCAACCGTACAACGCGAACTACGCGTACGTACCAATTTGGAACGCGATGGAAGTAACGGCCGGCGCGCTCGAGCCGCCGTTCTTCGACATGAATGCCGACGCTGCCGTGAACTACGGCGCCATTGGAACTCTCATCGGTGCACAGATGGCGGCAGCGTTCGATCACAACGGACGCCGGTTCGGACCGAAAGGTGCGTTGATGGACCTATTTACAGCTGACGAGTCAAAACGAATCGACGGGCTCCGCGATTCGCTGTCCGCGCGGCTTTCGACGCTCGAGGCGTTTCCCGGTCTGCGACTGCAAGGTCCGCTCATTGTCGACGAGGACATGAACGACATCATCGGCATTCAAGTGGCGCTTGATGCGTACCACAATGTTCTGAACGGCACGGTTGCGCCTGTGCGCGATGGCACCACTGGCGACCAGCGGTTTTTCCTGGGTCGAGCACAGATGTGGCGTGCGGTGTTCGTACCGAGTTTCCTCCGCGGTCTCGTCGCGAACGGGCGCAACACGCCGCCGCCACTGCGCATTGCGGTAACGGCCCAGCACGTCGACGCATGGTATGACGCGTTTGCTGTGACGCCGGATCGGCGTTTGTATATCGAACCAGGCAAACGACCGCACTTTCTGTTCTAGAATATTTGACGCGCGTAACCCTGGTCGGGCACAGTGAGGTGACGGTCGAGCAAGACGGTTGTTTGCTCGGCATTCTTCTCGCCGGTTCAGACCGTTCGCCACGACGACTTGAGCCACGCCATCGCTGCCTCGGACACCGAGACGGGCACCTCATGCCCGCCGTCGAACTCCGTGTAGGTTACCCCGTACCCTTCTGCCGTCAACGTTGACACGATGTGGCGGCTGCAGGGATTGATTGGCAGCACGCCGTCGTTGGTGCCATGCGTGACGTAGAATTGTGGCTTCCCGCGAATGCGACCCGGGGACAGCAGGCATCCGGAGAAGGCGACAATGCGATTCACAAAATTTGCGTTTGAAAGCCCGAGCGAGAGCGCGTACGACGCGCCGTCCGAAAACCCCGCAAACGCAATTCGTTCAGCATCCACTCGGCAATGGTCGAACGTCCAGTTCAGTGCTTGATCGATGAAGCGAACATCTGGCCCGAAACTGCCGATGTCGAGCAGGTCCCACGTGAAGTCTCGCGAGTCGGGAGCCAGCATTGCGAATTGGTTGATGTCGGCCCACTGCTGGTACGAGCCGAACCAGTTCGCTGCCGCGCCCGTCGCCCCATGAAGCAACACAACCAATGGCAGCGCCTTCGACTCGTCGTGCGGCGGGATGTACAACAGTCCGTCGCGAAGAGGAAGTCCAAGTCCGCGTGGCACACCGAGACCGAGCGTATGGAAGCCCGGCGCGAGCGGACTTCCGGGAACACGCGGGCGCGCCTGAAGTTCGTCGGCTTCCGGTGGCGTGGACGCAGTGGCGGACGAGCAACTCAATGCTCCGGCGAGGACCGTGAGACCCGCGGCAAGGAAGGTGCGTCGGTCAACAAAATTGATCGGTTCCGACGTGTCGCCCAACATGATCAAACCTCCTTCATGGTCCTGTCGCAAACGGGCATGGTTTGCACTCTCGGAGAGGAAATCGGAAACTCGCATCTTGCAACGCAAATCTCACGGCAATAGGGCCGAAGCGTGCGCAACAGGGATGAAGTACGACGGCACCCGCTATCTCGCGATCGCGTTCCTTCGTGCGAATGGCCTTGCGAACCTTCCATTGCGAATTGACGCAGTGATTAATTAACCGATCTCCGGCTTACATGCGTGCCTGCGCAATTGCCGCTTCCCCCTTCTCGCTTCTCGCGTCTGGCGATGTCACTCGAAGACCTTCGACGCCGTCTGAGCGGACGGTACGAGATCGAGCGCGAACTCGGACGCGGCGGCATGGGCGCCGTCTATCTCGCGCGCGACATCCGCTTGGGCCGCTTGGTGGCGCTCAAGATCTTGCCGTCCGAATACGCGATGTTGCCTGCGCTCCGCGAGCGTTTTCTTCGCGAGACGCGGATGGCGGCAAGCTTCTCACATCCGAACATCGTGCCAGTCTACGCCATCGAGGAGAGCGACGATCTGCTCGGCTACGTAATGGGTTATGTCGAGGGCGAGAGCCTCGCCGAACGCGTCAAACGCGCCGGACCGTTGTCCATTCGCGAGACGGTGCGACTGCTGCAGGACGTTGGATACGCGCTGGCGTACGCCCATGGACGCAGCGTCGTGCATCGCGACATGAAACCCGACAACGTGATGATCGAGCGTGCGACCGGCCGCGCGCTGGTGATGGATTTCGGCGTCGCGCGCGCGATTTCAGCGCCCGGTCCCGCGGAGGCGGAGGGGCTTACCCGGGTGGGCGAAGTGGTGGGAACGCCTGAGTACATGAGCCCCGAGCAGGCAACGGGCGACCATGTCGACGGACGCAGCGACCTGTATTCACTCGGACTCACGGCGTATTTCGCCGTTACCGGCCGCGTCGCGATGGCGGCCGAGTCGACCAGCAAGGCGCTGGCGAAGCAGATCACGGAAGTGTTGCCGCCCATGCGAACCGTGCGGCCTGACTTGCCCGCCGCACTCGCGGATTCTATCGACCGGTGCGTGATGAAGGAGCCGGACGCTCGTTTCGCGAACGCCGAAGCGCTCGTGGACGCAATCGACGCGGCACAGCTCACGACGCCTGAAATTCCTGTACCGATTCGGATGTTCGCGCAGGAGGCGGGTGCGGTTTCCATGGTCCTGTTGGGCGGCGTTATTCTCGGATTTTTCATTCTCCAGTCAGCAGACGAAAACGCGGGAGAACTCGACCGGGCTCTCCCGATCGTTTTGCTCCTGAGCGCACTGCTCACGCGCGTGATGCAAACATTCGGTGAGGCGCGCCGACTGGCCGTCGACGGCTTCAGCGCCGATGGCGTGCATCGCGGTCTGGTCGCCGTCGTCGCTGAACGCCAGGCCCGACGCGCGGAACTGCACGCCGATCCGACGACGCGCCGCCGGCGACGTCGTGCGTTTGCCGTGGGCATCGGCGGCGCGGCGCTCGCATACTTGATGTTGCGGTTCGCGCAACAATTTCTTCGAACCCCGCTCGGCCCGAGGTCCTATCACGTCAGCCTCTCCGGGATCATCATGATCTTTGCCGCCGCGATCGTGTTCGGCGTCAGCACCGCGGTGATCGTGCGAAGCCCGTTTCGAATGCCGCTCGGCGAAGGGCTGTTCCGGATTGTCTGGATTGGTCCGCTTGGACGCGCGTTTGTGCGGCTGGCTGGTGTTGGATTGGCCAGAGTGACCACGCCTTCGACGTCTTCACTGGCGGCCGTGCCGCGCGCACCGGACGTACGCCCACCAGCATCGATGCCGGTCGCGGCATCCGACGGTCGTGTAGACCAGCTCGAGGCGCGCGTTGCGGAGCTGGAGCGCTGGCGCAAACAAGGCTAATGGCCGCGATAACGCCGAGGTCTGAACGTGTGCGTCGTTCGATGACGGACACGCGCGCGATGTGAATACTTCAGTGTGAGCCCGATAAGTGTTCGTTCAACTTTGTGCTGTTAATATTCGCGCTACACGATCTTAATTAATGCCGATGAAAATGCTGACACCAATCACGGAAACAATCACATTCCACATGGACCGCCAGGGTCGATTGTGCATATTGAATATGTCATCGAGGTGTTACGTCCATTGCATCGTTCCATCATCATTGTCTTCACGGGTATCGCCATGCGAAAGCTCGCGCGTCTTTTATTTTGTTCCGCCTCACTGATACTGCCGTCGCTGGTCACTGGCCAGGGTCTTACCGTGCAAAGTGTCACGGACATGCGCTTTCAGGGCGCATTGGGTACCGTCGTTAATATTGCGGCGAAGATGGGAGGTACGAGCACGCACGACATTGCGACGACGACGTACCTGCAGGGTCACCGAATGCGTACCGATGACGCAACGTCCGGCACGATTATCGATCTGGACGGTGAACGCGTTACGAGTATCGATCACAAACAGAAATCGTACACCACGATGACATTTGCAGAAATGTCCGCAGCGATGGATAAGGCGCAGCAGCAGATGTCGCAGCAATCACGTACGAAGTCTTCGTCAACGCCGACCAAAAAAGCGGATAACAAAGACAGTGTGAGCATCAAGTACAAAGTGGCGGTCGATCGCACGGGCAAGCACGAAAAAATTTCCGGTTACGATGCCGAACGTGTATTCGTAACGATTTCGCTCGATGCCGAAGCGACCCCCGAAGGCGAACAGACGCAACAGGTGGGCAGCATGGTGTTTTTGATGGATGACTGGGTGTCCACGAGTGCGCCACAAATTGCGGCTTACAGCGAGTTTTACAAAGCTTATGCACAAAAGATGGGGCGGCAATTTCAGGCACAGGCGCGCGGATTGCAGTCGGTGTTTGCAAGTGATCCACGTATCAAGGACGGGTTCGAAGCGGCAGCAAAGGAAATGCAGAAAGTGCAAGGCATTCCGCTGCGCACTACCACCTATGTGGTGATCGTGCCCGCCAACATGACGCTCAATCGGCAACTGGCAATTGATGGCGCAACCGCATCGGCCGCCAAGGATGCTGCCGCCGCGAAAGAGGACAAGCCCAAGAGTGGTTTTGCCGGACTTATGGGCGCGGTGAAAGCTGCGGCCGAACAACAATCAAATCAGCAGGACAAGAGTGGCGCGAAGGCCGCGCCGCCCACACAAAGCACGCTGATGGTGATGACCAACGAAGTGAAGAGTATCTCGACGGGCTCCGTGCCCGGTGATGTTTTCGCCGCGCCAACGGGATACAAAGAAGTGAAACGCGCAACGCGGTAGTGGCGATCAGTCCGCGCGAAAGACGTGATGCACCGCCGTTCCGGCGCGTGTTGCGCAACGAGTTTAACGGGAGGTTAGAACGTCATGTTCAATTTGAGAGCGTTGACAACCGCAGCTGCGATGCTGGCAGCGGGCGTCGGTAGCGTCGCCTGCGGTTCGCGAGATTTGTTGGGGGGCGCCGATCAGGATCCGTGCACCTTGCTGTCGGCGGCTGAAGCGGAACCATACGTGGGACGGCTTGCTTCACCTCCGTATCGGGCGGCTGACGGATCGACGGTCGGCAATACGAAAGGCGAACAGTGCGTGTATCGCGGCGCTGACGGCCGACAAGTCACGGTATTGCCAATCTGGAAGGGCGGCGGTCTCGTTGGCAGCATGTTGCAGGGTATTCCGAAAGCGATGGGTCGGGCAACCGCTGGTACACAAGCGGCCGGCATTGATTCACTGGCCGGAAGAATTTTGCAGAATGACGCGAAAGGTCCGTGGGACAATGCCACCTGGATTCCCGGTGGCACGCTGTTTGTGTACAAGGGGAGCGCACAAATAAGCGTGGACATGTCGGGTGCGAGTGGCAAAAAGAGTGACGCGCTTGTGATCGCCGCGAAGATCGTGCCTCGGATTGGAAAACCGCTTTCGTATGACGGCGCCAAAGCGGTCGCACAGGCCCCGAAGCTCAAGGCACATGCGGCCAATGCGTGCGACGTTGTTCCGCGCGCTGCAGTCGAAGCGGCAATTGGCACCTTGAGCGGCGCGCCGGCGCGTGATTCTACCGACAACACAAAGTGCACGTACACCGTGTCAACGCCGGAAGGTACGCGTTCATATCCCGTAGAATTCGTATGGGACGGCGGGCAAAAGAATTACAACATGCTGAAGCACGGCATGTCGATGATGGGCGAGATGGTTGGTACGCCTGGTGCAGGCGTTATGGATTCGCTCACCCTTCCGCCAGAAGCAAAACAAATGCTGGGCGGCATGATGAAAATGTTGGGCGCGGGCGCGAAAGGCGGAAACTTGAACGCGGCACCAGGCGCCGTGGCGCAAGTTGGCCTCAAGACGGACACAACGCTGAAGGGACCGTGGAACAACGCGTCATTGCTGCACGGCACGCAACTGATCGCGGTCAAGAACGACGTGTTTGTCGGAATGACACTGGAGTCGGCCGACTACGAAAAGGCAAAGGCGTTGATGGCGGTTATCTGTTCACGGTTGTAACACCATCGATGACGTCGCAACCGGGTCAGTGCGGGAGCGCGCACGCTATTTGTCCGGAACCTCGCGCGTGTTGTCGCCCGGACTGCGATCGATGAGCAAGTTGTACGGGTCAATGCCGGCGCGCGCGGGTTTGGTTGGCACCACAAATTCGTAACGCGCCGTGCCCGTTTTGACGCGCACTTTGCGAATGGAAATTGGTTCACCGATGCGCGTGCCTCGCTTGGCCTCCGCAAACACGCCCACGTCCACCAGGTCGTTCATGGCAACCTCCGTCTCGGTGCCCAGCGAGTCCGCGCGCATCTTCCGGGCCGTGGCGGTTATGACCACTTTGTACTGACCATCCGACTGCTTCGTACTCGTGATGCTATCGGTTTTCACGTCCCACAGCGTAATCGTTTCGAGATAGTCCTCAAGCGCGTAGTGCAGTGAATCCGGTGTCACCGCGCGCAGTTGCCGCATGAAATCAAGCGTCGTGCCGTACGGCGGGCCCATAAAGCGCCGCTCATCCTGGTACGCCTTGATTGCGCCATGCAGCACGCGCTCGCCCAACAGATCGCGGAGTGCAAAGAGCGCGAGTGACCCCTTCTGATAGTGTATGTACGCCTGACCGTAGGTGCGTGTGAGTGGGTGTTCTGCCTTCTTTTCATTGGCACGTCCGCG
Organism: Gemmatimonas sp.; assembly: GCA_040004335.1. Lineage (GTDB taxonomy): Bacteria > Gemmatimonadota > Gemmatimonadetes > Gemmatimonadales > Gemmatimonadaceae > Gemmatimonas. The sequence goes on from JBDUBA010000278.1 coordinate 23,100, forward strand.
CAGGTAGCTATCGAGTTCCGCGCGCAGGAACTTTTGCGTGAACGGTCGGCCGTGCAGATGTTCGCTCACAACTAACGCCGCGTATTCGGAGAACGATTCCGAAAGCATGTCTTTGCCCTCAACGTCGCCACTCATACGCTGGTACGGAAACCACTGATGTGCGATCTCGTGCGACGTGACGAAGTATGGTAAGTCCGTATCCTCAACATCCGTGCTATCCACGCGCGCGACGAAACCAATGCCCTCCGAATACGGCACGGTATTCGGGAACGACTGTGCGAATCCCGCGTAGCGCGGGAATTCGAGAATACGAAGCTGTTGATGCTGGTAGGCGCCAAAATCGCGCGAGTACAACTCCAACGCCGCCTTCGACGCGGCGATCATGCGCTTCACGTTGAAGGTGTGATCGGGATGATGATAGATCTCGATCGGGATGCCATTCCATGTGTCGCGCGTAACGTCCCATCGCGCCGACAACACCGAATAGAAATCCGGGATGGGCGCGTTCATGACGTAGTGAAAATACCGTCGGCCGTTGGCCGTCCATTCACGCTCCTTATACCCTGGGGCGAGCGCGATCTGATCGGGCGCTGTGCTCACGGTTGCATCGAACGTGATGAAATCACTGTGTTGCGAGAATTCCTGACGGTTGACGTAGGCGCTGTCTGTCCGCGCATGACCTCGGCGCGCTTCCGGCAGTTTGTATTTTTTCCGCAACTCGTCACTGCTGAGCTCATCATCGGCTTGATAGCCGAGAGCCGGAAACTCGCCGCGATTGAGAAACGTTCCGTTGTACGCAATGCGCGTATCAGAACCGCCATTCGCAATGCCGCGCGACTCCCAGCGTTGTACGAACCGCACACGCAGCGTGTCGTTGGGGGCAAGCGCCGAATCCAACCGTACGATGCGAATGCCGTAGCCCGCATCACCGACGAGGTCATGCACCGGTCGGCCGAAGGAGAGACTGTCGAGCGCGACGTGCATGGTGCTCGCGCTTGACGGCACATCAACATACATCGTATCGATCGGACGGCCCGACTTGTTCACCATAGTCAGCGTACCGGCAGTGCGCGCCCGAAGATTTTCGGGTTCAAGATCAACCTGCAGCGAAACCGCTACAACCTTGGGCAACGTGAGCGCTTCGTACTTACGCCATGCATGCTCGTACGCGACGGCACGCTTTTCCCCCTCAGTACGCGACCTGAAGTGGTTGAGTACACTGGCGTTGTAGTAGAAGATGCCACCAAACGCTCCTGCACCAATAGCACCGCCGGCCAAAACCGCGCGCGTGCCGGTCGTGAATCGGGCGCGCCATTGTGCGCGCAGTCGCTCTGTCCCGCGCTGCCACGCGAGATAGGTCAAGCCAAGCAGGACGAGCGATATGCTCAGCCAATACCCGTGAACCGGGAGGAATCCCATTGGGTAGGGTCCAGCGCCATTCATGTCCGACCATACGTAGACTGGGGCGTCGCCGAGCATCAGCAACTTGTATCCCCAACCAAAATTCGAGAGGACTATGCTGCTGAAGTAGATCAGGATCATCACGACATGACCAATCGCTTTACGTGGTACGAGCGACTGCACCAGGAACGCCATCGCGACCATGGCAAACCAACTCGGATAATCGACCACGTAAATGTGCAGCAGATACGGTTTGAGGTTAATCACGGCAAACCCCTTGACCACCTGCACGAACATGCCCGCAAGCATCCCCGTGGTTGCGAACGCCAGGAGCAACAGCACCATCGCAGTGAATTTGCCAACGAGAATACTGGCGGTGCGCACGGGGGATGAATCAAGCACCTGGTCCAGCTTTACCTGACGCTCGCGCCACACCAGTTCGCCAACATAGAAGGTGAGGAGCACGATCATGAATAGCCCCGCACCACCAACCGCCGCATTGGCCATGAGCCAACTCATAGGCCACGTCCGTGTCTCTCCGCTCTGATCGGCGTACCATGCGCCCATAAAAACGTTGATCAGCCCGATAGTTGCGATCGCGAGGAACGGCACTGAGCGCAGCAACGAGACCGTATGAAACTTCATCACAGACGACCAGCCGGCGAGGAGACTGGGCGCGCGAAACGAGGTGCGGCGCGCGATCGCTGGTCGCGCACTCGCTGGCGTACCGTGGGGCAACACGGTCGCCGTGGTCACTGCTGCTTTCACTCGCCGCCGCCGTCCAAGCCCGGCCGATTTTTCCAAACGCACGAGTCGGAACGCGACGAGCAACAGCACGGCGCCAACGCCGGCCCACAACAATCGATTCGCGGACAGGAACCCACTCCACGGGAGCACCAGCGTATTCTTCTCGGCCGGCGTCCAATACCGTGTCACGAGATTGAATGTGCGAATGGCAAACGGATCAACCAGATTCGCCAGCGTGTCGTTGTCGAGTGTACGCGTGAGCGCCTGTCCCACGGACAAACCAACCAACAACAGAATGCCCGTAACATAGCCCGCAAACGCACTGCGGGTGAGTGCACCGACAGCGAACAGCGTAGCGCTTAAGAAAAACACACCGGGAATGCCGATCACCAGCCAAGGCTGGATGTAGTACCACAACACAATCGGCTGCAGAGACGATTGCTCGGCCCACGGTGCGAATGAGCCGGCAAGCGCGCCGACCGGCACGGCCGCAAACACCAGCAGCATCGCCAGAAATGCCGCAAGAAATTTCGCCGCGAGATAGCCAACGCGCGTGACGCGTGTGGTGAACACAAGTTCGTGCACACCGTCTTCAAAATCGCGAAGTATCGCCGAGCTGACCAGAGCACCGGTGATCACCTGACCAATGGCCAACAATATTCCGAACAGTTGGGCGATGGCGAACGGACTATTCTTTTTCACTTTGCCGAGACCGTCGACAACTAACACGGCGTCGGTGCTGATGGCGAAGAATGCCAGCGCGAACAAGATGGCGACGTACAGCCACGTTACAGGTCGGCGGAAATGTCCGCGCAATTCAAACGCAAAGAGTTGCGGAAACATTAAGCCTCCGCCGGAACGCGCCCGCCGGACGCGGCCGCCAACCGATGGAAATACACGTCTTCGAGATCGGGCGCGACCTGTTCGAACCCATCGCCCGGATCCTCCTCACTAAACACGTGCAACACGCTCGCACCGGCTGACAAACGGGCGCTGATGACCTGGTATCGTGCGCGATAATCATCGGCCTGGGTGCGCGGCACCGTGCGTCGCCAGATACGACCGCGCACTTCGTCGAGAATGCGCGCCGGTACTCCCTGCAACACAACTTCGCCCTTGTTGATGATCGCCATTTGCGAACACAACTCACGGACGTCTTCGACGATGTGCGTGGATAGAATCACGACAACGTCGTCTCCGATATCGGCCAGCAAATTCAGAAAACGATTGCGTTCTGTAGGGTCAAGCCCGGCCGTGGGTTCATCGACAATCAACAGCTTCGGGCTGCCCGCCAGAGCGATCGCAATGCCCAGTCGCTGCTTCATGCCGCCAGAGTATCCGCCGACGCTCTTTTTGCGCACGTCGTAGAGATTCACTTGCTGCAGGAGCGCACTCACGAGATCCTTTCGCTCGCCGTGAGCGGTGACACCCTTCAGCGTTGCGAAGTGATCGAGAATGGCTTCGGCCGGCATGTTTGGGTAGAGACCAAACTCCTGCGGCAGATAACCAAGCACTTCGCGTAACTGTTCCGGATTGCGCTGCACGTCGATATCGCGAAAGCGAATCGATCCACTGTCCGCCGGTTGTAGCGTTGCAATGGTGCGCATCAGCGTAGATTTGCCCGCACCATTCGGCCCCAGCAGCCCGAACATACCGGGTGGAATGGACAACGTGATGTCGGACAATGCGCGCACGCCGTTGGCGTACGTTTTGGAGAGATGATCGATTAAAAGAGTCATTGTGCGCGCTGAGGGAGTGAAGCGTAGTAACGCCAAGCTAAGTACCGCCAACGCCCCTGCCTTGTCAAATCGTCCGCTTTACAAGAGGCCACGCGCGGCCGCCTTGCGACCCGCTTGGTCGTGCACAGTAGCGGGAGCCGGATTGATAGTGCGGTTGCAACATTACCGAGCGGCACGGCGTGGAAGACGTTGCGCTCATCGCCAAATCGATGCAGCCGACTCCTGCACTTGCTCGAGCCAACGCCGCTCATCGACGCCCTTTACAAACAGCCAACCAATCATCAGTAACGAACCCACGAGCGCCACGAGCGCGATCGCCGTGAAGAGACTGTAACCCAGCGGAGGCCACATAAAGGTCGCCCACCCCACTCCGCCGGCAATCGAGAATACGCCGAGAAAACGCGGCAGGAAACGCGACTTCACGATGAGCCACCCCTCGAGTATTGACTCGCATCCAAAGAACACAACAGCAATCGCGGCGCCGTGGTCATTGAGACGCAGCAGCACAAGCGACAGCGCTTGCAGCTCTCCTTCGCCAATACCCGAAAACGCGGGGCTTGATGTCACGAGTAGTGGCGCATAGAAGAAGAGCCGGGCGACCATCTTGATTCCGCAACCGATCAGCCCGACAACGGCTGCAGTTCGCGCTACGCTCCTGCTTACCGGCTTGAGCAAGTCGTACATCATCAACGTCCACACGATCTGCGATACCATTTCGATCATGTACAAGGTGAATGCAAAACGATAGAGCGTGCGGTTCGCCGCAATGTTTGCGGCGGTGCGCGCAGCATCGTTGAGATCAATCAGTCGATCACCGATGAACATTTGCGCGATGATCCCGGCAACAATCGTCACCAGGAAGAGCGCAGCCAGCATTCTTCCCTTGAAACGCGGTGAGATCTCGCAGTGTGCAACGTTCTGGGCGTTCACAACGCGCCTCCGGCGAGCGCCGCGCATTTCGCGCGGTGCGTAAGTGTGATCGGCATGTGGGACTAGGCTGTGGGTGGGTCTTTCGTGAACTCGAGCAGATCGCCGGGCTGACATTCGAGCGCCGCGCAGATTGCTTCGAGCGTGGAGAACCGGACGGCGCGCGCCTTTCCGGTTTTGAGAATCGACAGATTCGCAAGCGTGATACCGATGCGTTCGGACAACTCAGTCAGCGTTGTACGCCGCGCGTGCAACATGTCGTCGAGCTTGACGATGATGGCCATCGTCAGACCGTTCCTTCGAGGTCCGCGCGCATACGTGCGCCAGTCTCGAACACGCGCGCGAGCACGAACAACAGCAGCACAGCGAGCCAGCTTGGCACCGAAAAATTCCAGGTAATGTTGAGATGCATCTGCGTAGTTGACACGCTTTTCGCGACCGCTGCGATGATAAGCCGAAGCAGTTCGAGCGTCAGCACGGCCCACGCGATCTTCTTCAACCGTTCCGCATTTTCGGCGACGAAGGGATCACCCTGCCGCACCGTGTTAACAATGGCACGCAACTTCGAGAGTGTCGCGTGCGCGATCGACGCCGAGACAATCCCAAACACCATGATCATCTGCATCCCGAGAAAGTGCGCGCCGGATTCGGCGTCTCGGGCCACGCCGAGTGCCTGCATCGCCCACTCTCGCGCGACCAAACTCGCGACGAGGAGGACGAGGATGAGCACAGCCGCGATCACGTTCATCACGATCAGAACGCTGAGAACCTTGCGCGATATGTTGAGGGCGCCTGGGGCTGCTTGAGAGGACATCCGGTTGCTGGCTGAGGAATCGGGCCAAATCCTAATATTGTATATCGATAATTGTTTTATCGATAATCGGCAAGTGGATATCGATCATCAATATATTTCGATCCATTGTCGCCGAGCGGGGTCTTAGACGGCAAAGAAGCACCCGCCACCGGGCCAACCGTGCCTCAATTCGACGGAGAACCGAAATGCAAAAACCAGCGAAGAACACGATTTGTATCTGGTACGATCGCGGCGCCGAAGAAGCCGCACAGTTCTATGCGAAAACTTTCCCAAATTCTTCAGTCGGTGCGGTGCATCTCGCGCCTGGAGACAATCCTTCCGGCAAAAAAGGCGAAGCTTTGACGGTCGAGTTCACCGTCCTCGGCATTCCGTGTCTGGGTCTCAACGGCGGACCCGCATTCAAACACACCGAAGCGTTTTCGTTTCAAGTTGCCACCGATGATCAGGCAGAAACCGATCGGTACTGGAATGCGATTGTTGGCAACGGTGGCGAGGAAAGCCAGTGTGGTTGGTGCAAGGACAAGTGGGGATTGTCATGGCAGATCACCCCCGTCGCACTGACGCAGGCCGTTACCGGTTCCGACACTGCTGCGGCCAAGCGCGCATTCGACGCGATGATGAAGATGAAGAAGATTGACATTGCAACAATCGAGGCGGCGCGCCGCGGTTGAACTTGCATCCATCCCGGTCGGCCCAGTGCAGTCTCCATCGGAGTGGCATCTTGAACCCGATCGCGGGAACAACGACGCAGTCGGGAACGCTTGGGCGATCATCAGTGCAACAGAGCCTCCCGATTGCGCAATGACAATCGGGAAACTTGCAACGGACGCGTGAGACTAATTGAGCAGATCGGCCGGGACCTTACCGCCATTTGCCGCGAGCTTCTGCATCACCTGTTTGTGCAACCAGATGTTCATGGTGGCGGTATCTTTTGTGTCACCGGTATAGCCCAGTTCATGCGCCAGTTCGCGGCGCTGCGCGAGACTGTTGTCGATACCAAGCATTGACATCAAATCGACGATGGATTCGCGCCAGTTGACCGGATGCGAATATTTGGCTGCCATGCTGGTGAGCACTGCTTCCACATCCACATTTGACATCGGCGCGGGTGCAGCTGGCGTCGCAACGCTGCTGGAACCGCCAGAGACGTCGTCGAACGACGGCGCTTCGGTGGAAGGTGCCGCGTTCGCCGGCGCGGCCGCGTCATGATGAAAGATTTTCGAGAAGATATTGCCGAGAATGCTCATGGAGTTCTCCGGACAGATGTGGCTTTCCGCGCATTCGAGAATCGAAACGTCACGGCCGTTCGCCTGGGATCGCCTGACGGCGGTGCTCTTCATACTCTCCACGGCCGAAAGAGTCCCGCCGCTGTCGCAGCACAGCATTCAGGCTTCCGGTTGAACCTGACATTGGGCGCACATTCGCGATAGTCTGCGCGCAAGCGAACGGGTCCGCACCGAGAGATGCGGACCCGTTCTGTTGCCGATTGATTGACGAATCAGGCCAGCAACTTTTTGCGACGCGCTGCCACGCCCAAGATAGCGAGGCCCGCGGTCATCAGTGCGTACGTTGACGGTTCGGGCACGACACTCGACGTGTTGACCAGAATGGACGTACGCGCGACTTCGTTGAAGTCAGAATTGTACGCGACGAGGCTAAATCCATATTCACCGGCCGCGTCTTTGTCGAACGGCTGAAACGTTGGCGCGGGGCCGAGGACGTTGATATTTAGAACGCCCATGCCGAGGTTGAGCGAATTGGCGTATCCAATTCCGAATGATCCCGGAATGTTCAAGTACCCGTCGAGTGCGTTGCCCGCTTGCGGGTTGTTATCGAAGTACAAACGGTACGTGTACTGAAGCGCATTCGCACCTTGAATGTCATATGCGAAATTCCATTTCGCATATCCGGTAACTGGCGAAACGGTGTTCGCATCCTGACCCGCTTGCGCGGTGAATACACCAGCGCCGTCGTTGGTGAGTGCAGGGTTGTCGTAGCGTTGATGCGCCGTCAGGTTGAGCGACACTCCAGTCAAGCAGTTGTTGTACGCCACTGCGCTGTTTGGAATACCAGCTCCGCCAAACGTTGCGCCTGGAGCGCTGCCGAAGCCTGGTCCGCATGGTGTTTGTGCGTTGAGCAAAGCTGGTGCGACGTTCACGACCACGAATGCCGCCGTGATGAGGAGGTGCAGTTTTTTCATGATTGTTGTTCGGTGAAGGTGAGATTGACGACGCAAGATTCGCTATGACATGCTGTGTGTCAATCGTGATGCACTGCGCCAACAATGCTGTTGCAAACGCGCACGCATTCGCATCTCTGCGGCATATTGCAAGGCTTGCAATTTGCCGCAGTTTCATGATTGCGCGATTTGTGTTTTGCTGTCTGGTGTCGCTGCAATTCGTCCTTTTCACCTGGCGCCGGCACCACGTTGGCGCCGTCAGGCAATTACGGCGCGCGCGGTGGCATTTCTCGCCACGTCGTACGAGGAAGGGCGTGTGCGCCCACCATTCCGCTTCGGCCGATCGCGCGCCTTAATTGAGGGCAACTCTTCCACTCGCGCCCGTCCGATGACCCGCCAGTTTGCCAGCGTCAGTACCCGGCCGGCAGATCTTGCGGGAAAGTCGGGATGGTGGTAACAGAAGTGTGTCCCTTAGCGGAGCATGCATGAGCGATCGTCGACAGTTTCTTCGTTTCCTCGCTGGCAGTCCGCTGCTGGCAATGGCAGGGCTCAATTCCGACAACTTGCGCGACATCACGTCGTCGTCGCCAAAACGTGCGTCGGCCGCACTGTCGCGCGCGCAACAAGCGATGCAGGAGCAGCACGTTATCAAGACTGCCGCTGAAGCACTCGATGTGTTCGATTTTGAACCGGTTGCCCAAGCGAATATTCCGATTGCCCATTGGGCGTATCTCGCGGGTGGTACGGACGATGATGCAACCATTCGCGCCAACCGCGACGGATTCGAACACTGGAGTCTTAAACCACGCCGGCTTGTCGACGTAAGCAAGATTGACACGAGTGTTTCGCTGTTCGGTACGAAATATCCAACGCCCATCGTGATCAATCCGGTTGGCAGTCAAAAAGCATTTCATCCGCTGGGTGAAATGGCTGTCGCGCGTGCGGCGAAAGCGAAAGATCATCTGCAGGTGCTGTCGACTGTTGCCACAACATCAATCGAAGACGTTATCGCTGCCCGTGGCGGCACAGTGTGGTTTCAGTTGTATCACCAACCCGATTGGGCGATAACGAAACAAATGGTGCAACGCGCCGAGCGCGCGGGCAGCGCCGCGGTTGTGTTTACGGTTGACTTGAATGCCGGAAGCAATCGTGAAACGATGGTGCGTGGCGGACGCATCGACACACGCGAGTGCACAAATTGCCATGTGGGCGGCGCCCCACTACCCGGATTAAAGGGCGGATCACTTGGCGACAATACTAAGCGCAAACCGATGTTGAACGGTTACCTGACGTTGCCACCCATTCCCGAAGTGGGAACACCAACCTGGGAATTTGTCGATCGATTGAAATCGTCAACGAAGATGAAAGTCCTGGTGAAAGGCATCGTTACGCGCGAGGATGCCGAGCTGGCGGTTAAACATGGCGTTGATGGTTTGTTCTGTTCCAATCATGGTGGTCGCGCGGAAAATTCCTTGCGTGCGACAGTGACGTCGTTGCCCGAGGTGGTGCAGGGCACGCAGGGGAAAATTCCAGTGATCTGCGATGGCGGCTTTCGTCGTGGCACGGACGTGTTCAAAGCAATGGCGCTGGGTGCGTCGTCAATTGGAATTGGTCGCCCGTACATTTGGGGGTTGGGCGCGTTCGGTCAGGAAGGGGTCGAAACGGTGCTGGCGCTGCTGCGCTATGAATTCGAGCTCGTGATGAAGCAGATGGGCACGACATCAGTTGCGGCCATTACGATGAAGTCGCTTTCAGCGCGGGAGGCGTACCGCTGACCGTCGATACGCCTTGATTCGCGCTCGCTTATGTCGTGCGCGGCAACGCCGTGTACACCCGCTCGATAAAAAAGAAGTACTCGTTCATGAAGTCGCGCAGAAAGTTCTCGGTCGATTCAACCGTGACCGAACCGTCGTCGGAAATAAGGCCGTTCTCGTACTGGATGTATGCTTCCAGCGAATTCATGAGCGGCGCGTTGCAGAATGCCATGATGCTACGCAGGTGAGACTGCGCGACAGCGGTTCCAATTTTACCTGGCGACGTGCCGATGATGGCGCACGGCTTTCGCGCAAATGAATTCTGCCCCCACGGACGACTGGCCCAGTCGATGGCGTTCTTGAGTACGCCGGGAATTGAGCGATTGTATTCGGGAGTGATGAACAAAACAGCGTCGACTGCCGCGAGCGACGCCTTGAACGTTTTGCCGACGGCTGGATAGTCAGCATCGTGGTCGCGGTTGTAGTGCGGCAGTTCGTCGAACTTGATCTCGGTCATGGAAAGTCCCGATGGTGCGAGGCGGATAAGCGCCTGTGACAGTTTGCGATTGATTGAATCTTTCGCCAGGCTGCCAACCAGATAGCCGACCGTGAAATTGATCATGGAGATTCCTCGGGAAGATGTGGGGACGCGACAACGTGGGGCCGTGCCACCGTTTTTCACGCATGAAGCGCCATCGCTTCCTCGTCAAACTCTGTTGCGATCAACGGTTTGCCAATGGTGGGCGTGAAATCCCCGCCCCGCTCATCGCTTCGCCTCGCTCCATCAGTCCCATCATCATCAGCTTGAAAAAGGTCGAGGTGGAGCGGTTCCGGGCAGCGACGTGACGTCGCGCTAACTTGACTCATAGGCACGCGCACTCCGTCCTTCAATCGTCCTGAGATGTCCATCGATATGATCGGCCGTTACCGCATCCTTCGCGTACTCGGCGAGGGCGGGATGGGCACTGTCTATGAAGCCGAGGACGATCAACTCCACCGCCATGTGGCGCTCAAGGTCATTCGCGGTGAGTTAGTCACGCCGGATCTTGCGCGTCGGTTCGCGCTGGAATCCGAAGCGCTGGGGCGCTTACAGCATCCCGGTATCGCGCAGATTTACGAGGTTGGCACTGACGAAGGTCCTTCCGGCCTTCGCTCATATTTTGCAATGGAGCTGGTGCGCGGCCTTCCGCTCACGACGCACGCCAACGTCAAGCGCCTCGAGATGCATGAGCGACTCGAGCTCTTCGCGCTCGTGTGTGACGCCGTGCATCACGCGCACCGGCAGGGGGTCGTGCACCGCGACCTCAAGCCTGCCAATATCCTCGTTGACGAAAGTGGTCAACCCAAGATCCTCGACTTCGGCGTCGCACGCCTGACCGACTCAGATCTGCCGAGCACGCGACACACGTCGATGGGCGAAATGGTGGGCACGCTGCAATACATGAGCCCCGAGCAGGTCAACGCCGTTCCGGCCGACATTGATGCACGCAGTGACGTGTATTCGCTGGGCGTCCTCCTCTATGAATTGATTTCAGGGCGGTTGCCGTACAATCTCGAACGCGCAGCGCTGCACGAAGCCGCGCGCGTAATTCTGATGGACGACCCCGCTCCGTTGAGTTCCATCAATCGGAAACTCGGCGGTGATGTCGAGCTCATTGTGGCCAAAGCGTTGGAGAAATTCAAACAGCGCCGATACGATTCGGCGGACGCACTGGCCAGTGACGTACGTCGGTTCCTGCGCGACGAACCAATTGTTGCACGTCCCGCCAGCCCGCTCTACCAATTGCAGAAGTTTGCACGCCGCAACCGCACGCTGGTGAGCAGTGTCGCGCTCGGCACGCTCACGCTTGCTATTGGCGCGGCGGTCAGCACGTGGCAGGCCGTTCGCGCTACACGAGCAGAGCAACTCGCCGTCGTCCGTCGCGAAGAGGCGGACACATCACGCCTGGCCGCAGTGCGTGAACAACGTGCGGCGACCACCGCCCTTCATGTCGCAGATTCGGCGTTGACGATTGCCGATTCCGCACGCGCTCGCGCAGTGCGAGAGCAGGAGGCCGCCGTCACCAGTGCTCGGCGCGCAACAGCCGAAGCAGCGAAGTCGCAGGCGGTCACCTCGTTCCTCACCGACATGCTGGCCAGCGCCGATCCCGCTACCGCTCAGGGCCAGGATTTGCGCGTGCGCGATCTGCTGGACCAAGCGTCGACAGTTTCGCTTCGCGATGCAAAGAAAAGCCAGCCCGAGGTACGCGCCGCAATTGAGGCCGCCATTGGTCGAACGTATTTTCAGCTTGGTGTCTACGACGCCGCGCGCGCTCATGTGGATAGTGCGTATGAAATCCAGCGGCGAACGGTCGGACCAAAAGCATTCGTTGTAGGTGATCTTGCGGCCGACATCGGACGCATAACAAAAGCGTCTGGCGATTACGCAACAGCAGACAGCAAGTTGACGGAAGCGCTTGGAATTTTTCGGCAGACCCGTCCGAAGAACGACGATTACACAAGTGCGGCCACGAGCGAACTGGCCTGGGTGCGCTATGGCCAGGCACGCTTTCCCGAATCAGAGCAACTGCATCGCGAGGCGCTCGCGCAGACCGTCGCCAAACACGGCGCGGATGATCAGACAGTTGGCGATCGGCTCGTCGCACTCGGCAGCTTTTATGCGTATACCGGCCGACCGACGGAAGCGCTGCCGTTACTTCAGCGTGCGGTCGTGATTCTCGAGCGTGCGCTCGGGCTCAAGCATCCCATTGTTATTGGAGCGCTCGTTTCGCTCGCCGATGCGCAGATGAACGTGCCCGATCTCCGAGGGGCAGAAGCCACACTCAAACGCGCGTTGCCGGCTGCGCGTAGCGTGCTGCCAGCGGCCCATCCGCTGTTGGCAAACGTTCTAGACCGCCTGGGCACTGTGATTGCGTCGCAGGGACGCTTGACGGAGGCGACGGGTTTTACCTCCGAAGGGCTTGAGATGCGCATCGCGCTGCTCGGTGCGGATCATCCCGATGTGCAACTCTCTCGCGTAGCGCTTGGCAGGTTGCGCGCGCAGCAAGGACGTCTTGCCGAAACCGAGACGCTTTACACGCAGGCGCTCGCATCTCGCATCAAATCGCTTGGCAAAAGCAGTCCGGCGGTCGCGGCCAGCTTCACCGATTTAGGCGATCTGGCCAAAACTCGTGAGAACTGGCCCGTCGCGGAATCACGATATCGGGAGGCGTTACCCATCTGGCGCGCCTCAGCGGTTGAGGATCAGGCGTTGCTCACGCAATCACTACTGGCTTGGTCAATCTTCAAACAGAACCGGCTTGATGAAGCCGATACGCTGCTACGTGAAGTGATCAAGAAGTTCAGCGCATTGGCCGGACCGCGCCACTGGGTCGTCGGGGACGCTTCTGAAAAACTCTCGGCGGTGGTGCGTACAAAAGGAACGAGCGACGAGTGGGTGTCGCTGACGGATTTTGGTTTGCTTGTCCGGCAAGAGGTTTATGGGAAGTCCAGTCTACAGGCGGCTCAGCAGTTGCCGAATGTTGCGATGGCACGCGAGTTCCAGGGCGACACTCTCGCAGCGATTCCACTGCTTCGTGAAGCGCTCAACATCCTCCATCCGCTACGACCCGCGAATGACGCGTTCGTGCTGAATACCGAGTGGCTGCTTGCGGTGGACTTGTGTTCCGGCGCTGGAGTGTCAGAAGGAGAGGCACTCGCGCGATCGGCGGTGGCGAAAATTCCGTTCGACAGCGCGCAGCTGCTTCCGTTGCGGCTCCGCGCTGGAGTGGGTTATTGCTTGTTGCGTAAGGGCAATCGTGACGCCGCGTTGCCGCTGTTGGAAGAGGCAAATCGTGGGGTGCAGGCGCTGCCGGCCAATGTCAGTGGGCGATTCCTCGCCACTATTGCTGCGTGGCTGCGTTTGGCCACGCAAAATCGGTGAGCGAATAGGCGTTGAGGTCGCGTGACGCCGGCAATAGTGCGGCAGCACACCCGCTTAGAGATACGGCGCAAAGAGCCGCACAAAACTGCTGCGAATTTTGTGGAAGAGCGAGAGTGCTTGCAGATCGCCCAAAGTGACGCGGTGCGCCTTGGCACGCTTCGCGTCGACCAACCGGTGCAATGCAGACGTGAGCACCCGATCCTGGATTTCCAGGTTCAGTTCGAAGTTGAGACGAATGCTGCGATCATCCCAGTTGCTGGAACCGATTG
>JBDUBA010000408.1:0-12016 GCA_040004335.1 Gemmatimonas sp.
CGATGGTACTCCGGTCGAGAGATCGCGGGAGAGTAGGCCGATGCCGGCACCTTTTAGAAGCCCCCGCCACTGCAAAGTGGCGGGGGCTTCTGCTGTTTGTGGCCATCGATCGAACGCGCTCTACCCACCCGTCAGTTTGTCACAAATATTCCTGGTGTAAATGTTTCCACGTGAAACACTTGAAGATTGAGAGATCGTCGCCCGTCTGGTCGTTGGAATCACGCCACAACGTCCGCCCGCGCTTGAAACGCCTCGGCGCCATCGGAATTGTTCAAGCGCTCGTGCGACCTCGGACCTTTTTTTTGTTCGTGGACGCGGTCCGGAACTGTCTGTGGACCCGGTCCGTTCACCCGGTCCGTGGACCCGGTCCGTTCACCCGGTCCGTGGACCCGGTCCGTGGACCCGGTCCGTGGACCCGGTCCGTTCACCCCGGTCCGTTGACCCGGTCCGTGGACCCGGTCCGTTCACCCGGTCCGTGTCATCCGTGTCATCCCAACTCTGAGGTGTATTATTCCGACAATGAATCAACGCTCCGCATGACCAAGGCCGGTATCGTTACCGTGGCTGGATTCCCGAACGCCGGAAAATCCACCCTGCTCAATCGACTGATTGGCCAGAAACTGGCGATCACCAGCAGTAAGGCGCAGTCCACACGCCATCGCATCGTTGGACTGCGCACCCAAGACGATACACAGATGGTCATCCTCGATACGCCTGGGCTGCTGGATCCTCAGGATCGGCTCCATACAGCGATGCGAAACGCTGCGCTCGCGGCAGTGCGCGACGCGGATGTCCTGGTGCACGTGGTCGACGCCACAGTTGGTTTGCCAATTCCGTTCGCCGAAGCGGCCAGCCTCTCCCACACGCCGAGTGCGACCGTTGTTGTTGCATTAAACAAAACAGACCAATTGTCTCCTGCCGCGTACGAGCGATTCGCAGACGGATTTCCCGGTGCTGTTCCCATATCTGCGCTAACCGGCGACGGCATAGACAAGTTGGTAGCGCGCATCACCGAGGCGCTGCCGGAGAGTCCGTATCTCTATCCGCCCGACGAACTCTCCACGCAACCGGTTAAGTTCTTCTGCGCTGAATTTGTGCGCGAAACGGCACTCGAACAATTGGGTGATGAACTACCGCACGCGATCGCTTGCGAAATTGAGGAGTTTCGCGAGGGCTCCACACCCCTTTACATTCGAGCAGTGATTCACGTCGAGCGCGAGAGCCAAAAAAAGATCGTGATTGGATCCGGCGGACAACAAATCAAACAACTCGGCAAGGTTGCACGTGGAAAAATTGAACGCTTCCTCGGTGAATCCGTGTATCTCGACCTTTGGGTGAAAGTGCTGCCGCACTGGCGTCGCAATCGTCAAGCGGTCGAGCGTCTGGGTTATGGCGACTCTTCCGAGAAAGCGTGACGGCAATCGTGCTTGAAGGTCGCACAGGTAATCCGCTGCGGTGGTTCAGTGCGCGACTGGTTTCGGTCGCGCTGCTTGTGTCGGCCACCTTGACTGCCGCGACTGCTGCGGTGCATGCGCAAAGTACCAATTTCGGCGCTGGATTCCTGCTGCAGCCCGTGGGTGCGCGCACGGTGGGACACGGCGAAGCGACGGCCGCAGACACGACGTTGGGTACGGAAGCTCTCTGGTGGAATCCAGCAGGAATGGCACGTATGCGGAAACGCGAATTTGGAGTGCATCATGCCCAAACGTTTCTCGCAAATACCGACATGCTGGCGTTTGCATATCCGTCGAAGGCGCTCGGCACCATTGCCGCGTCGGTGTTGCTTGTTAACTATGGAGATATCGAGGCCACCGACTCGACTGGCAATGCGATCGGACTGTCGACAAATCGGTACTACGTCCTGAGTGCTGGATACGCCACGCCCGTTGGAAAACACTTCAGCGCCGGATTGACGGGCAAGAAAATCCTGCTGCGCTTCATTTGCAGCGGATGCCTGGTTTCGCAGCCCAATCGCATCGGGAACGCATACGCACTTGATTTGGGTGCGCAATACATTTTGCCGCTGAAGGCACCGATTACGATTGGCGCCAGCGTTCGCAACCTTGGGGAAAAGTTGCAAGCAAAGGACGAAGCGCAGGCCGATCCGTTGCCAAGCATCATTCAAATTGGCGCGCAGGGTCAGGTTCCGTTGGCTGCATTGGCCAAGAGTATGACGACGCTCGATCTGAGGGCCGACCTGCTCACCTCACCTGCGTACAGTTCACCGTCACTTCGGGTTGGTGCAGACCTGTCCTACAAAAATCAGTACACACTGCGCGTTGGCTATAAGCAGGTCGGGCAAAACGACGGCGTCGAGAGCGGACTCACTGCGGGATTCGGGTTTAAATACAACTCGGTGGAATTCGATGTTGCTCGGCGTTTTGATGCGTCATCAAGTATCGGCGAAGCAACCGCTCCAACGTACATCTCGTTGCGATATGTGTTCTGAAATAGCAATGACCGGGAAGGTGGTGTGTTGCCGCCGATGCGCGTGGCGGCAACGAATCGCGCGCGCAACCGTCGGTGTGCTCTGCGTATCGCAGCTGACCGCTGTGTTGCCGCCCTCAGTGGCAGCGCAGGCAAGTGATACATCCGACCGTGTGGCGTCGTTGGTGCGCCCACGACCAAGTGGTGTTACCGCCGGTCGCAATCGCGCTCACGGATTATCTCTGAAAGACTCCGATAATCGCGCTGAGCGTTGGCTTGACACCACGAGATTGAGCGTCGGTGCGATGGCAGTCCGCCAATTCGCGCCAAGTCCAATCGACAAACACTCGGCCACCTGGTGGGCACCGGTTGCATCGGTCGTGTTGCCAGGTTCAGGTCAGGCGCTGCTACGTCAGCAGCGGTCACTCGCGTACCTCGTCGCAGAAGCGTTCCTGGTAATCCAGGCGTCACGCGTGAAGAAAGACTACGAGGGTGCGCGCTCACGGTATCAGGGAATCGCTGCCGATGTTGCGCGGCTTCAGTTTGGCGCAGACCGTCCCGTCGGACCCTGGGAGTATTACGAAACGCTTGCCGACGGCAGCATCACGTCCAGCGGAAACTATGACTTGGCGATCTCCGGAAAATTCACACCGGAAACCGACGAGACGACATATAACGGACGCCAGTGGCTGCTAGCCCGGACGTTATACTGGGCGAGTCCGTCCGAGCCACCGGCTACAACAACGGCCGAATATCAGAAGGCGTTGTTGTTTTATCAGGACCGCGCCGTACAGGGCAGCTTTCGGTGGAGCTGGCGTGACAATCAGAACGCCAAGGAGTTGTACCTGCAGACAATCAACGAGGCCAATCACAGCAAGCAGGACCGCGTGTCGATGATAGGTTTGGTGGCGGCCAACCATCTTCTGAGCCTCGTCGATTCGTATATCACGGTTCGCATGCGGCGTTATGGCGGGGCGGGGTTGCTCAGCGCATCGATAAAGTCGGAACTGCGCCCGACAGGTATTCCGGGTGACGATTTGTTTGCGGCCGCATTGAGCGTTTCGCTGCCAATTCCCGGAAGCGGGCGCCATCCGTGACGACCATCACATCGTGTCGCTGATGGTGGTTTGATCGTCATAGACATGGGAAGCCGCCCCGGTTTCCCGCATCCATGGGCGCGGACGCAGCCAACTGCGGGAGTTCTGAGACGCATGACGGATCGGCCGACAATTGAGCGAACGGCACTGATCCTGTCCTGCGGGCTGCCTTTGCCAGAATGGTTTTTGGAATGGTGTAAAGTTGAGGGAATTGAGACGAACATTGTGTCCTCTGGTGAGGTGCTTCCCGGTATGGTATTTCGGAGCCGGCCCAGGTTGATACTGCTTGATGGCCGCGCCGCGGGTGAATCAGGTGAAATTGCATTGTCGACTTGCACACGACTCAAACGCGACTCATTCAGTGGCATTATCCCGCTGGCAATCTTCGTATCGCCGCTTGGTTTTGCGGAAGCATTTGCGGCGGGCGCTGACGAAGTGATTCGGGAGGGCGTGGATGACGCTGACGCATTGGTCCGTATGCGTGCTATGCTTCGCCGGAGCGATCGCGATATCGATGTGCACCCTTCAACCAGGCTTCCGGGTACGCGCGAAATCGCGGCCGAGTTGGCGCGCCGGATTGAATCCCGTGATAAGTTCGCAGTGTGTTATGCGGATCTTGATCACTTCAAGGAATTCAACGATCGCTACAGTTACTTTCGTGGGAACGAGGTGATTCAGCTGTTGGCGCGCCTGTTGCACGACGTAATCAAAGGATTGTGTGGTGAAGAGGGGTTTGTCGGACATATCGGCGGCGATGATTTTTTATATGTAGTTCCGATCGCTGCGATGCCCAGGGTATGCGACGAAGTCATTCGCGTCTTCGACGAACTGGTACCGTTGCAGTATTCCGCTCACGATCAACGGGTCGGGTATTTCTTTGGGAAGGATCGCCGCGGTCAGTTGCACAAGGTTCCGCTCATGACGCTGTCGGTTGGAGTCGTGACCAATCAGCGACGTCGATTTGTTCGTGCTTCAGAGGTGAGTGAATTGGCTACCGAGATGAAGAGCTACGCAAAAACACTTCCAGGCTCTGTGTGGGCCGTTGATCGCCGTCGCGACGAAGTGGCGACGGAAGGACAACCGGCCGCGGCAACGCCCGCCCGAGGCTCACGCGTCGCGTCGCACGCCGATCACACCACTTCGACGAGTTCGTCCGATCGTACCGCCAACCGGAGTAGTGTTCGATGACTGTCGCCTGTCCTGATTGTCGGTCCGTGTTCCGAATTGATCCGGCCAAGGTACCGGCCAGCGGCGTTCGCGCCCGCTGTTCGGTGTGCGGCGGAGTTATCGCGATTACAGGTGGTACGTTGCCGGTCATGGTAACGAGTGCTTCGGCTGGTGTCGTGCAATCGGCGTTTGCCACGCCTTCAGAAAGTTCGCCGGCTGTTGCCCAACCGCTTACACCGAGACCTACGGGGGCGACGATTGCGGCGGTCGCAGCGCACGTTCCAACTCCTGCGTCACCGGCTGCCGCCATCAATTCGCCGTCATTAGCTCCGTTTGCTGCATCGCCATCGGGCGAGACGCCGCGATGGGCGCCGACGGCGACGGTAACTCAGACGCCGCCGCCTGCAACACAACCCATCGCGGCGACGGTCGCCAGCGAAACACCACGTCGTCCAATCAATCCGTTCTTAAAGGCTGACCCTGGTCAACGGGCCCGCCGACTGGCTCGCGCTCTGGTTTCCGATCTCGTTGCGTACCATCCGCAAAAACGCGAAGAAGGTATCCGGAACGGCACGTTGCGTCAGCTCTTTCGCGAAGAGATCAAGAAAAGTTACGAGGAGTATGTAGAACAGGTGGGACGCGAACTCGCCGAAGCGACCCCGCATTTTCAGGAAGCGTTGAACGACATTCTGGGTGGTGGGCGCAAGTTGTTCTAGAAGTTCTATCGCGGACGTGTTCATGCATCCGAGCATGTGCGCGGGCTAGAAGCGGCAGGCACAACCGGCTAACTTTTAAGAGTTGCCGGTTTTTGCTTTCTTGAGCGAATCGCGGACGTTGTCTGGCTTCAAGTTTCTACTCGATTTCATCGTTGGGCCGCTCTCCTCTGAATAGGGCGGCCCCCGTCGTATACGGAGGTTGTGATGCAGGAAAACGAGCGCACCAAGATGCTGGATCGCAGTGCCGAACGGCTGGGCGAGATGCGGAGGTATCTTTGACTTCGACGGCAAACGCAACACACTAGCATCGTTCGATCACGAAATGTCTGAAGCGGCGTTCTGGAACGACCAGGAACGCGCGCGCGAAATGGTGCAGCAGGTCAAGATGTTAAAGGGATGGATCGATCCGCACGATTCGCTCGAGGCGCGCGTGCGTTCTGCGCGCGAGCTCGCGGATTTGTTGTCGCTTGAACCCGACGAAGAGATGATGGACGACCTCGATTCAGAGGTCGAGCGCATCAGCGAAGAAGTTGACGCGTTCGAGCTGAAGTCGCTGCTACAAGGGCGCGATGATTTTCGCGACGCACAGGTTGAAATCTCGGCAGGCGCTGGCGGAACCGAAGCGCAGGACTGGGCGCAGATGATCATGCGCATGTACATGCGCTGGGCCGAGCGGAAGGGTTTCGAGATGGAAGTGCTGGACGTGAGCGAAGGCGAAGAAGCTGGGATCAAGGGCGCGGTGCTCGAAATTCGCGGCAACTCGGCGTACGGATTTTTGCGGCCGGAAAGTGGTGTTCATCGGCTCGTGCGAATTTCACCGTTCGATGCACAGGCGCGTCGCCACACCAGCTTTGCGTCCGTGTTTGTGTACCCGGTGGTGAATGAAGAAATCAACATCGAAATTCGCGACGAAGATTTGCGCGTCGATGTGTTTCGCGCGTCAGGCGCGGGCGGGCAACACGTGAACAAAACCAGTTCGGCCGTGCGTATCACACACCTTCCGTCTGGCATTGTGGTTGCGTGTCAGCAAGAGCGTTCGCAGTTCAAGAACAAGGCGACCGCGATGAAACAGCTCAAGAACAAATTGTACAAGTTGGAAGAAGACAAACTCGCCGCAGTGAAAGCCGCGATGGATGCGAACAAGACCGATGTCTCGTTTGGCAGTCAGATTCGCAGCTACGTGTTTCAACCATACACGATGGTCAATGATCATCGTACCGAACTCAAGATTCCGGACGTGCAGAAAGTGATGGACGGCGGAATTGATCCGTTGATTCAGGCGTATCTCAGAATGGACACCGGGGCAGCTAACGCGGAGAAAAGCGGTTGAGCGACGATCTGAATTTCCTGATGGTGGCGCGGCGCGAAAAGCTGGATCGCTTGCGCGCACGCGGCATTGAACCCTTCGCGTATTCCTACGCACGTACCCACTCAACGACCGCAGCGCTCGCGCTGTTGGGCGACGCGGCGGAAGGTCCGACCGTGTCGGTCGCCGGTCGGATTGTGTCCTGGCGCGGGCAGGGAAAAACGGCGTTCGCGCACGTCGCCGACATGGGCGGCCGCATTCAGCTGTACTTCCGCAAAGACGAAATTGGCGAGGACGCGTTTGCGTTGTTGGCCGATCTGGATCTTGGCGATTACATCGGCGCCACCGGTGGTTTGATGCGCACGAAGACGGGCGAAGTCACGGTGCGGGTGAGCGCGTGCGAGTTGTTGTCGAAAGCCCTTCGTCCGTTACCATTGGGTAAGGAGCAGCTGGTCGACGGCGAGATGGTGCGGTATTCGGCATTTTCAGATACGGAACAGCGCGCGCGTCAACGTTATGCCGATCTTGCCGTGCATCCGGAAGTGCGCGCACTGTTTGCCGCGCGTTCAAAAATGACGAGCACGATTCGTCGCCATCTCGATGCGTTGGATTATCTCGAAGTTGAAACGCCGGTGCTGCAACCGCTGTACGGTGGCGCGGCGGCGCGTCCGTTCGTGACCCATCACAACACGCTCGACATGCCGCTGTTTCTGCGCATCGCCGACGAGTTATACCTCAAGCGGTTGATTGTTGGCGGGTTCGAACGGGTGTACGAAATCGGGCATGACTTTCGGAACGAAGGCATCGACCGCACGCACAATCCCGAGTTCACGATGCTCGAGTTTTACGAGGCGTACGCGGACTACGAAGGCATGATGGAACGTGTTGAGTCACTGTTCATGGCAGCGGCGGAGAGTGTGCGCAGCGTGCCCGGGGTTGGGGACAAGGTGCCTGGGTTACAGCCGCCGTTTCCTCGCATCGAGTGGGCACCAACACTTTCTCGCGCGGCCGGTGTAGACGTGCTTACCGCGACCGACGCGGAGTTGCGGGCCGTGGCGAAGCGGATCGGCGTGGCCAAGGTGGAAACGCTCAGTCGCCCAAAACTGCTTGACGAAATGTTCCAGGAACTCGTGGAATCCAAGATCGATCAACCGACGTTTGTGATCGACTATCCGCTCGAGCTTTCGCCGTTGGCGAAACCAAAGCGGGGCAATCCGCAGTTGACCGAACGATTCGAGCTATTTGCGCGCGGGCGCGAAATGGCGAACGCGTTTTCGGAATTGAACGATCCCATCGATCAACGTGGACGTTTTGAAGCGCAGGCGCGTTTGAAAGCCGCGGGTGATGACGAAGCAACAGGCGTGGACGAGGATTATTTGCGCGCGATGGAATACGGCATGCCGCCAACCGGTGGTGTTGGTATCGGTATCGATCGCTTGTTCATGTATCTCACCGACACGCTCAACATTCGCGACGTGATTTTGTTTCCGACCATGCGCCCGGAGTAGCGAAACCGCATGAGTCTTGAGCTGTCCATTGCGTGGCGTTATTTGCGAAGCCGCCGTGGTTCGAAGTTGTTATCGCTCATCAGCGTGATCGCCATTGGCGGCGTGCTGGTGGGCGTTGCGGCGTTGATTGTCATCATGGGCGTGATGAATGGACTGCAGGGAGACTTGCAGGACAAGATTTTGATCGGCAGTCCGGATATCCGGGTCATGAATTACGACGACGCGATGCGGATGACGAACTGGCGCCCGGTG
The DNA here is from genome assembly GCA_040004335.1 of Gemmatimonas sp. Taxonomy (GTDB): domain Bacteria; phylum Gemmatimonadota; class Gemmatimonadetes; order Gemmatimonadales; family Gemmatimonadaceae; genus Gemmatimonas. Next base: position 8,474 of record JBDUBA010000408.1, read on the forward strand.
CTCGAGCAGGCAAGAAAGATCCGCGGAATTACGAAGGGTGCTCCATTCCTGCAAACGCAGGGAATTGCAACGCGCGTGCACGGAATGACGAAGGGCGTTTCGAAGGGCGTCGCAATTGTTGGAATTCTTCCGGAGGGTACGCTCGGCGCGGATGTCACGTCAATTCGAGAGCACAAGGTTTTCGGCGATTTCAAGTTTCAGTCTCCAGATAGCTCGAACCACGGCGTGGTGCTGGGTCAAATTCTGGCCAACAGCTTGAATGCCTTCACCGGCGACACGTTGCAACTACAGGGCCAGTCTGACGAGCTCGATAACATTTCGGGAAAACTTCGAATCAGCGACATCACCGTCGTGGTATCAGGCATTTTCGAAACGGGGCTGTACGAATACGACGCCACGTATCTGTACATGGATCTGGCACTCGCACAAAAATTTGCGGGTTTTGGCGACGATGTCACGGGCCTTGAACTCGCGGTTAAAGACCGCTGGCAATCGCGCGTGTTGGCCGACGCGCTTGATTCAGCGTTAACGGCGAAGCCCGGGCCAGTTTCAGCGAAGGACTCTGCCGCAGAAAACACAGTTCCCCCCAAGGCCGATAACAACCGGGAAGCGGTCCGCATGATGGACTGGCAAGAACAGAACAAACCGCTGTTTCAGGCGCTCAAGCTCGAGAAAATGGGGATGGCTGTCATTCTGCTGCTCATCGTGGTGATCGCCGCGTTCAATATCGTGAGCACGCTGACCATGGTGGTGGCGGACAAGACGCGTGAAATCGGCATCCTTCAGGCCATGGGGCTACCCGCGAAGTCTATTCGTAAAGTGTTCGTCTATCAGGGAATGATCATTGGCGCGATCGGAACTTTGGGTGGACTCGTGCTGGGGCTGATTGTTGTCATCGTCATGATCAAGCTCGAATGGCCGAGGCTCGATCCGCAGATCTACTTCATCGATCACGTGCCGGTGATTGTGCTGCCCATTCACGTGATTCTGGTGGCGCTAGCGAGCATGGCAATTGCCACGGTCGCCACCCTGTACCCAGCCGGGCAGGCAGCTAAGCTGTATCCGGTTGACGCGATCCGGCACGAATAGATGACGAGCTCCGGAAGTGACGGCTCGATAGTTGCCCAGGCGGAGGGGTTGGTCAAAGAGTACCTGGGCGGTGACGGGGGTATTATTCGGGTGCTCGATTCGGTGTCGATTACTGTGACACGAGGGGAGATGGTTGCGGTTGTTGGTGATAGCGGGGCCGGGAAAAGCACGCTGCTGCATCTCTTGGGGGCGCTGGATCGTCCTTCTGCCGGAAGCGTGTTCATCGTGGGTGAAGCGGTCGAGGGGCGGTCGGACGAGCACTTGGCGGCGCTCCGGAACCGGGCGGTTGGCTTCGTGTTCCAGTTTCACCATTTGCTGCGCGAATTTTCTGCACTCGAAAACGTGATGATGCCGCTGCGGATTCAAGGCGTGAACAACGAAGAAGCTCGCGCGCGCGCAACGGCCTTGTTGACGCGTGTAGGCCTCGCCTCGCGCATGGATCATCGCCCCTCGGCCATGTCGGGTGGCGAGCAGCAACGGACAGCCGTTGCGCGGGCGTTGGTGGGCAATCCGGCACTCCTGCTGGCCGACGAGCCCAGTGGCAACCTCGATCGCACGAACGCGGACCGGTTGCATGGGTTGTTTACGGAGTTGGCCGCCGATGGCAGCATGGGCATTGTTGTGGTTACGCACAACCAGTCGCTGGCGGCACGCGCCGACCGAGCGCTGTTGATGCAGGACGGACGCCTGGTCGAGACGGAATCGATGCAAGGTCCCGGTCCGGAGAAAGGAGAGGAGCACCACTGATGCTATGCGAAATGTGCAACGAACGCGACGCAGTCGTTGAGAGCATCAAAGTGCTCCCGACGGGCGTCAAACACGAACACCTCTGCGACAAGTGCGCCAAAGCCAAAGGCGTGGAAACAACAATCACTATGCAGCAGCACGCGTTGGGTGACATGTTGCACGCTGTGCAGCAGCAGGTGTCGCTCGCGACCTCGGATGCAGCGTCGTGCGGATTCTGCGGTGCAACGGCTCGCGATTTTCGGTTGACGGGGCGTTTGGGGTGTGCACATTGCTACGAGGCGATGGAGCACAGTTTGCGTGAACTGCTGCGCCGCTTGCATGGCAATTCGAAACATGTTGGCAAACGCTACATCGCGCCGCAGGTGCAGATGGAAAGCAAAGTGGATTCGGTGCACGACCTGGAAGACCGCCTGCGCCGAGCGGTCGAATCGGAGCAGTTTGAATTGGCAGCGGAGTTGCGCGACCGCATTCGGGTGATCGAGTGAGCACGCAACGACCGTCGCTCGATTTATCGCTGCTGCCGGATGGTGGTGTTCGGTGGCTCGATGCCAGCGGTGCCAATTCAGACATTGTCATATCGACCCGCATGCGCCTGGCGCGCAACGTGTCGGGGTATGCGTTTACCGCGCGTGCGCGCGAGGGCGAACGGTTGCGTATGCTGGCGCAGGTGCGCGATGCATTGGTCCACGTGCCAACGCTTCGCGGAAGCGTGTTGTTCCGGTTGGATGAATTGTCGCAAAACGACCGTCAGCTGCTGCATGAACGCCACTTGGTGAGCAAGGAGTTGGCGGGTCTCGATTCGCAACACGCGGTTCGCAGTGGTGCGGCTGTGTTTCTGGGCGAGGAGGCAGGGCTGCTCGTAAACGAAGAGGACCACCTGCGTCTGCAAGCGTTGCGCTCGGGATTTGCTGTTCCGGCAGCGTTTGAGGCGGTGCAGCGGCTTGACCGCGAGCTTGGTGCCCACGTGCCGTACGCCTTCCATCGGGAATTCGGTTTCTTGACCGCGTGTCCGACGAATGTTGGCACCGGGCTTCGTGCCTCGGTGCTGATTCATTTGCCGGGGCTGGTGCACACCAAGGAGATCAAGAAAGTCCTGACCGGCCTTCAACAAATGGGGCTGACCTACCGAGGCTTGTATGGTGAGGGCAGCGAAGTGGTTGGCAACTTCTTTCAGCTGTCTAATCAAACCACGCTTGGGCGATCGGAAGAAGATTTACAGGAGCATCTGGTGCGGGTAGTTCGCCAGTTAATCGAACGTGAAGAAGAGGCGCGCCGTATACTGGTGCGCGATGCTGGATATATTATTGAGGACAAGCTGTGGCGCGCGTACGGAACGTTGCGATACGCTCGCAGTTTGACGTTCGACGAAGCCATGAATTTTCTGAGCGGTGTGAGGTTGGCGGTCGGTCTGAAACTGATCTCCGGGCTCAGTGTATACACACTCAACAAGCTCCTGATCTTTGCACAGTCGGCACACCTGGCACACCAGGAAGGGCGCGTGCTGAAAGATGATGATGAGGCCAATTTGGTCCGCGCGCGTTACGTGCGGCAGGCCCTTGCGAGCGAAGGGGGCGGTCACCAATGAACCGCACCCGTTTATCCCTGAGGGGACGATGAGCAACAACGGTTACAACTTTACAGAGCGCGTGCGAAAGGTTCTCGCCATGGCCCGCGAAGAAGCCGCTCGTTTGCACCACGAATACGTGG
>JBDUBA010000347.1:0-11998 GCA_040004335.1 Gemmatimonas sp.
TTCTGCTACATCCGCAACGCGGTGTTCGGCAGCAAGCGTTCCAACAAATTCGCTGTGAACAGATCAGCGCAGCTCCGGCGTTACGCAGCGTACCGCACAGCCTCAACTGCAGCAACGCTCGTTACGTGGTGCCGCGCACCCGCGCATACAGGAATGCGTTGCGCGGAATCGGCGATAGCTGCGGGCGAACGGCGAACTGTCGCAACGTGCCCTCACGGACGAGTTCACATTTTTCCAGCACACGCGCCGATGCGACGTTTTCCGTATCACAGGTTGCCCACACGCGCCAGATTGCCTTATCCGAGAGCGCCCATTCCACCACGGCACGCGCCGCCTGCGTACTCAAGCCTTGTCCCCAGTAGCGACGATGCAAGAGAAACCCGATTTCAGCGGCATGCCCGTCAACACGACACGCAACGCCACCGATCGCGCGATCATGTGCTGGAATGGTGATGACCCAATTGTACGCGGCACCGGACTCCCACTCAGACGCCCGATCCTGCAACGATCCGATGAGAGACTCAATCGTCGTGCGCACGGGCCAATCAGCATACCGCGCGACTTCGGGGTCACTCCCATACTCGAATATTGCTGGCGCGTCGGCGACGGTTGGTCGACGAAGCAGGATTTGCCCGAGATCGAAAATTTCAGGCGGCATGCATCGCCTCTGGTTGAAGCCACGTAACGCCGCGTTCGGCTCTCATAAATTAGCGGTGCATGGAGCAGCGCGAAGCGCGGCGCCGTGATACGGCGTCAAACTCGCTTTCACGCGGGCTGTATCGCCGCGAATGAGCAGGGGTCCGAGCTCCAGCACATACACGACGGAATCGCTGCCGAATGCGGCTCGTGCGCGCTGAATGGTGCGAAGCTGCGCCTCAAGGCGGGCGCGCTGTGGCTCGCCGGCCGGTAACTGGAAGCGCCATGGTTGCAAACTCGTGTCGAGGCTCGCACGCACGAGCTGTGTACTGAGCCCACTGACGACATGCATCAAGACACTTTGCCACGCCGCCGAGTCCGTGCCCGCTGCGGCTACTTCTCGATCGAAACTGGATTGCGCGTCGAGCGCGCGTGATCGTGTCACGATGCACAAGAACAGGAGTGCAACCCGATGAACGTTTCGTCCTATCATTGCTGATCGTCGCGGGGGGCACACTCAAACTGTGGACCAACCGATAGTGCCGTCGTTGGAGTCCGGCGCCGGGGAACCATCGCACCGTTTTCTGCTGAACCGGCAGCGAACGGTGTGAGCAGTCGTTACGGGGAAGACGCCCCCGCCTCGGCGGCCCCCTCGAGCGCGCGACGGCCCGACGGCTCCATGCCGTTCCCCTCGGCCGCCGCCATCGACACGATCTGGAATGCGGCGCGGCGTCCGTCGTAGGCGACGCAGCGCGCCGTCATGCCGAACGTATTCAGCGCCTCTCGCCACGCCAGCCACTCGTGCTCGGCGAACACCTGGTAGTTGTAGTATTCGTCGAACACCACCAAGGTGCCGGGGCCCGAGCGCGGAAGCGTGAGACGCAGACAGGTCCGCGTCGACGAGAACAGGTCGCAGTCCACGTGGATGATCGCCGCACGCCCAGCCCAGCGCGCCAGGAACGGCGGGAGGGATTGGTCGAACCACCCCTTCACGAACTCGACGTTCGGCGCGTCGATGTGCGGGACGTCCGCCTTGAATGCGCCGACGGAACGGGTCCACCACTCCTCCGGAAGTCCCTCAAAGCTGTCGAAGCCGAAGATACGCCGGTCCGGGCAGTGCTGGGCCCAGTAGCGCATCGATTCCCCGGACGACACCCCGAACTCGAGAATGTCGCCGGGCACGTCGGACGCGGCGCTCAGCACTGCCTCGAAGAGCCGGGCGCGCGTCTCCTTGTCGCTCCGGAGACCGTCCGGACAGCAGTTCACGCCGTGGAGTCGCAGTTCGTCGTTCAGCACGATCTGCGCGTGGATCTTCCAAGCCAGATCCTCGACCACTCCGGTCTCGGACGGCACATCCGGCTGCACCTCGTCCCGGATACACCGCACGATCGTTGGGTAGACGAGATGGACAACGGTGCTCCGAACGACGCGAGACTCGGCGACGCGCGCAGCGGCCCGCTTGAGAATGTGCTTCATCACTTCTGCCCTTTCTGGATGGTATGACGATCGGCACGCCCGGACGAGCGGACCCTGTGGAAGGCTTGGCGTGCGCAACCTATGATGTCCTGGTACCGGCCACCAGAGGTCGGCTGGTCGATCAGGGTCAGCGTCGATTTGTCGGCACACGCCTCCGAGAACCTTCTCTCGGCTGCCGCAACACATAGACGATTTGCTCTGGATTGCATTTCAACTTCTACATCGCTGGTCTCCTTGCCCCCTCGGGCGCTGGACCCCAGACACTGCACGGATTTTCTACTGTTTACCAAAGCCCAACCTTTCGGGCTAGCGTCAACGGAGACCCCCGGTGATCGCGCAAGAATCGAATAACGGTCGGAACGCGGTCGTCACGGCCGACCAACTTCAATGATGCGCGTCAGATCATGCACCCGGACGACTAGTTCATCGTAGCACCGCCGCACATCGTCGGCAGTGCCGGCATAGGGATCTGGAACTTCGATCGTTCGACTACGGTCAGACGGCGACAACATGAACACCTTGCCGCGCGCCGCGCGGAACCTCGTCAGCATTCGCGCCTCGTTGAGAAAATCCATGACGATGATGAGATCGGACTCCTGCACGAGCTCCGGTGAAACGGGCTGCGCCTGATGTTTATCGAGCGAAAACCCCATGGCACGCGCCGCAGCAATGCCGCGGGGGTCGGCCGCCTTGCCGGCTCTGGCGGCGACGCCCGCGGAACGAATGCTGATGTCGGTTAGGCCGGCCTCCGCGACTTGCTGACGCATGATTGCCTCCGCCATTGCGCTCCGCAGGATGTTCCCGTGACACACAAACAGTACGGAGCGCACGGGTCGCGGTACGTGGTTGAGGTTATCGCGACGAACGCCGAGCCCGCGCATCAACTGCGACCGGAAATAGAAGCCACCGGTTCCCGTCTCCAGATTGCGCGAGACACTCGCAAGCTTCACCAATCGGGTTGGGAGAATCCTGCGGACGACGGACTTGACGTCGCGCACGACATTCGACTTCAATGTCCTCGTGACTTCCGCTATCGCGGGCAGTGGATCCTCCAACGACCATACGGCCGATCGCGCGGCGACGGTCAGGTCCGGCACCGCCTCAAGAAGCTCGACGAAACGCGATCGCGTAGGAAGTCCGCTGTTCGGCGGATCGGCCAAAAGGTCGTGCACCCGCTGCAGATATCCAGCGGTCCATCGCCATTTCGTTCCCGCGTGGTACGCGGAAGGCGGTTGCGGCTGTTGGCCGTGAGCGAGCTGCCATTCGTAGTACGGCAAATCGAGGCCCGCCCGCGTCGCCATCGAAAACGTCCCCCAATAGCGGCCGTTGATCTCCATCAGCACGGCCCTTCGCGTGTCGCGATCGTAACGATACTCCACCATGGCAATACCCTGCCATTCGAGCGCACGCAGTAACGCGATCGACTGTTTCAGCAGTGCGGGATCGGGCGCTTCCGAAATCGCGAGCACGCTCACGCCGCCGGTGCTCGGCAGCTCTTTGAGCCGGCGGTGCTGGAACACCGCGACTGGTTCCCCTTTGTTCAGCAGAATGCCGTGTCCGACGCCGACGCCCGGACAAAACTCCTGAAGCAGGTGTCGTTTCCCGAACGACGGGTCCCCGACGACTTCTGCGCGCAGCTCCTCGAAGGTTCTGTAGTAGCGGACCTTGAACGTATTCGCCGAGGCGTCCGTCTTGCTTTCCCCCTTGGCGACCACCGGGAAACGCAATGTGTTGCGCTGCGCATCCAGTCCGGCGACGTCGGCAACTTCAAACCGGAGCGGCACCGCAATGCCGACCCGACGTGCGGCCGCGAGCGTCTGTTCCTTCTGTAACACGCGAGCCACCACGTGCGGTTCCGGACACGCCAGGTGCGTCAGCGGGCTCAGGCTGTCGTAATGCTTTGCCACGAAACCAAGCGACGTGTCGTTCGCCGGAATGACCATGTCGTAACCCCGGTCGCGAATCAGCGACGTGAGCGCATGCAGTACCTCATCGGACGTTGCATCCGGCTTCGGCGAGATGTGAAGGCATCGGCGAATGGCGCGCGAAGTCAGCGCCGGACCGCTCGCCGACAGTGTCCCGACGTCGACGGGAATGTTCTGCTTGTGCAATGATCGCGCAATCGTGATCGCCACGCGCGGCTCCGTGCTGAGAACGAGAACCGGCCTACTCACGAACCCCACCGCATCGCGACCATCCAGTCCGACGCGTAATTCGCGGCCTGCTTGGATCGCGCTTCACCGGCGCGGCGACGACGCGTGTGTACAGTTCCAGGACTTCCGCGATCGTGAGAAAGCGCGTCATTCAGTGGGCGGCGCTACGCGAGACGGCGATACAGCTCGGCATTCTTCTCTGCGAGATGCGGCCCTGCGGCGCCAAACGCCGCCTCTCGTCGAGTGAGCAGAACGCGCAGTGCGGCCGCCGGCAACGCCTCGGCGGGCACGTTGAGTCGGTCGGCTAGCTCGGTGAGGTGCTGGCGCTCAGTCTCGGAGACTTCGAAGGAAAGACACATCTGACTAAGCTAGGCCGAAATTGGCTTCCGAGCCACCCCATTTCCGACGGCGCCCGCGCAGGACTCGCGGCGCATACGCCAGCCACCAACGCATGATCATTTTCGAAAAGGTGTATCAGCCGCCGCGTTCTGCTGCAACGGCTGTCATAAATTACCGGAAAGCAGTACGTTCTCGGGCTTGATGTCGCGATGCACAATTCCGCGCGCGTGCGCGTACGTGAGCGCTGCGATTACGTTCCGCAGCAGCGAGACAGCCAGCTCGGGCGGCACGGGTCCTTGCTGCAGGCGTTGTCGCAGCGACAGTCCGTCCACGAATGGCATGGTGTAATAAGGCATTCCGTCGGCATGACCAGCGCTAAAGCCTTCGAATGCCGCGTTCTGCTGCAAAGACTCAAATAATTGAGCTGTGAACGGAGCAACGCGAGCGCTACGCAGTTACACAGCTTACCTCACCGCCTTTGACTGCGCCTAGCTCGGAGCGTCATACTATCGACGGTCGATCGAGATCAACGGCGTCTCCACCCGCATTACCCGCAAAAACGTCAAGACGCCCTGCTTCAATTGGTGAGGCTTGCCGTTCCTGCTCGATGCGCCGAGGTACGTTTCGGCTGATCATAACAGACCGTTTCGGAAACGTTATTCGCAGTACGACAATCGCAGCAGACTCTCGGGCAAGCATCCCATCGCCTCGCGCCCACTCGCTGTCGAAAATCGTTCGCAATTTGCGCATTGGGAGGAGTTCACCAGATGCGCACGCGATCCTTTGGAGCGAGATACAGCGCATCGCCCAGACGCACGCCGAATGCCACGTACCACTCGTCCATGTTCCGCACGACTCCGTTGACCCGGAACTTCGATGGACTGTGCGGATCGGAGGTGAGATTGGCGCGCAACTGCCCCTCGCGAATGTTCTCGCGGAATGTTTGCGCGTAGGAAAGAAAGAAACGCTGATCACCAGTGAATCCATTTCGCACGGGAGCGCGTTTGCCGTGCAACGAGAGGTGGTAAGCTGCGAGTGCGATACTGAGACCGCCAGCGTCGCCAAGGTTCTCACTGAGTGTTGTCCGACCATTGACGAACTCGCCCGGCAGCGCTTCGTAGCGCGAGTACTGCTCGGTCACACGCGACGTCAACGTCTTGAATCGAGTGGCATCCGGTACACTCCACCAATCGCGTTGCGCACCTCGCTCATCAGTCTTGGATCCCTGATCGTCGAATGCGTGCCCCATCTCGTGACCGATGACGGCGCCAATACCACCGTAGTTAACCGCGGGGTCTGCGTCCGGGTCGAAGTACGGCGACTGCAGGATTGCGGCGGGGAATACAATCTCGTTGAAGAACGAGTTGTTGTACGCGTTTACAGTTTGTGGAGTCATCCCCCATTCGTTGCGGTCTGTCGGCGCATTCAGTCGACTGATTTGCCGCCGCCAGTTCCAGACGAGTGCTCGCTTGCGATTACCGATCGGATCACCAGCGCGCACGTCAAGTTTCGCATAGTCGCGCCACGCATCCGGATAACCGACTTTCACGCGGAGCCCCGCGAGTTTCTTAAGCGCCTCGGCCTTCGTTTCGCGCGACATCCACGTCAGTGCATCGATGCGCATCTTGAACGCGGCGCGCAGTTCTTCGACGATTGCTGTGATGTTTGTTTTTGCTGCCGTCGTGAAATGTCGTTGCACGTACAGTTGGCCGACGGCTTCGCCGAGGGAAGCGTTGAGTACGGTGGTCGCACGCTTTGCGCGTTCGCGCTTTACTTGTTGTCCGAGCAGTGTGCGGCCGTTGAAGTCAAAGGAGAGACTATCAAACGCAAGCGGCAACAGGTCGGCCGTGCTGTTCAGGTAGCGGAACGTCATGTAGGCGCGCCACGTCTCGACCGACGTCACCGCGAACAAATGTGTCAGGTCCCGAATCGCCTCATCTTCCTTGAGGACAAAGAAATTGTGATCCGGAATTTCCAGAGCGCCGAGCGTGGAATCCCACGGATAATCGGGCGCGAATGTTTTGAGTTCTGCCTGCGACTTTGGGTGATACGTGAGATCACGATCGGCTCGCTTCTCGCGCGTCCAATGAAGCCTTGCCATTGCCGTTTCCAGTGCGAGCACCGAATCCGCCGCACGCGCAGGTTCGGCATAGTGGCTCAACGTGAGCATCGCTTCGATGTACGTGCGATACCGGCTTCGTACGTCGACGAACCTCGTGTCGGTCTGGAGGTAGTAATCGCGATCAGGCAGCGTGAGACCGGACTGCACGATGTTGATGGCATAACGATCCGGGTTCGCCGCGTCCGGCCACTCGGTAATCGACAGCGGACCGCCGATGGCGAGATCCGGCGTTGCCATCAGGCGCGCGATATCTGCATGGGTGCGCGCAGCCGAGATTGACGAGAGGTCGGCCTGAATGGGCGTGAGACCCGCCGCTTCGATAGACGCAGTGTCGAGATACGATTGATAGAAGTCTGTGATCTTTTGCTCGAGCGACCCGGCCGCATGCGGCTCGCGAACAACGTTCTCGACGATCGCCTTGACGTCGGCGTCCGCGCTTGCGCGGAGCATGGAAAACGGACCCCATGATGACCGATCGGGCGGGATCGTTGTGTTGCGCATCCACGCGCCGCCGGTGAACGCAGCGAAATCTTCGCCAGGTTTGACCGTGGTATCCATGCCCGTGAGGTCGAATCCCCAGGGAGCGATGCGCGGTGCGATTCGTGGTGCGACGTGACTCTTTTGTGCAGACGTGAGTGTTGCAATGGCAACCGTCAGCAGGACGATCATGCGGGTCTTCATCGTTCGTTCGGTTGCTCCCGGCCGGTAATTGCGTCGCGGGCTTCCGTCGGTGCGGACCTGTCACTCCCGTTTCTCGTTCAGCTTAGACGATGGCGCGATACTGAAAGGTTTGAATGATCGGTCGCGTGGTGCAGTGAGGCGGCGAGCCACGCGCTTTCCCGTCGCGATCGTGCATCACTGCTGCGAACGGGGGATCAAGGAAAACGCAAATGGATTCATTTGACGGGATTTTAGAAACGCGTGAGCGCTGAAACAGCGTATGCAACACCAGAGGCAACAACGGAGGCAACACGGGAGCCAACATCTTCAATTCGTTTGAGCACTCCGTCCATGCCATTGATTCGCCACGCATTCGGCGACGTCTTGCGGCGCCATGCGAATGGTCGCCCTCTGTCAGGGGCACGGCACGCGTATGGCAGACGCCGTTGCAAACGGCCGCCCGTCCCATCGGACCTTCTTGGTCTCCGGATCGATAAAAATCTGGTCATTCGTCCGTCGGACCATGCCTTGCAGGGTCGCGCCTGCGCGATGGCCCATGAATGTTTCGGCTTCGGTGCCCGTTGACCACCAACTGATGACGATCGAGTCATTGCCCACTCGCCACCAACGCGCGGGTTTCTGCCACGGTACGCGTGGGTCGCTCGGGAACAGAACCTCGCCCGGTTCGACGCGTTCGGCCGTCAGGGCGCCGGTCTCACCTGGACGCGCAACGGTATCAAGGCGTACGACCGTGGTCGCGCGCGCGGGACCGAGTTTGGCCTCGCTCGACCAGGTGCCCTGCGAAAACCGGTAACATCCAACGACCGGCTCCTGAGCGCGCGACGCCGTCACGCGCGGTGCGTTCGCTGCGCAGCTGCACAGCAATACAACGGACGCGAGCACGGCCCATCTGCCTGGTAAGATCCGCATTTCAACAAACCTCATGATGTTGCCTAACCGCCGCGTTCTGCTGCAAAGGCTTTCATAAAATAGCTGTGAACCGAGCAGCACGGAGTGCTGCGCAGTTACACGGCGCACCACCATACCTTTGGCAGCAGCAACGCCCGTTAGATCGGCGTAAACGGCAACGTCTTCAAAAACATTCCACCGCATGAAGTCGCTCCGGTGGATCCCTTTGAGTTGCATCCCGAGCTTCAACAGCACGCGCCCGGATGCCGGATTGCGGGTGAAATGTCGTGCTTGAACACGGTGGAGCGCGAGCGTGGTGAATGCAAACGACATCACCGCATGCGCGGCCTCGGTCGCGTACCCCTGGCCCCAATGATCGGCGCCGATCCAGTATCCAAGCTCGCCACTGCGTGAAGCACGGAGAACTGGAGGCTCATCGCACCGATGATTGCATCACCGTCGGTGCCGGAGCAGATGGCGAGGGTCGGTCCGCGCTCGCGCTCCCATGCATCCGTATGCGTCCTGATCCATTCGGTGCCGCCGCCGGTTGGGTAAGGGTGTGGAACGCGTCCTTCTTGTACAAGCGCAAGGGGTCCTCCGATGCGTACTGTCACCCTGAGCGAAGCGAGGGATCTGCATTTCTCGATCGCAAATGCAACGGTGAACCCCATGAAACGAACAAATCTCCCCGCGGCTTCCCGGATTTTTCTTCGAAACGCGGCGATACCAGATTGCCGGACAATTGACCCCACGCAGGCGCGGGCGCAATTTCGCGGGACAATGCCGACCTCGCATCGCCTCCTCGCCTCACTCCTCTTCGCCCTGTCCGGGGTCTCCAACACTGCAAGCGCGCAGATCCCCCGAGTCGAAATCCGCCGAGGGATGACCATTACCCGCTCGGTGCGGATCGTGCGAAAGGTCTATTCGATCGCTGCGAACGCGTCGACGGACTCGTCGGTGATCGTCATTCGCGGCAACAACATCACCGTCGACTTTGACGGCGCAGAGCTGCGGGGATCATCGCCGGACGCCGATCCCGATGAGGCCTTGGGCGTCGCCATTCGCATCGATGGCGGCCGCAACGTGCGCGTCGTAAATGCGCGCGTGCGCGGGTATCGCGTGGGTATGCTCGCGATCGGCACGCGCGGACTCACGCTCACGGGCAACGACGTCAGCTACAACTGGAAGCCGCGTCTCTTCAGCGGTATAGGGCACGAAAGCCTCGTCGATTGGATGTCATTCCATCACAACGAGCAACGCGAGTGGCTGCGGTTTGGGGCGGGAATCTATCTCGAGAAGGTGGTAGGCGGCGACATTGGCGCGAACACCGCGGTGCAGGGCTTCGCGGGGCTGATGCTGACGCGGAGCGACTCTCTCCGCATTCACGACAACACCTTCGCCTTCAACTCCGCACTCGGCATCGGCCTCTACCGGAGTAGCGAGAACAGCATCTATCGAAACACGCTCGACTACAACGTGCGCGGCTTCAGCAACGGCTTCTATCGGCGCGGGCAGGACTCGGCGGGACTGCTGATGTTCGAGCAGAGTTCACACAACGTCGTCGCGTGGAATTCAGTGACGCATGGGGGCGACGGACTGTTCCTGTGGGCCGGACAGACAACGATGGACACCGGCGAGGGCGGTTCGAACGACAACTTGTTTTACCAGAACGATTTCAGCTACGCGCCGACGAATGGAATGGAGGCGACGTTCAGCAGAAACGATTTCATCGGCAATCGCATTCAAGGGAGCGACAACGGATTCTGGGGCGGCTACAGCTTCAACTCGCGCGTCGTCGGTAATTGCTTTGCGGACAATGTCTATGCGATTGCAATCGAGCACGGCCAGGACATCACCATTGCCGACAACATGTTCAACGCAGACTCGATCGGCTTTCGCCTGTGGGCCGATTCGATTGCGCCAAGTGACTGGGGATATCCGAAGAAACGCGACACGCGGAGCCGCGGGTATGTGTTACGTGGCAACATCATGGCGACCCGCTTCAACGGCGTGAGCATCGTCAACACAGCTGTAGCAGACAGCGGCAATGTGTACGGCTGGCCCGGTGGTCCGCCAGCCTGTCAGTGGCAGCACCTGTTGACACCGGAAGTTGTAGCGAGCGTCGCCTCGCGCTTGCCTCAGGCAGATCCGCGCGCGATCCCGTCGTCAAGCGTGTCGCGCATGTTGCGCGATGCGATCGTCGTCGACGAATGGGGGCCGTACGATTGGCGCTCACCAAAGTTATGGCCAATTGACAGCGTGCGCTTGCTCGTGCTCGGCCCCCCCGGCGCATGGTTGCTCAGCACGCAGCATGGCCTCGCGAGCGTGTCGAAACGGAGCGGGCGTGTCGGCGATACGATTATTGTTGTCCGAGCCGCAAGCAGCGGCGGCATGACGAAAGGCGATGCGTGGAGTATGTCGCTCATGTACACGGGCGAGGCCACGCGCAGCCCGCGCGGTGTCGCGCGCGCGAAGGGTGTTGCGGTACCCTTCTCATTTGGAAGCGGCGAAGACGCGGCTGTAGTGGCAGACGGATGGCGCGTCGCGTTTCATGTGTGGGCCGACAGCACCGATCCACGCAAGGCGCCGACCGCATTTGCGCAGTTGCTGCGCGGCGCGCCCGTGCTCGAGCGTCGTGAGCAGCGCCTCGACTACATGTGGTCGCGTCCGCAGATTGCGGGTGTGCCGGCCGCGAAGTTTGCGGCAGTCGCGACAGCGCACGTCATCGTCCCCGCCGGTGCGCATACGCTACGCACGATCAGCGATGATGCGGTGCGTGTGTGGGTAGATGGCAAACTCGTGATTGATGATTGGACCCCACACGAAAGTGCAGTCGACAATGCGCCGATCGCGCCGGGCGCGCATGACCTGCGCGTGGAATACGTGCAGGTGGATGGGTGGATGGAATTGCGAGTCGCGATAGTCAAAGGCACGTCGCGATCAGTGGGGACGCCCGGGCCGCATTGAGCGGGAGTCGTCAATCAAGTGACTGGCAGCGCAAGAGCGAGAACGTACCGCGATCGGATCAGGGAATCCGCATCGGGCGTCGGACACCGCGCCGACTGAGCCACCGCCGTCGAAGAAAACGTTGCAGCGCGTTGAACCACTTGAGCGCCAGGCGCAGCAAATGCGCGCGTGGCCCGCGCGGAATCCCTACGGTTTGCAACCGTCGAACCGGTGTTCGTAAGTCCGACGAAACCGCACACGCGCAGGGGGATGCACGTTGATTTTGCCGAAGGAGTGACGGCGTCCACTCGAGTATGGCCCAGCACAGAATATTGTGGCAAATTAGGTTCGCGCGTGTCTCACGAACTGGGGAGCACTACAATCGAAGTCACTGGTCATCGGTCTGATCTCGGTCGCTGGCGTACTGCACAGCGGCATGCCGAACCGCGCCTCCGCGACTACGTCCGTGGCTACTTCGCGAGTGAAAGCATCTTGGCCATGCCGTTGCATGAGCGGCACCTCCCAGTACCTGAAGTCGCGATCGTTCTGAACTTCGCGGCGCCTCATCGAATCGTCGACCCATCGGACCCCAAGCGCACAACCGAGCTGAGAAACGCGTGGATCGTTGCTCCGCAACATCGCCATCAGATCCGAGAGGCCTTCGGAGCTCGGGACTTCATGGTGATTCGCTTCACGCCAATCGGCGCACAGATGCTGCTGGGCGTGCCCATGGACCTGCTGACGGATCGAACGCTTG
>JBDUBA010000055.1:0-11972 GCA_040004335.1 Gemmatimonas sp.
CCCCAGTACCAAAACCACGCGGTCAAAGTGACGCCTCTGACCCCAGTACCAAAACACCGCGATCACGCCAACGGAATGAACCCGTACGCCTTCCCATCATTCGCCACGCGACCCCACCCGCGATGCGCATCGTGCTCGAACACCAATAGCCACTGTTCGTCCAATGCACGCTTGAGCAAAAGCCGCTTGGACTCGAGCGTGACCAACGGCTCTACGTCGTACCCCATGATCCACGGCAACGGCAGATGATGCGTCGTTGGACAAACATCGCCAAGGAAACACGCAGTCTCTCCGCCCGATTTGAGCAACACACTCTGGTGATACGGCGTGTGCCCCGGCGTCAACTGCACCGAAATGCCTGGCAGTATTTCCGTGGCACCTTCCGTGAGTGTCATGCGGCCCGCATCAACAATGGATGACCAGTTTGTGGTGAAATAACTCGCCGCGGTGCGCTCGTTGGTGTGCGTGGCCCAATCCATTTCACCACGCTGCACCGTATAGCGTGCGTTCGGAAATGACGCCGCAACGTGTTCGTCGGCGTTCTTGAACGTGTTACCACCCGCATGGTCAAAGTGCAGATGCGTGTTGATCACGAGCGTGACATCATCCGGCGTGAATCCCGCTTCGCGAATGCCATCCTCCAACGCCGTGCGATTGTCTGCGCCCGCGTTTTCAATTCCGTAGATGCTCTGAAATTTCGCCGTATCCTTGTTACCCGAACCGGTGTCAATCAACACGAGTTCATCGGCATGTTCGATCAACAGGCAACGCATTCCCATCGGAATACGATTCAGCTCATCCGCCGGAAGCCGGCGCTGCCACAACGACTTTGGCACAACACCAAACATTGCCCCCCCATCCAACTGTTGCCCACCAGCCTGGATGGCATGAATGCGCCAGTCACCAAACGCGCGAGATTCGATCAACGGTTTCGGAAAAGTCACGCCACATCATCCTTCGTAACAGGGTGCGGAAACGCTCGGCGCCGACGATCGGCAGCGGTCTTCCGGCGAGACGATTGCATGGGACCAACAATCGCAGACAGTGCGCTCCAGGTTGTGACTTCACGCTCTTCGGCCACTCCGAGGAGTTTGAGCAAGCAGTGCGCCGTGGCAACGGCGTCACCCTCCGCACGATGTCGCGCCGACACCTCAATGCCAAAGTGCTGGGTCACGTGATCCAGACTGCGACGCGAAAGTTCCGGCAGCAGTACACGTGCAAGCCGCACCGTACACAGCCGCGGGCCACTCAGTCGACGGCCCGCGCTGCGCGAAAGTTCTTCGGTCACGAATCCCCAATCAAATGCCGCGTTGTGCGCAGTGAAAACATGACCGGTCAATCGTTCGGAAATATCTTCGGCAATATCGCGGAATGGTGATTGATCTTTCACCATGTCCCACGAGATGTGCGTGAGTCCGGTGATAAACGCGGGAATGGAACGCTCCGGATTTACGAGGCGCGTGTACACATCGGCAATACGTCCCTCAACCACGCGCACCACCGAAATTTCTGTGATGCGATCATGTGTGCGCGCGTTAGTGCCGGTCGTTTCAACATCCACGACTGCAAATGAAAGCGACGACAGCAACGGATCGTTTTCCTCCACCACTCGCGGTGCACTCGGCTCGGCACTGGTGAGCCGAGGATCTTCACGGAGCGCCCAGGCGCCGTTGGCCAATCGCACGAAATCGTGCCGCGAGCCCAGAAGCGCAACCGCCATTCGTTCTGCGGCTTCGGCCGTCAAGCGATCGACGTGGCAGACTTCGCGCATCAACGTTACGGAATCCAGCGGGCCCGATTGAAGTCGCTGGGTAGCGCGGGCGGAGAGCGTGGTTGGCTCTGATTGAACGGCAACGGCGCGTTGCCAGACTGGTCGGTTGGGGGGCATCTGAGAGCAAGATAGCGCGACCTCGCTCGGAGGGCACCTCTCGGGAAGTGTTGAGATTCCCTAGTAAAATTGCGCGGGGTTGGATAAGTTTGTGAAGAATTTCACAAGCCTTGGACCCCGTGAAACGCATAGCCGAATCCACCGTCCGGCGCCTGTCCATGTACCTCCGATACCTCGAGGAGTTGGACGGCCGCGGACAACACACCGCATCCAGCGATGAACTGGCGACCCTTTTTGGGACTACGCCGGCACAGGTGCGCAAAGACCTGTCTTCGTTTGGATCGTTCGGGAAACGCGGCTTGGGCTACCCGGTGCACGAACTCTCCGCCCAGCTTCGTGCCATCCTGGGATTGGGGCGCGAATGGCGCGTCGTGATCATTGGCGCGGGAAAAATTGGCGCCGCGTTGGCCAACTACCATGGCTTCACCGATCGGGGCTTTCGGGTGGTCGGGGTTTACGACAACAATCCCGCCAAGATTGGTCAGAAATGGGGCGAGGAGCTGGTGCGCGACATGGTCGATCTCGAACGCGATGTAAAGCGGGATGATGCACTGATTGCCGTTTTGGCGATTCCGGCGGACGATGCACAGGCCGTGGTCGATCGCATCATCAAGGCGGGCATTCGCGCCATTCTGAATTTTGCGCCCGCGCAATTGCAGGTTCCGTCACATATTTCTGTTAAAACCGTGAACATGGCGATGGAACTTGAAGGGCTGAGTTTTGCCCTCACGAACATGGGCGCGGACAAAGGCGCGGCTTAGCATCTGCCGCGCTCCGAGTGACTTCGCGCGTCAGTCAATTCGTGTCAATTTGATCAGCGTCACCACCACATCGGGATCTCCCGACAAGGTGAAGCGCATTTTCGCGCCTCGCTGGGTGAATACACCGACGAACGACGCTCCCGTTGACAACGCGGGATTTGTTAATACAACGCTGCTATCGTCGAAAAAGGCGGGCAACGTGTAAGTGGTCCCGCTCAGCCACACCTGCCCGACCGTTGCATTGCCGTCGTGTCGTATTTCGAGCGACACCGGTGGCAGGCCTCCTTCGACCTTTTCCCAGCGTCCGAGAAATGCGTCCGCTGGATCGACCGGCGATGCGGGATCGGCGCACGACACCGTCAGCGAGAGTAACAAGATGCCGAGCAATGCTTGATAATATGATTTCATCGCAAAATCCTCTGCGTGTGGGTACCTGCTGCTTCGGCCAATTGGGCGGCACTTCATGAACAAACAGCCGACGCGACCGCGGCGTCACGCTCAAGTCTGACTGAAATCTGTTGCAGGCATTGCCGGTCCGTCAATTGTCACGCAAGATGTCACATTGAAGATTTCGCGTGCAGGCCTCTCTCTGTCTCTCTGTCTCGCCGTCTCTCCCTCGCGCATCTCGATGACTTCGCCGACCGTTCGCGCTCACGCCTCGTCACTTCATGGAAGGACCATGCCAATTGAGCAATCACCACTCGCGTCGGTACGGCTAATTTTTTCGGCGCTCGTGACCATGTCGTGCGTGGCAGCCCCGATGTTCGCGCAGGATGCAGCAGCGCCGCCTGTTCCCATTCCGGTGCACGACTCATTCACCGTTGTGTCCAAGGCACTCGGCGAACCGCGCAGGATTAATGTGTACACGCCGGCCAGCTACAAGAATGGCCAGACTCGGTTTCCCGTGCTGTATATGCCCGACGGCGGTCTCGACGAAGATTTTCCGCACATCGTGCGCACGGTTGATTCGCTCGTGCAGGCGCACGCTATTCGTCCCGTAATTGTAGTTGGAATTCCCAACACGGTTCGTCGTCGGGATCTCACCGGACCAACACGCGTCAAGTCGGACAGTGCAATCGCGCCGGTGGTTGGCGGATCGGCGCAGTTCAGAGCGTTTGTGAAGGACGAACTCTTTGCCGAAATTCAAAAGCGATACCGCACAACGAGCGAACGTTCGATCGTGGGCGAGTCATTGGCGGGACTGTTCATCGTGGAGACGTTTCTCCGGCAGCCGGACATGTTCACGCACTACGTTGCGCTCGATCCCAGTACGTGGTGGAACGCCGGAGCACTGATTGATTCGGCTCCAAATTTGATCAAGGCGTTCAACACAACGCCGCGTACGCTCTATCTCGCAATTTCAGATATCAAGGAAATGGGAGAAGGCGTGATACGGTTGGACAAACTGCTGCGTGCAAGTCCGCCAAAGGGATTGAGCTGGTCATTCCGAGAAAGACTTGACCTCGTGCACTCGACAATATTCAGTGCACTCGAAGGCCCAGCGTTGGCGAGTTCGTTGCGATAAATACGACACCTAGCCCGCCTGTCCCAATCCTTTGGGAGCGTTTGACGGCGCGGCCGTGTTGTGCAGCAACGTAGCGGTCGGAACAGCGAACGGTGGTTTCGCGCTGGACTTTGGCGATGCCGCAACAGTAGTTGTGCATTGTCCATCCGTTTTCACACGTTCAAGTTGTCGGCCGATCAATTTGCACGAACAGGCAGCGGTGGGCTGAAGCATCCCGGCGCACTGGACTTGGCCGTGTGACGCATGCACCTTCGCATTCCATGATGACGCTCATTTCCGTCGGCTTTGGTTCGGCGAGCTCTTGCCCGGGAAGCAGATGATCAAATCGCAGCTGATGACATGTCTGTTTGTCGCGTCAATGTGCGTGGCAGGATGCACAATTGGCGTCCGGGCGGTTGGTCAAACGCCAATTACAGCATTACCCGATCCGTCGCGGATGCCGCCACCGGGTTGGAAGTCGTCGCCCAAACAGTTTGAGGCAATCAAAGTCGCAACTGACCTCATGATTCCGACGCGCGACGGGCGGCGCATGGCGACCGACCTCTATCGGCCGGGCCGCAACGGCGTCCCGGTGACGGAGACTTTTCCTGTCCTGCTGAATCGCACACCGTACAACAAGACATCACTGGCCGAGCAAGCAGTGTTTTTCGCGGAACGCGGTTACGTTGTGGCGCTGCAGGATACGCGCGGACGTTACAAGTCGGAGGGCACGTTTTCGAAAGTGCAGCCCATTGACGCGACCGATGGTTACGACGTCATCGAGTGGCTCGCGAAGCAACCATTCAGCACGGGCAAGGTTGGCATGTGGGGCACGTCGTTTGGCGCCCACATGGAGGCGGGCGCCGCGCAATACCATCCGCCGTCGCTCAAGAGCCTGGTGATCAACATGGGCGGCATGTCAAATGCGTGGGACCACGGCGTCCGCTATCGTGGTGCGTATGAAATGGGACGCCAGCTGACCTGGGCGTGGAGCCAGTTGCTGGCGGACGCGCGAAGTGAAGACGTGAAGGCGTTGCTCACGCGCGAACATGTGGAAGACTGGTACTCCGTACAGCCCATGCGGCGCGGACTCAATCCACTCTCTGTCGATCCGCAATATGAGGGATGGTATTTCGATTTTTTCGAACACGCGAATTACGACGCCTACTGGAAAGATCCCATGTTGGCGTGGGATGAACATTATCCGGAAACGTCTGACATACCGATGATGCAAGTGGGCGGGTGGTACGACATCTTTCTTGCGGGAACGTTCAAGAACTTTGTTGAACTGCGTCGCCTCAAGAAGTCGCCGCAATATCTGTTGGTTGGACCATGGAAACACGGCGGCAACAATTTGCCGTACGCGGGTGATGTGGCGTTTGGCGACACCGCCGCCATTCAGGACTTTCTCACCGACTTTCATGTGCGGTGGTTTGATCATCAACTGAAAGACCGCATGAACGGTGTTGAACGTGATCCCGCTGTTCGCATATTTGTAATGGGCACAGGCGATGGACACCAGGACGCAAACGGACGACTGTTTCACGGTGGCTATTGGCGTACATCGGATACCTGGCCGCTCGCGAATACCCGCATGGTGCCGTACTACTTTCACGCCGACGGTTCGCTCACGAGCGCAAAGCCAACGGAGGTGCAATCGCGGACGACGTACACCTTTGATCCCGCGCATCCCGTACCAACTATTGGCGGCGGATCATCGGCGCGACTCAAGGATGGCGCGTTCAATCAGCGCGAAGATCCGCGATTTCCTCCGTCACAGGCGCCGTGGCTGCCACTCCGCTCACGCGCTGATGTAGTCGTCTTTCAAACACCGCCGCTCACCGAAGACATGAGCGTGATCGGTCCCATTCACGTTGTATTGTATGCATCCGCCACTACCACCGATGCCGATTTCACGGCAAAGCTGGTTGACGTGTATCCATCGAGTATCGACTGGCCCGGCGGATTCGACCTCAACCTGACCGACGCAATCATTCGCGGGCGGTATCGTGCGACGCGTGACCATCCCGTGATGCTACAACCGGGCCGCGTGTACGATTTCTCCATCGACCCCTTTCCCACCGCCAACGTCTTCAAGAAGGGTCACCGCGTTCGTGTGGACATTCCAGCAGCAACTTTCCGCGATTCGATGTGAATCCCAATACCGGTGAAGCGCTGGGTAAAAGCCGGCGGATGATCACGACCAACATCTCGGTTGAGCATAGCCAAACCTATCCATCACACATTGTGTTGCCGCTCGCCCCCGCACGTTCGGCTCGCTGATGACGTTAACTGTGTTGGCGTACGGAATGGTCTTCGTGTTCATGACGTTGATCATGACCAAGCGTCTATCGCCGCTGACTGCGCTCATTTTGATACCCGTTGTGTTTGGCGCGGTGGCGGGATTCGCGCCGCAACTTGGCGAGATGATGATCGCTGGTATTACGAAGCTCGCGCCAACGGGCGTCATGCTGATGTTTGCTATTCTGTACTTCGCTGTGATGATTGACGCCGGACTGTTCGAACCGTTTGTCAAGCGACTCATTGCGCTGGTGCACGGCGATCCAATGAAAGTCGTCGTCGGTACCGCGGTACTCGCAACATTGGTGTCACTGGACGGCGACGGATCGACGACCTACATGATTACCACGGCCGCCATGCTGCCGTTGTATCGAAAGCTCAACATGCGTCCGCTGGTGCTTGCGTGCGTAACCATGCTCGCGTCGGGTGTCATGAACATCCTACCGTGGGGTGGACCCACCGCACGCGCAGCCAGTGCGTTGACGATTGACGTCAGCACCGTTTTTGTGCCAATGATTCCATCGATGATTGCCGGCATCGCCTGGGTGATGTACGTATCGTACCGCTTGGGAATGGCCGAGCGGCGCCGACTGAGCGCGGTGGCGACCGCAGATGCGGTGCCAATATTGCAGGATGAACTCGCTAATCCATCCTACCAACAAGATGTTGAACACCGTCGCCCCGATCGTCTCGCCATCAACACCGTGCTTACGCTGGTGCTGTTAGTTGCGCTTGTGGATGAAGTGCTGCCGCTGCCCGTACTGTTCATGATAGCTTTTGCAATCGCGGTGCTGCTCAACTACCCCCGCATCGATCAACAGAAAGCACTCCTCACGCGACACGCTGGCAATGTGCTGGCGGTGGTGGGACTCATTTTTGCGGCCGGTGTGTTCACGGGAATTTTGTCGGGGACAAAAATGGTCGATGCCATGGCGAACAGCGTCATCGGCCTGGTACCACCGGCGCTTGGTCCATACCTGGCCATTGTCACTGGGGTGTTGAGTATTCCGTTCACGTTTCTCATTTCAAACGATGCGTTCTATTTCGGCGTGTTGCCCATTCTCGCCAAGGCTGGCGAGGCATACGGCATCAGCGGCGCGGAGATGGCGCGCGCGTCACTCATTGGGCAACCCGTGCATTTGCTGAGCCCTCTCGTGCCGTCTACGTTTTTACTGGTCGGACTCGCGGGCGTCGATTTTGATGATCATCAACGCTTCACGCTCAAATGGGCGATCGTTTCGGCGATGGTACTGTTGCTCGTGGGATTGTTGACACTTGTCATTCCGGCTATTGGGCGACGGTAGTGTACCGGAGACTCCTTACGTTCTCTCCCTGAAGAGCATCCGATGGTCGGTGAATCGTTGTGAATTGTCCGAACGTTGTGGCGCTCGCCGGATACGTTTCGCCGTTGCCTGCACGCGAATATCGGAAAGGATTCACGTGTACGCATCGGCAACGTCCCGATCTCGTTCAGTCAACAGTTCGCCACATGGGAAGGCCCGCACTCGCACGCACACCACGCCAATTCTCAGCGTTCGTCTTCGGCAATGCGCCGCAAGTACGCCCCGTATTCGCTCTTTTCAAGCGCGCCAGCCAGCTCCAGCAGCTGCGCGCGCGAGATATATCCCATCCGAAACGCAATTTCCTCAGGCGCAGAAATCTTGAGTCCCTGACGTTGCTCCACCGTCTCAACAAACTGACTTGCTTGCAGCAATGACGCATGGGTGCCGGTATCGAGCCACGCACTACCGCGCCCAAGAATTTCCACGCGCAATTTTTGCTGTTCGAGATAGAGCCTGTTGAGATCAGTAATTTCCAGCTCGCCTCGCGCCGACGGCCTGAGTGACTCAGCCAACATCGTGACATTGGCATCATAGAAATACAATCCGGTCACGGCAAAGTTCGATTTCGGTGCTACTGGCTTTTCTTCAATGGAAATGGCGCGTCGTTCGTGATCGAATTCGACAACGCCGTACTGCTCGGGATTGGCCACGCGATACGCAAACACTGTGGCGCCGTCTGTGCGAGACGCTGCGCCCTGCAACACTTTCGCGAAATTGTGACCGTAGAAGAGGTTGTCACCCAATGCCAGACAACAAGGCAGTCCACCAACAAATTGCTTGCCGATCAGGAATGCTTCGGCCAACCCGTTGGGACTCCGTTGCTCAGCATACGTGAGTGAAAGGCCCCAGGCCGCACCATCTCCAAGCAACGTCTGAAACGCCGTTGCATCGCGTGGAGTGGTGATGATCAATATGTCTCGGATTCCCGCCAACATCAGAGTGCTGAGCGGATAATAAATCATCGGCTTGTCATATACGGGCAACAGTTGCTTGCTCACCGATTTCGTAACGGGATACAACCGCGTACCCGATCCTCCTGCGAGTATGATGCCTTTCATAGTGCCGAGTGACGAAGTAGCGACGTGTATTCGAACGGAAGGTGTAGCCGGACGTCGGTTGATATGTGATTCACGCGCGCCCACCGCTTCAACCAGGCTTCTTTGCAGCTACCGCCACAAGCCTCGCGAAATCATCTGGCGACAAGACTTCAGGACGCAGGTCCGGCGTCAATCCGCACTGCTCGGCCATCGCGATCGCGCGTTCGGCGCTCAGGCCCAGCACATTGCGCAACACGCGTCCCAGCTGTTTGCGGCGAAAGCTAAATGCGTTCTGCACAAACAAACGGTACGCGGTTTCCTCGTCGGGCCGAATGACCGGATCGGGGCGCGGTGTAATACGCACGACGGCTGAATCGACCGCTGGCGGCGGATGGAACGCGCCCGGTGGCACATGTTTCAACAACTCCACGTTGGCGACTGACTGCACGTTCACACTCAACGCACCGTACGTTTTGCTACCCGGTGGGGCCGCCATGCGTTCGGCAACTTCCCGTTGCACGAGGTACACCGCGATGCTTGGTCGTGGACGCTCCAGCGCATGAAAAAGAATGGGCGTCGTGATGTAATACGGCACGTTTCCCACCAACACAAAATCGTCGCCAACAAGTTCCGACAACGAAACCTTGAGCACATCGGCCTGCACGATACGCACCTGTGGAAGTTGCTGATATTTCTGTCGCAGGTGTTCGGCCAGAAACGTATCAAGCTCGATGGCCACCACGTTCCCGGCGCGTTGTATGAGGCGATCCGTCAACACACCGCGCCCCGGCCCAATTTCCAGCACCGTCCGGTTGCTTATGGGCCCCAATGCATCAACGATTGCATCAAGCGTGGCTTCATCGTGCAGAAAATGCTGGCCAAGACTCTTCTTGGCGCGCGGCAACGATGATGGACTGACGATTCTTGCCATCAGAACCGATCCACGACCAACACCGCCAGATCATCCCGCGGTGGAACACCTTGCGCGTGTTTCTCCACACAATCGAATAACTCCGCAACCAATCGTTCTGGTCCCGCACTGCGCGGAATTCGCGCCGCGCCTGCGAGAATTGCGGCCTCACCCAAGCGCAGATCCTGTGGATTACGCGCGTCCACTAACCCATCGGTAAACATCAGCACCCGATCGCCCGGGCGGAATTGCAGCGCGCCACCGCGAGCCCGTGCATCGCCCAGCCCGAGTGGTGGAGACATGGCGCCCATGCGGACGGCGCTACCGTCGAGTCCAAGACGAAACGCGTGCGGATGACCAGCATTCGAATATCGCAATTCCTGCGCAACCGTGTCGATGATGACGTAACACAACGACAGCGACATATCCGTGCTACTGAGTTCATCGGCGATGGAGCGTCGCACGGCCTCGAGCGTTGCCGCGGGATCGGCGGCGGCTTGCACGTGAATGGCGGCAGCACTGAGTGCGAGGGCCATGACCAGCGCGGCCTGGTATCCATGTCCCGATACGTCGCCAATCATCACCCCGGTGCGACGCGCGTCGAGGCGACTCAACAAATAGAAGTCTCCACCAACACTTTCTGCGGGCACTACGCGCGCAGCCGCGCGCGCTTCAGGCCCCACGACGCGTGGGTCAGGCAACAACTTCAACTGCAGATCGTGCGCCAGCCGAAGTTCGCGCGCGAATTGTTCACGCTCAACAGAGGCGCGTACCAATCGCGTGTTGTACAACGCCGTTCCCACTTGATTCGCCACCGCCATGAGCAGCTTGCGATCACCCGCA
The DNA here is from genome assembly GCA_040004335.1 of Gemmatimonas sp. Classification (GTDB taxonomy): domain Bacteria; phylum Gemmatimonadota; class Gemmatimonadetes; order Gemmatimonadales; family Gemmatimonadaceae; genus Gemmatimonas. Next base: position 10,588 of record JBDUBA010000055.1, read on the forward strand.
CTAAAAGGAGTGTCGTCAGAGCGCCCACCAAGGATCACCACACCAAGCGGCCCGGAATTGTTGTCGTCACCGGCGTTGGCGCGTGTGATGGCGGCGGCAAGTACCCCGCCACCACCCATCGAAAGCACGGGCTCGGACGCTGACGCCGCAGCGCTTTCGTCGACGACTGTTTGCGCAAGTCGAAATGCGCGCGCACCAATGTGCTGCGGATCGTTGACCGCAATTCTTTGATACGGCGTTCCAACTATACCAAGCGTGGCGACTGGCTCGAGGATGTTTTGTTCTTCATTCAGAATGAGAAACGCGGCACGCGGAGCACCAACGGTAATCGCGACTTCGCGCAACAAGGTGCCCGCGACGGTGTCGACGGATGTGCTGCTTCCCAACATTTCACCAATCGTATACAACAAACTGATTTCTTCATATCGCTCGGCCAGTTCGCGAGTGGCGCCGTCGCGTTCACGCACGACGCGACGCACCGCTGGCAATAGCCGTCCGAGAAATCGTTCGGCGTCGGGGTGTCCACCGCGTTCGCTGAACAACCAGCCCGTGCTGTCACCGGTTGCCACCAAGTGCGCAACGAGATTCTGCGCGGCGGCCCATGACGGAACATCCCACGCAACGGCGCCGGGTCCGGTGACATGTCCAAACTCGGGGGATGTTGCGCCCAGCAGCTGAGGAACAGCGCTTCCCTCGCAGCGCTCCCAGATCGCAACCTCCCGCCCCGTGGCCTCGCGGAACGCGGCCAGGACGGCGCCGAATTCGCTCACGCCCGGTTGAGTATCAGGCGCACGGTGTGCCCAACGTGGCCGCGACCCGGGCGCTCCGACTCAACGCGATCCATCAGTGAGCGCATGAGGAACAACCCGCGTCCATCTTCGCGCTCCAGCCAATCGCCATCTTCCGGCGAAAAATTCACGGTTGCTGCATCAAAACCGTTGCCGTCATCTGTAATTTCGAGCGTGAGAAACGATGCATCCAATTCGAACTTTGCGATAACGTTACGCTGTTCGTTTTCGTGATTGCCGCACACAATCGCGTTCGACAACGCTTCGGTAAACGCGACCGGGATGTTCAATCGACAAGCACGCGCCGACAGGCCAGCCTCGAGACACAGCGAAACGACTTCCGACACGAGTGGTTCAATGTGCACGATATTCGAACTGATCGTCCACTCACGACGAACGATGGTGACCGATACAGGCCCGTCGCCTGACGTCACGACAGCGGCCTCAGAATTCGGCAAGCGCTTCGGCGCGGCTGGCGTACAATCGGAAAAGTGTATCAAGTCGGGTGAGCTCAAACAGCGTGCGCATGTCGTCGTTTAGCGCTGCGAGCCGCAGTTCGCCGCCGGCTTCGCGCAGGCGCTTGTTCAGCGATACCAA
>JBDUBA010000134.1:0-3542 GCA_040004335.1 Gemmatimonas sp.
AAGCGCAGCGTCTTCGGCGTATGCCGATACACAAGGCTCGTGATGATGGTGTTCACACACACCGACTTGCCCGATCCCGTCGTTCCGGCAATCAACAAATGCGGCATCTTCGCGAGATCGGCCACAATCGCTCGGCCTTCCAGATCTTTGCCAAGTGCGATTGGTAGCGCAGCGCGCGCTTGGCGAAAGTCGGCCGACTCGAGCACTTCGCGCAGCACCACCATTTCCGGGTTGGGATTGGGTACTTCAACGCCCACTGCCCCACGCCCGGGAATCGGTGCCACAATCCGAATGCTGGCTGCGCGCATGGCGAGTGCAAGATCATCCGCGAGCATCGCGATCTGCCGAACCTTCACCCCTGGCGCTGGCTCGATTTCAAACTGCGTGACCGTTGGACCCGTAGTGCGACCAACCAAGGCTCCGTCAACCTTAAACGTGCGGAGCGCGGCCATGAGCTTCTGCCCGGCTGCATCCAACTCCGCGATACCCGCATCAACGTTTCGTTTCGGTGGCTCGGTCAACAGAGTTGTCGGCGGGAGCTCCTCGTTACTGTCGTCCTCATCCGCGTCGCGCATCGCGTCAAAACCCGCGCTCAGCGCATTGGATTTTGCATCGTTCTTTTCCCTGGGAACGACACCGCGCTTATTTGACGTCTCGGCCACAGGTGGTGCGAACTTTTCTACATCGTTGACGCGAGCGGAGTCTCTGCCGCGTTTGCCTTTCTGATTCGTTGCCGCAAGCGTTTCACTGGCGAAGGATGGATCGATCGCGGGCATCTCGTCATGCGAAGGTGCCAATCGCTCGGCGGTTGTCAACGACGATACACGCGCCTCGTCAACCTTTCTGCGCTTGCGCATGGGCCCCAGCAACACGCGAATTGGATTCCAGCGCAACGTACCAACCGTGAGCGCACTCACCGCCAGCGCGAACAATATCCAGGCGCCCGCCGATCCCATCGACTTCCGCATGTAATACGACGTCATACTTCCCCACAATCCGGTCAGTGGGTTGTTGATGGGTTCACCACCCAACGCCAAACCAATTGCGATTGGAAGCAGCGCTACGATTCCAACAAAGAGCACCCCCCATTCGGGCGCGTCCGATTCGCTGGAAAGCGTGCCAAAAATGCGAAGCGCCATCACCAGGCATCCAAGCGCTACCAACACGGCGCCGGGAACTCCAACACTGACCACGAGTGAACAGCGTGCGAGCGTGCCGACGGGCCCGAAAACGCCAGTCGCATCCCAGCAGCGGCCACTTATGGGTACATGCTGAAAAACCAACGCGCCCAACAAGAACGCCGCAAGCAACGAAAGTCCCACGGCGGTGAGTTCGCGCCGCAATACTGCGCCGCGCATCGTCAACTCCGAAGTTTCGTGATACCCGAGCCAACTCCACGTGACGAAGTCCCGCCCGCGCCAGTGCCGGTTGCCGTTCCGTTGCTGACGCCGTCGTCGTGGCGTCGCAGCTGTCGTTCGTGAAATGCAACAACCAGTGGCTGGGTATCCAGCGCGAAACAGGCCTGCACGTCGCTGTCGAATCCCGCCGCTGTGAGCGCGCGCGCGTGCGTCGCTTCACTGGCCAACCGACTCATGTCAGACACAAAGCGACGTTCAATGAGGACCGCCGAACGTGCGCCGTCACCCCACACCACCGCCGTCTTGCCGCGTGCGATGCCCCGCGCCATTCGACCAGCACACGTGATGTCTTCAAGCGTCGAACGTTTCTCGTGCCCAGCGCACACAATGAGCACATCCCCTTCGCTTTTGGTGAGCGCGCGCACCGCAGCCACTGTCGCCGCACAATTGATGAATGCCGCGAAATAACATACGCGTGCGCCGATCGTGGAAAGTAGCGCGACCGTTCCGTTCGTGGTGCTGTACAAAATCGTCCGACCCTTCACGGCAGTCGGCGTGTATTCCGCAGGCGAGTTGCCAAGATCGAATCCGGGAATGCGCAACATTTTCCGTTCGCCGGCGAGCCGAATTTCATTGCGCTCGTATTGCTTGGCAAACACGGCTGGTTCGTCCACACTGTCAAATGGAATCACCGCGCGCGCGCCATTGGCGAGCGCCGTTACAACCGTTGTCGCCGCGCGCAACACATCAATCACCACCACCACCTTTCCTGCAACCTCGGCGGGCGTTGGCAACGCGTCGCCGAGGAGGACGTCAATTCGCACTACGCCAGCTCCTTACCGATGGGCTCCTTGAGCAGGTACGCGCCTTCGGCCTCAAGAAACTTCGTGTGTACATCGCCGCGTTGAAAATGGGGATCCTGCATTACGCGCGCGAGGAACGGAATGGTGGTTGTTACACCTTCGATCACGAAACTCTCGAGCGCAATCTGCATACGTTTGAGTGCTTCCGGTCGATCACGCCCCTGCACGACGAGTTTCGCGATCATCGAATCGTAGTACGGGGGCACCGTGTATCCGGTGTACGCGTGCGTGTCCACGCGAACACCGGGGCCACCGGGTTGATGAAAGACTTCGATCTTGCCGGGCGACGGTTGGAAATTGCGCGATGGATCCTCCGCGTTCACGCGGCACTCGATCACGTGGCCACGAAATGCCGGCAACTCCGTAACGCTGAGCGGATGTCCGGCCGCAACGCGAATCTGTTCCTTCACGAGATCGATTCCTGTGAGCATTTCCGTGACCGGATGCTCCACCTGAATACGCGTATTCATCTCCATGAAATAGAACTTCCCGCTGTCGTCGAGCAGCATTTCAATGGTGCCTGCACCAACGTAGTTGATTGCCTTCGCGCCCTTGACGGCTGCGTCGCCCATTGCTTTACGCAATTCGGGCGTCATCACGGGGCACGGCGACTCTTCAATCAATTTCTGGTGACGGCGCTGCACCGAGCAATCGCGTTCACCCAGATGAATCACGTTGCCGTGTGTGTCACCCAGAATCTGGAATTCAACGTGGCGCGTGCGTTCCAGATATTTTTCAACGTACACATCACCATTGCCAAACGCCGAGAGTGCTTCGCTGCGCGCAAGCTGAAACGATCGCGCGAAATCATCGACGTCGCGAGCAACACGCATCCCTTTGCCACCGCCGCCGGCGGCCGCTTTGATGATGACTGGGAATCCAACTTCCTTCGCATACTCAAGCGCCGACTCGGCGTCTTCGACCGGGCCGGGCGTTCCGGGCACAATCGGCACGCCACAATCGGCCATCGCTTTGCGCGCCGCCGATTTGTCGCCCATCTGCCGAATTTGATCGGGCGTCGGTCCGATAAACGCAATACCGCTCGCAATACACGTTTCGGCGAATTCGGCGTTCTCGGCGAGAAACCCGTACCCCGGGTGAATTGCGTCGGCGCCGGTAATTTCCGCAGCCGCAATAATGCGTGGAATTTTCAGATACGAATCGCGACCGGCGGGCGGGCCCACGCACACGTCGTCGTCGGCAAAACGCACATGCAGCGAATTGCGGTCGGCCTCGGAGTAAACGGCGACGGTCTGTATGTCGAGCTCGCGGCACGCCCGGATAACGCGCAGGGCGATTTCGCCGCGATTGGCGATGAGGA
>JBDUBA010000166.1:0-3533 GCA_040004335.1 Gemmatimonas sp.
GACTCGTGCCGGACAAGTGCGATGATGAAGCGAAACCCAACACGACGGCGACGTCACGCACATCAAAGCCGGGATTTTTGGAGAGTTCCGCTGCCGCAATGATGCGCACCAGATCGATCACGCGTTTCAATGTTGGCGCGTTGCCGACCGCAAAACTTCTCGAAAGGTGTTCTCTGGAAACACCCAATTCCTTCGCGAGTTGATCCGTGCGTACCGGCCGTCCCGTTCTTCGCACGACACTTTGCCAAACCGCCATCTGCAGTGGCGTTTCGAGTTGCAATGCCGGCGGCGGCGTGAACAAGGCGCGCTCGAACCGATAGGAGAATGAGCGTTTCAGCACCAGATCTCTTGCGGAGGCGTCATCCACTCCTTCGACCAACAGTTCTGCCACGCCTCCATCAATGGCTTTCGCAATCGTGGGAGAATCCAGCGGCAGCGACGGCGTGACCAGAAAGAATGGCACCGTTGGGAAATCGGCGGCCATCGCCAACGCTTTCGCGGCCGCATCGCCAACGCCGCTATCGATCAAAACTCCGTCAATCAATTGTTTCACCAACAATTCGTTGATTTCGCCTGGCGTTTTGGCCGTAATGAGATGCGCGCGGCGACGGGGAAACGCACTACGTACGAGCGCGCGTGCGCGTTCGCGCTTGAGCAACAACACCAGCGCCGGAACCGGAGCGGTGTCGGCGGTCGTGCGCATTACAACTGCGCCTCGGTTAACACCATTTCGTGCGCTCGGCGCAACACCGTTCTGGCGTTCGCGTACGAGACCAGCTTGCTCGCTTCGTCAAAACACGCCCAACGGCACGCCGTGATGCCTTCGTCCTGCTGTGGTTGTGTATCGCAACAATCGGTCCGCATCAAATAGAAATGACACACCTTGTGCACCAATCGGCCGCGAAAGCGGAAGTACCAGTCGATTGTTTCAATGGCGCCCGTGAGATGTAACGGATTGATGCCCGTTTCCTCCTGCACTTCGCGCAACGCGGCTTCCTCGGCGCATTCTTCCCCTTCAAGATGGCCTTTCGGAAATCCCCAGTTACGATAACTGTCGCGAATGAGCAGAAAGAGTGGCTCGCCGTCGTGTATGCGAAACACTACACCACCGGCCGATGTCTCCAGCACAGCGGCGCCGCTGTTCGAACGCGCGTCATGCCGTCGCGTCATCGTGGTTAACGACGCACAACCACGGTTTCAGCGCCAATGAGTGGCGATGATCCTTCTTCGGTGGGGCGCCCTTCAATGAATTGACGAACGACTGGATCCTTGCTCTGCTGGATTTCATCAATGGTGCCAACTTGCCGTACCGTGCCTTCGTACAACATCGCGATACGTGTCCCAACTTTATACGCGCTACGCATGTCGTGCGTGATGACGATGCCAGTCACTTTCAAGTGATCGCGCATGCGCATCATGAGTTCGTCGATGACGGCCGAGGTTACCGGATCGAGGCCTGTGGTGGGTTCATCGTACAGGATGTATTTCGGGCGCAGCGCAATTGCGCGCGCGATTCCGACGCGTTTCCGCATACCACCGGACAATTCGGCGGGCATTTTTTTGCGCGAGTCGGAAAGGTCGACGAGTTCCAGCGCTTCGTCAACACGTTTGTCGATGTCGCTTTCCGACAATTTGCCTTGTTTGCGCAACCCCATCGCCACGTTGTCGCCCACGGTCAGCGAATCGAAAAGTGCGGCAAACTGGAACACGTAGCCGATGTTCGCGCGCAGTGCGACGAGATCTTTCCGTGAGAGCTCGTCAACGCGTTTTCCGTCAACCCAGACTTCGCCTTCGTCGGGTTGGAGCAGTCCAACGATGTGTTTGATGGCGACCGATTTGCCGGTGCCGGAGTAGCCGATGATGACCATCGTTTCTCCGTCCTGCACGTCGAGCGTGAAGCCGCGCAGCACTTGCTTGGGGCCGAATGCCTTATGGACGTTTTTTAGCTGAATCATGAAATCTGGGCGGGCATGTCACAAATATGACGCGGGTATCACGAGAAAACGACCAAGCGCGATAATCCCCAGGAGATATTCACTCGGCGGAGAATCGCGGCGGAATTCTTGCGAGCGAGTGGAGGTTGCGTCCAAAAGAAAACCCCGAGTATGCCTTGGCATACCCGGGGGGACGAAACGTGTTGCTCTGCTTGCGGTCAGGCGGCGAAGCTACCGAGCGCGCGACCGACATCACCTTCGCGGAGGCGTTTGAGTGCACGATCGCGCAGTTGACGTACCCGCTCGCGGGTGACGCCGAGCATGCTGCCAATTTCTTCGAGGGTGTGTTCGCGTCCGCCTTCGAGGCCGAAGTACAAGCGCAGCACTTTGGCGTCGCGTGGCGGCAGTGTGGAGAGGGCTTGTTCGATTTCATCGGTGAGGAAGCGGTTCATGGCTTCTTCTTCCGTATCCGGCATTTCGTCGGCGACGAAGCGTTCGATGAGTGAGCGATCGCCGTCCGGATCCATGGGGGCATCGAGGCGGACGTCACCGGTGTTGAGTGCGGCCAACGACTGCACGACATCGACTGACAACCCCGTGACTTGCGCGAGTTCTTCGGGCGACGGTTCGCGGCGCAGCTTCTGCCGCAGGATTTCTGACGCCTTGATGATGCGCGAGAGATCGGCGGTGCGGTTGAGCGGAACGCGAACGGTGCGGCCCTGGCGTGCGAGTGACGACAGGATGGCTTGGCGGATCCACCAAACGGCGTACGAGATAAATTTGACGCCTTGGTCGGGGTCGAATTTACGCGCAGCGGTGAGGAGGCCTACGTTGCCTTCACCGATGAGGTCGATGAGTGGGAGGCCGCGGTTCTGATATTTCTTGGCGACGGAAATAACGAAGCGCAGGTTGCGCTTGACGAGTTCCTGGAGGGCGTCCTGGTCGCCGGCGCGGATTTTTTTGGCCAGCTCGATTTCTTCGGCGGCCTTGAGCAGCGGATAGGTGCTGACTTCGTACAGGTATTGGTCGAGAATGTCGCGCTCGGGTTCGGAGGGCGCGATTCCGGCCGGTGCTGCACGACGGCGTTTCCGCTTGACGTCGGTCATGAGATCTATTTCCCAGGGACGTGGTGGTGTCCCGAAACGTGTTTCAGAGCAAGTACCGGGCGGTACGTCCGCCGGGTGTGCGTTAAATCGAGTGCGATGTAGCGAGTGCTAAAAGAGTTCGTGTGACCGGAATTGTAAAGCGCGATTGTGAGCGCGCGGCCAGCCAAATTTGCGAATGCGTTGAACTGTGGGACTGTACCGAGTACGCTGGTACGGGCCGTATTGTTGGCGATCGTGAGTGGGCTGGTGCGGTACAAAGCTCGGTGCTAACACGGACAGCCGTGCAAGATACCGCGAATGAGACTTTCCGCCAGCCTGAATTGCTGAATTTCGGCTCTGGATCTGCTTGACGCCTGACATACACTCAGCTAGACTGCGCGGTTCCTGATACCCTCGCGGCTCGCCGTCGGTTGCGGTTGAGCGTCGAGGGTGTCGCGCCCCGGGGGCGTAGCTCAGTTGGGAGAGCGCTTGAATGGCATTCAAGAGGTCAGCG
>JBDUBA010000362.1:0-11925 GCA_040004335.1 Gemmatimonas sp.
CGGTGGAACATGCCATTCTACACGAAGGCCGGCTTCGAAGTCGTTCCACATGTCGAGTTGAGTGCGGCCCTACGCGCCATCGTCGCCAACGAAGTGCAGCGCGGGCTCGATGCCGAACAGCGCGTGATCATGCGTTATCACTGCGTGCAGAAGAAACATGAACTCTGCGACTGATATCAACACAGACGCGTTGCTGTCTGCCGCTCATGATGTCTGACAGCGCCTATCCGACGGTCGACGTTTCGCTCGCGCGCCGTCTCGAGCGCGCCGAGGGGATGGCCAGCGCTGCGTGTGTGGATGCGCGACGCGGTCTGCAACCGCAGGTAGGTGCGGAGTGGATCGATGTAAACGGGGTGTTCGCGATGTTCGACGGCATCACTTCCCCGCTCACGCAAAGCTTTGGACTCGGCCTCGTCGAATCGTTTACGGCAGCGCAGCTCGACGAAGTTGAGAATTTCTTTCTCCGTCACCACAGTCCCGTCGCGCACGAGATCAGTTCTTTCGCCACGCCGACGACGATGAACCTGGTCAGTGCGCGTGGATATACGCCGATCGAATCATCTGTCGTATCAGTGCGCCCGACTAACGCGAGCGCCATCCGGGGCACAGGTAAAATCGCAGTACGCTTGGTCGATGATGCCGACACCGATGTCTGGGCGCGTGTGTCGAGCGAAGGGCTGCGCGCGGAGTCGAAGGAACTCGGCGCCTTCCTGGAAGATTTTGGCATATTGCTGAGCCGAGTGCCGGGCGTGTATCGCTTTCTTGCGGAAATTGACGGCCGCGGCATCGCCACGGGGTCACTCACACTCCGCAACGGTGTAGCACTTTTTTCCGGTGCGAGCACTGTTCCCGAAGCACGGAAGCAGGGCGCGCAGCAGGCTCTTCTCGAGTCACGTCTCGCGTTCGCGGCCGATCACGGAATAGAGTTGGCAATGATCGTGACTTCACCAGGCAGCACATCGCAACGCAATGCCGAACGTCAAGGATTTCGTGCGGCATTCATGCGATCCAAGTGGCAACGGTGTCTCGAGTGACAATGACCGCTGTGAAAAGACTCTAATTCTGCGCGCGTACCCGCCATCTGGCGACACGGGCATCGACGGACAGCGCGCTGGGTGCGGACACCGCTAACGCGATCAATGCCGCGACATACAGCAGACTGATTTCATAGCCGGGAGGACCGAAAACCGGTCCGGATGGCGTGAGCCCAATGGTATTGACCGCGCTAAAGCCGTAGCGCAGATGCACCGTAAACATCGCCACCAGCATCGAAACGACAAGCGGTATGCTCGCAATCACGACGAAAGCGCCAATGAGCATTGCCAAACCTCCAAAGATTTCAATCGAAGTTACAAGCCAGGCGGTCGGTACAGGGAAAGGAACGCCAATTGTGTGTAACAGATTACCGAACTTTGCAGGCCCCCGTGTCCACTTCGCCATTCCGTGTGCGCAAAAACCGTAACCCACGATGAGTCGAAGCGGCAACAGAGCCCACCGCTGTACTCTTTCGTTCCATGCTCCCATCCGCTGTCTCCTTCGAAGTAGAGTTGCGTGCGCGCACGCGACGTTCATGATCTCGAAGAAAGTCAGGCCGTGGGTGGAAAGTTCCGACAAGCGTGATTAGTGCGCTGAAAAATATTCAGGTGAGAGGATGTACGACCGATGCGAGAGCGGCGCTTGCAGGCACGCGAACATCGCGACGCGCACGCTCAGGAAAACACATAGCGCGGATAACTCGCTTGTGCCGCAAGTGGCGCATTCAGATCAAGATCGACCGATACGAATGGTTCATCACGCGACGTCGTGGCGAGAACGTCACCATCCGGACTGATGATCCATCCCACGCCGCCACACGCGCCCGTCGGATCAACGCGGTTGGACGAAAGACTGAACGCTCCCGACCGCACGGCCGCCACCACACCTGCGGACAGCCACTTGCCGATCGTGGCCGACGCCGTCGCGCGTGGCGACAAGATCGCGTGGACACCACAGCGCGCGTACATCGCGTAACTCTCGAGCGCCCACAATTCCGTGCAGATGTTTAGTCCGAATGACAACGCTCCTGCGCGGTACTCGCGAAAGTCCGCGTCGCCTTTGTCAAACCAGCGTGTCTCCCAGCCCCCCGGTTGATCCGGCAGAAAAAACTTGGCTCGCAACGGCATCACGCCGTGACTTGCAGAGGTCATGTAACCTTGGTTGAACCGATTGCCCTCGCACGTGATTGGGCGCGTGCCGACAACATGCGTGGCGCGAAGTTCAGGCAATCGCGAGAGCCAGTTGTCGCTGAGACTCTCCATCGCACTCCATTGTTCGAGATCAAAGTTTTCACTCTCCCACACTGGTTCAACCATGGCAAACTCAGGCAACAGCACAAGCTGCGAGCGCTGCCGTGACGTATGTTCGCACAAGTCGGCCCACGCGGCACAAAGCGCCACTGGTTCGTGCGGTAGTTCACAGACCGTTACGCGCATGGAAGTTTGGTGTCGCGAGTTACCAGATTCGTACGCGAGCTTTGGGCTCGAGGAACAATCGTTGCCCCGGCAACACGTCGAACGCTTCGTACCAGGCATCGAGGTTTCGAACGGTAGAAATACGGTACATTTCAGGCGCGTGGTCATTTGTGAGCTGCGCGCGCATTGCAATGTCGTTCATTTTGGTGCGCCAACTCTGAGCAAATGCGATGAAGAACTCGCGATCCTGTTGTCGCACATATTGTTTGTCTGTCACTTTTGTGCCAAGCGAGAGGCGGTACGCGTCGAACGCCGAAGTCAGTCCGGCCAGATCGGCGATGTTTTCCGAAAGCGTGAGCCGACCGTCAATTGCCGCATCAGGAAAAGGATGATAGCTGGAAAACTGTTTCACCAACGGTTCGGCCAGCGCCTGAAAGTGCGACGAGTCGTCGGCGGTCCACCATCGCCGCATCGAGCCGTCGGTTTCGTAGTCCGCACCCAACGCGTCAACATAGTGGCTCACATCGTGACCCATGATTGCCCCAATGGCTCCGTACGTCGCGGCATCCGACGCCGCCGGATCGAACTTGGGGGCTTGCAATAGTGCCGCCGAAACGAAATACGCATTCTGTTGGAAGATGAGTACGCCCCCCACCGTTTGGGGCGCGACCCACCACGCTTTCATGTCCACCGGCTTTCCAAGTCGAGCCAAGGTGTGGCGATAGTTGCGATCTTCAACACGCCGGATGTTTCCAACCGCGTCAAGTGGATCAATTGCCAAATTTGAATAGTCCAGCCACTGGTCGGGATACGCGATCCCAATGTACAGCGTCCTCAATTTGGTCAGCGCCTTCATTCGCGTGGTGGGTGTCATCCACGTGGCGCCTTCAACTCGCTTGATGAAGGCTGCCGTGACATTTCCAATCACTTTCTGCAGGCGGGCCTTCTGCTCTGCAGGAAAATAGCGTTCGACGTACATTCGTGCGAGCGCGTCACTCATGGCCAGTTGTGTAACTTCAATGGCGCGCTGTGCACGAGGACTTTGCTGCGACTGCCCCGAACGTGCCTTTTGCAGCGCCAACGCGTGTTCACCCACTGCATGCGGCAAAACTTCTGCATACGTCGCGACGAGATGAACGCGCAGATAGTCCTTCCACACGTCCAGCGGTTGTGATGCGATTAACGCGGCGAACCCAGTGATGGCCGTGGGCTGCCACGCAACAAACGATTCCTGTTTGCCCAATCCCGCCGAGGCAAAGAATGCGGCCCAATCGACACCCGGCGCGCGACGAGCAAATTCGGCCCGGGTCCACACATTGTCGGCATTGCGATCGTTGGCCGACTGTGCACTGGTCGCATGGCTCTGCGCAATGGCGGTCTCAAGCTGCAGCACAGCTTCGGCGCGCGGGATTTCGTGACTGATACCGAGAAACGACAGCAAGCCACCGGTATACTCGAGGTACGCGGCTCGGAGCGCGCGATCACGCGGTTCCGCGCTGAGGTACGCTTCGCGATCTGCCAGACCGAGCCCACCCTGCAACAGAAAGACCGTGTTCGTTTTTTCGCCGTGAATGCTTTGCTCGACGGACACCCCCAACAGACTGGCCGACTGATAGATGCCTTGGTTGAGCGGGTCCACATCGGCGCGCATCCAACGTCCAAACACGCGCGTAAGCGCAACTTTGTCGGTGATACCGTCGATGCTGTCCAGCTGCGCCTTGAGCGGGGCACGACCGCTCGCTTCAATTGCCGCTTCGTTCAGCCACGCCGCGCGGAAGTCAGCAGTCTTTCGCGCGAATGATCCCGCCGGCGCCGAACGCGCATCATCCAGCAATTGCGCGATACGGTGGCGCGTTAACTCATTGAGGTCGTCGCGCGGAGCCCATCGGTCCTTGCCTTTCGGAATTTCTGTTGCCTTGAGCCACGCACCGTTCGCATACGCGAAAAAGTCATCTCCCGGCTTAATACTGGCGTCGACAGTACTTTCAAGTTTGACACTGTTCTTTCCAGCAATCGTCTGTGCTGGCAGCGCGGCGACAGAACACAGCGAGAGCGCTGCGAAGAGTGCAGATACTTGTTGCAGGTACGTGGCGCGCGAATTGTTTTCGAACATGCGTTTGGCCTCGCGATGATTGGACGACATCGCGAAGTTAGGGGCCCCGCAATCGACTGGCGCCTCACCGGCCGACCACTTTTGATCATTTTCGGACATTTTGGTGATCTGCCAGTCGCGTCCGAACGGCAGGGAAGATAGACTTTCGGGCAGAGGCCATGTCCGACTATGATCACACGCGCACATTTAATCGACGTTCTATTCGTTATCGTGCCGCACTCGCTGCTGCTCGACATTGCTGGACCGGCGGAAGCATTTCGTCTGGCAAACCAGCATCGAGAGCGGCGCGGTCAACCGCCGCGCTTTCGACTGCGTTTCGCGAGCAACGACGCAACGCTCACTACGTCGGTCGGATTGTTGATTGCCGGACTCGTACCGCTACCCGAACGTTTTGACGCGCCAACGTGGGTCGTGGTGGTTGGTCAGCCCACCGCGCACACGGGACAAAAGACGCCCGCTATCGCTGCCACCGCGAAATGGCTGCACGAAAAGTTGCACGATACGTTGCTTGGCGAAGGAACATCACACCGTCTGATCACGATCTGTTCGGGTGCGTTGCTCGCCGCGCGCGCGGGGTTGCTGGGCCGGCGTCAATGCACGACACATCACGAGTTGTTACCCGCGCTGCGAACACTGGCACCACAAGCGCAGGTGATTGACAACCGCGTCATCGTGGTCGATGGACCGCTTGCGTCGAGCGCGGGCATTACCGCGGGCATCGACATTGCACTGCATCTCATTGCCGAGGAGTGCGGCGAGGCGCTCGCGGCCAGTGTGGCCGAGGACATGGTGGTATACCTCAGGCGCTCGCCACGCGACCCGGAACTGTCGCCCTTTCACATGCATCGGCGACATCTGCACACCACGGTCCATCGCGTGCAGGACGCAGTCATCACCAAACCCGAGCGCGATTGGGACATGGCCGCACTTGCCTCGGTTGGGAACACCACCGAGCGTCATCTCTTACGGCTCTTCCTCGAACACGCCTGCATCTCGCCGTTAAACTACCTGCGCATGATCCGCCTCGAGCGCGCGCGACAATCGCTCGAATTTGGCGCAAGCGTAAGCCGCGCGGCCGAGGTGGCGGGATTCCGTTCCGGATTGCAACTGCGCCGAGCGTGGAATAATCAATGGGGTGGTTCGCCGCGCGATGCAACGCGCCCAGTGAGTGAAGGGGAAAGCGGAAGGTAGAAACGGCGGGATTCGCACGTGTATTCACTTACGCGATTGCGGCCGACGCGCGGGGCGTTCGCGCTCAGCATTGTCTTGACGAAACGCCCTCCTGAATTCCTGCGGCGTCTGACCAGTTTCCCGACGAAAGAAACGGGAGAAATAGCTCGGATCTTCGAAACCGAGTGATACCGCAATGCGGGCGGACGTGTCGTCGGTATAAAGGAGTCGCCGCCGCGCACGCGACACCAACACGTTATCCAGCACCTGCTTGGCGCGATGTCCAATGTACTGCGTGCATAGAACGCTCAGATGCCCCGGCGTCACGGCTAGCTCGGCGGCATAGTCAGCGATTCGGTGACGGTGCACGGCGTCGCGTTCCACGAGTTCCACAAATTTCGACACGACGCCATGAGTGGCGCGTTGTGACGCAAGGCCATGCTCCGCGGCGTAGTGGCGTGCCAGCACAATGAGTGCCTCGTGCACGTGTGCGCGCAGCAGGTCGACGCTGTCATGGCGGTAGTGCGCCAACTCGTGTTGCATCGTCGCAAGTCGACGCTTCGCGCGACGTATGTCCGCGGGCGTGAGCGTTAGAACGGCACGCGCGGCGTCAGTGTGAAAGAACGGAAGACGATGCAGGAATACCTCGTCCTGCAGAAATTCTCGAATGAATGACGCTTCAAAGAACAGACACACCCCATCCAGTTGTTTGGTGTCCCACAGCCGAACCTGCCCCGGCGTCGAAAAGAACACGGCTCCTGGATGCACCGCGTGACAGTGCGAGTCGATCCAGAACGACCCCATACCGCGCGTTACTAAGGTCACGTCAAAGAACTCGAGCGAGTGGGGTTCACCCACGAGGAAGCCGCGCAAGTCGTGTATCCACGCAACATCAATCAGCAAATGCCGACCGTACTTGCGTCGATCGAACGCAACTCGGCGCACGTGCTTCGTTGAAACCGCCGGTGCGAGGGTTGGGGGCGCCTTTTTCATTCGTCGAAAAGTACCATAATTCGGCGAATTCATCCATGCACAAACTGCGCCATAATTCCTAAAATGTTAGGATCTTCATTTCCTATTCTTGAACGGGTATCGATGTTTACGAATTCTTACGTCAACCGGCTTGGGCTTATCGCAATCATGGCGAGCATTGTGTCCGCCTCATTGCAGTCCAAGGCGCCTGTACGCAGTCAGACAGCACCAGCTTCGCCCTGCAGTGCAGACTCGAACTATCAACGGCTCGCTTTTTGGGTGGGCGATTGGGAGGTGTTCGACTCCACCGGATCCCGATACGCGGCACAACGCGTGCACTCCGTGGTTGACGGTTGCGCGTTCGCGGCCGAGTGGACGGGCCCAAGGGGGAATAAGGGCTTGAGTGTGTCGGCGTTTGACGCGAACAAGCATGAATGGAAGCAGGTATACTTTTCTAATCAGGTACCATCACCGTCGGGTGTGCCGGTTCGGCATTCTGATTCGACGTACCGCGGCCCCGGCGTTCGATTCATTCCATCGCTTGACGTGTCCGCGGGCGAAGTTGCACGGTCGCGTGTTACCATCATGCCATTGAGCAACGATCGCGCATTGCAGTTATTCGAAGACTCGCCAGACAGCGGGAGGACATGGCGCACGGTCTTTAAAGCAGAACATCGCCGAAACGCCGGCTCGTAACTGGCGGTGCGGTGTACGCCGGGGATAATTTTGGAGCGTACGCCATCAACCTCAACTACGAGCGAATAGAGTTATGACTCGGAACGTGTTGCTTGTCATCACCGCCGCCATCGCAACGTCAGTGCCGTCCGCGGCACGCGCGCAATGGGAGGCGGTGCCCGTCGGCGTAAGAGTTCAGGTACTCGTCGAGAACAGAACATCAACTACGAATGCGGGCCGCACGTCGCTCGTTCAGGGCCTTCTGGAACGCACCGGGGACACCCTGTTCGTATCGCCGAGTGAACCTGGCGCGGCTGTTCTGATCCCGTTGGCGTCAGTGAAAGGGTTTGCGGTGAGCAAAGGCGTGCCGTCTCGTCAGCGATCCATGATTAGGGGTGCGATCAGCGGCACGGTTGTCGGGGCGCTTGCCTCGGTGTCGCTCATATTGGGACTGAAAAACAAGGGCGTGTCCAATCGAGACATTTTTGCAGCCACTACGTACCTCGGAGCACTTGGTGGAGCAACGACCGGTTGGACTACGCAAAGAGAACGATGGGATTGGCGGGAGCGTCGGTAGTGGTCGTGAATTTCCAGTTTTAAACCGACAGAAAACGCAGAGGCGAAAGCTTGTGCGTTTTCTTATTTGTCTGACCGACGCTGAGTACAGATCTTCGCGCCGAATTTGCACGATCTCGCCAGCATGAATTTCGATGTAGTGAACCCAACGAACAACCGCCCAACCAATGTAGTGTCGCAGAAGTTCCATGCGCTAAGCAGCACGCGAATTTAGCGGCGGGGCAAGGTCCCCATGTCCCTGTCGTGCGCGCTAACGCCCGCCGTTCAGAGAAAGGTTCGACATCGACAAGATACGGAAAGTGGTTCCTCCTCTCTCTTGTTCAAACCGGAGCAAGACTGATGACACGCCAAAATCCGCTATCGCCACGGATTGATTGAGCACAAGTGACGAGTCGATAGTCAACGTTCCCAGCGGTGCTCCGTCGCGCGTAAATCCCGACCAGCGAATTGCTTCGTGCTTGTTCGCTGGATAGTCGTTGTACCAAACATCGCCGTTTGAAGCAACGTAAATTTTTCGAAAATACGGTAAGTTCTTCACCTTGGCCGGCCAGTTCATCGGAGATCCATCTTTGGGGTAAATCCAAGGCGTGATATCTTCTGGAATGGGTCTGGTGGTGATCCCCGTCAGCCGTAATGTTCGCTGGAGCGAACCATTCGGCGAATACAGATGCACTTCTCCTGTCCAAGGATTGCCGAACACAATGGAATCGTGATAAGCGATCACATTTGCGGGCGCAAACACAAGACTTCCCCCAAGAAAGTTTTCAAAGTCCAGGACAAGTGACGAATCGCGGACCGTGCCGGCGAGCGTATATCGGAATGCCCCGAACCGTGTTCGTGCACCTGTAATGACCTTTTTCACGAGGATCGTGCCGTCCTCCAGACACCCGTGTTGAAACGGCAGCTCCCCCATAACAAGGCTGAATGAACGGACGAAACGCCCGTCGGGGGTCAGCACCGACACTCGCGCGCGTGCAGCATCTACCACTACAAGGGTATCGCCTGTTGATTGGCAAATGGCCTGCACGTTCTCATACTCGCCAGGACCGGCCCCCTTTCGGCCGTGGGTGACGAGGAGATGACCTGTTGAATCAAAGATCAGTACACGATCTATATCCGTAACTGCAATACCGGTGCGCGTTAGGATAGCAACCGCGTCACGATTCAAGAATATCACCGAGTCTGACGATGACCGCCGCGTGACGAGTGACGGCAAAGTGCTGTCGGTAATCGTGACATGCGGAACGGAGAGAGCCTGTGCTATCGGTGGAACCGCGATCACTTCTGTGCTGCGCGTGCCGCCGTCATTCGGAGTTGATTTCAGGTCGCACGCGACTACGAACACAGTGCAAAAAATTGCCGACATTACCAATGACCTTCGTCCGGCGGACCAGCGATCTCGGTGCGTCATGAGGCTTTTGAGCACGCTCGAATACGTGGGTCAAGCTGCTCTGCAGTCGGCGGCTTGATCACCGTTATCGACACGGGTGCATTCGGTGAACCTGCAAGGCGATAGCCAGTACTGTTCATCGATCGCCACTTAGCGAACGCCTTCGAGTCCTGAGCTTCTTGAATCAAGTTGGGAGGCATTGGCGGGCGCGGGCCACAATTGCCGGCGAAAAAATGACGCCATAGACTGTTTTCGGGTGTGTCCGTGGTGTGACCCTGAAATAAAAAGTAGCTCGACGAATAGACGCCAAGCTACTAAATAATACTATGTAAATAAAACGGTTACCTCACATCGGGACGGCGGGATTTGAACCCGCGACCCCCTGAACCCCATTCAGGTGCGCTACCGGACTGCGCTACGTCCCGCTACAGCCCCAAACCGCGGCCGCAGACAGAACGCGGAAGCTACACCCCTCCCCACGCCGCTTCAACCGCCTTGCGCATAACCTGCCCTAATTGGCCCCAAATGAAGACCACACTCACGTCCCCCGATCCTGCATCACCACACTACTCGTCCGGTAGGGCAAACGCCGCGGCCCCAATCAACGCCCACAACGTCCACGCTCACGTACGCACCATCGACATGCACAATGACAACGTGGAACGGATTGTCGTCCGGATCGCTGGATGGCCGCGCGAGGTGCTCATGCGGCTGCTCGTGAGCGCCTGCTTCTCCGCCGGCAGTTTCGCGAGCCTACCGGCACAAACCATCCCGGTGCGCCAGATGGATCCGCCCACGGCAAGCACGTTCGCGCCGCTCGGCCTGTTTCTCGGCGTCAAACAGCTGTCCGACGGCCGCGTGTTCGTGGATGACGCGCAACGTCTCCGACTGCTGCTCTTTGATTCGACGTTGACCAACGTAGCCGTCATCGCCGACACCACCGGGAAAGCGGCGTTCAACTACGGCGACAACCCGGGACGGTTTACATCGTATGTCGGCGACTCGTCATTGTTTTTCGAACAATCGTCGCAGACACTACTGGTGCTTGACGCATTCGGCCATGTCGCGCGCATAACGGTTGCTCCAAAACCGACAGACATCAAAGGTTTGCCGGCCACGATGTTCAACGCGGACGCACAGGGCCGACTGGTCTATCGCGGTTCACTGCCCCGCTTACCCGCTGCTCCGGTTCCATTTGGTGACAAGCGCTTCATCATGCGACAATCCGATTCGGCGCCGCTTGTCCGCGCGGACTTTGATTCCCGTCACGTTGACACGTTAGCATGGCTCAAAATGCCTAAGGCGACGGCATTTATCGGCACACTGCGTTCGGATGGAAGCTACGCGTACGATGAAAATCGCATTACACCGCTGTCGTCAATTGACGAGTGGACGCAAACCGCCGACGGCTCCATCGCCATCGTACGCGGGCTGGATTATCACATGGACTGGATCGCACCGGACGGGCGGCGGCGGTCGACTCCGAAAATGCCGTTCGATTGGATCCGCGTTACCGACGACGACAAGCGACGCCTGTCCGACTCGGCGCGCGTTGCCGCCGACAAACTGATCACCGAGATGCAAAAACGTGCACCGGCAAGTGCCCCAAGCCGACCGGGATCACTAAAAATGACGATACGCGTGTCGGCAACTGACGGGTCGCTCACCGCATTTTCACAGACCGGGAAAAACGTCGTCGTTCCGCTATCAGAAATCCCGGACTACTGGCCGCCCGTTCGATTCGGGAGTGTCGCCGCCGATCTGGACGGCAACGTGTGGATTCTTCCAACCTCCGCGGTTCAGCGGGCCGGAGGTGGCATCGTCTATGACGTGGTGAATCGCAGCGGCCAATTGTTCGAACGCGTGCAAATGCTGCCCGACCGCAGTATCGCCGGATTTGGACCCAACGGCATCATCTATCTGCGGCGACGCGACAGCGCCTTGGTGTGGCACCTCGAAAAGAGTCGTGTGCATAGATAACCCGCGCGGAACGGCAATCGATTCACGCAACTTCTTGTGATACTGGTGGTAACAAGAGCGATGTATGCACATTGGACGATATGACTGACACCAGGCCCGACTCAATTCCCTACTATCTCCCCATCGGCACGGAGATAGAAACTTTCACCGCTTGCTTCGCCCAGAAGCTGCCCGTCCTCCTCAAAGGGCCTACCGGCGTTGGCAAAACGCGTTTTGTGCAACACATGGCGGCGCGACTCGGGCGACCTCTTATCACGGTCGCGTGCCACGACGACCTCTCGGCCAGCGATCTCACCGGACGATTTCTCATTCAAGGGAGTGAGACGGTTTGGAGCGACGGCCCACTCACGCGTGCAGCGCGCATTGGTGCGATCTGTTATCTCGACGAACTGGTCGAAGCCCGTCAGGACACGACAGTGGTAATCCATCCGCTCACCGACGATCGCCGCGCGTTGCCACTGGAAAAGACAGGTGAATTGATCCAGGCGGCGCCAGACTTTCTGCTGGTGGCGTCCTACAATCCCGGCTACCAACGCGCCATCAAAGATCTCAAACCCAGCACCCGGCAACGCTTCGTCAACATTGAATTCGACTTTCCG
>JBDUBA010000277.1:0-3525 GCA_040004335.1 Gemmatimonas sp.
CCGTCGCTCAACAATCGGCGAGAGGTGTTCCACATATTTTACCGTGAGATGCCCAGTATCGCGATATACCACCAATCCATCGCGCTCGGCCTCGCAACGCGCGGGAAGGCAGATGTTGTCAGAGAAATCGACCGCGCGATTGTTGGGGAAGGCGTTCAGCGCCGCCAACTCGCCGCGATACGTTTCTTCGGGGAGCGCGGAACTACGTTCCCGGCCGCAGTGGGCTGTGCCTTTCTTTTCCTTCAGGGCACGCGACAAACACGTTGGCGACGCCTCCGTCATGCGTGGCGTGTCACGAATGAAAATTGTGCGCAGACCGAGCGAGTCCATCGTTTGCAGCGACGAACGAAACCCATCAGACCACTCGGCATAGGTGACAGTGTCTCGCACGCCGTCTTTCGGCTTGGACTTGTCGCTGCCGCGCGAGGCATGCGCGACAATCACGAACGATGGCTTGAGCAATGCCAATCGTTTGAAAACCAATTCGCGCCATTCGCGGCATTCACTGTAGTCGCGATTTAACACGGTATTGAAAACCTGCACGCGGGCAACCGGGCAGGAGTACTTGATCTCAGTAACCAGGCGAAAATGGTTGCGCAGTGCAAGCTCATTGAGTGCCAGAAACCACTGAGCCGCGTGCGAGTCACCGAACAGCACGATGGTTTTTGCGGAAGCCGTATCACCAAAGACACATTCCGTTGGTGCGGATTGGTTGAAGTCGGTCTCACAGCCTTTGGTCGTGATCGGCGACAGATCGTGCGCGGCTGCATACAGGTCTCCGCCCTTTGCGACGGCCTGCCTGTTGAGCACGATCGAAATTGAGGCGGCCGCAACTGTGCATGCCGCACCCGCGAACAGTGTGCGCGCCGGTCGACCGCGAAAACTCGCGTGAAAGCGGATCGGGTTTTCGAAAAATTTCGTGGTGAGAAATGCCAGGAGGAGCGCCAGCAGCATCCACCCCATGCGCAACACTGTCGTATCAGCCAGATGCAGCGTCCTTGCGAATACGATGACCGGCCAGTGCCAGAGGTACCACGAATACGATCGCTTGCCGAGCCATTGGAGAATTGGCGCGGTCATCACGGTGCCGGCCCATCCCGCTCCCGACGCACCCGCGATGAGCGCGAAGGTTGTACCGACGGCTGGTAACAATGCGGCCCAGCCCGGGAACTGCGTTTGCGGTGTCAGCAGAAAAGCGCCACCGAATATGAGCATCAAACCAAGCCAGCCAAGAATTGGCGCCACCCGTCTCAGCTGAAGGAGTGACGTTGCCCCGAGTAAACTTGCGAGGCCACCGATGCCGAATTCCCAGGCGCGCGCTGGTGTTCCAAAAAACGCCCACGCCTGTTTTTTGTACGTGAGCCACACCGAACCGACAAATGACAGCACGGTGAACACCGTCATCAGGATGGCTA
Organism: Gemmatimonas sp.; assembly: GCA_040004335.1. Lineage (GTDB taxonomy): Bacteria > Gemmatimonadota > Gemmatimonadetes > Gemmatimonadales > Gemmatimonadaceae > Gemmatimonas. The sequence goes on from JBDUBA010000277.1 coordinate 1,416, forward strand.
ATCCCCGACGTGATTTTCCGAATCGGAAACCCAGCAGAACCAGTACTGGCCAGAAAAAGTAGAACTGTTCTTCAACGGCCAGCGACCACGTATGCAGGAGCGGTGACAGCTCGGAGCTCGGTGCGAAATAGTCCGTGGCCCGCAACATGAAAAACATATTGCCGCCATAGAGTGAAACCGCGATGCTGCTGGCGGTCGGGTCGATCTGCTCCAGCGAACCGAGAAAAATCAGGGAGGCGATCAAGACCGCGACAAGAACCAGCGTGGCGGCGGGCAGCAGCCGAAGGACACGACGCGCATAAAAGCGCAGAATATCCAGATGCCCGGTGCGTTCAATTTGTCGCGCCAGGATTCCCGTGATCAGGTATCCGGAAAGCACGAAGAAAACGTCGACGCCGACATAACCTCCGGTGATTCCCGGCAACGTCGCGTGATACGCGACCACCAGTGAAACGGCGATTCCGCGCAGGCCTTCGATGTCCGCACGATACCCCTCAGCACCGGGCGCTTCGTGAACGGTTGGTGCTGGTTCGTTGCTCATGAACTGCGTTGCCTAAGGGCTGGCTAGCTGTGTCGCTTCAAGGCCGCGCCGGCCACTTCATCGGAGACTCCCACCGACCACGCTCCGTCACCAGGAGTCATGGCGCCAATGCGTTGTGGAAGGGCGTATCGCGCGACGCCACTGCGGGCTTTTTTGTCACCGTACGTAGCTGACAGTACGCGGGAAAGGTTTATTCCTGATGGCACCTTTACCGGAAGGCCAGCGCGAAGAACCGCTTCGCGAACCCGTTGACCAACGGTTGCATTAGCGATTCCCAGCTGAACGGCGATTTCGCTTTCGACCACCAGTCCGATGGCGACAGCATCCCCGTGCAGCATGCCATACCCCGCTTGCTGTTCGATGGCGTGGGCAATAGTGTGCCCAAAATTCAGTGTCTGGCGAACTCCGCCTTCGCGTTCGTCGTCAATAACAACGTTTGCCTTGATGCCAATGCTGTCCGCAATCAATTGCGGCAGTGCCTGAGCCAATGCGCCTGTCTCACCGGCGAGTTCGGGCAACGCCAGATTCAGCGCCTCGAAATACGATTCACTGGCCAATACGCCGTGCTTGATCATCTCGGCCAGTCCCGAGCGAAACGTTGGCAGCGGAAGCGTCAGGAGCACATCGGGGTCGACAATCACCGCCGCAGGATTGTGAAACGCACCAACGAGATTTTTTCCCGCAGCCGTGTCGACGCCCGTTTTTCCGCCAACCGATGCGTCAACCATTGCCAGCAACGTCGTGGGCACCTGCACAACGGGAACGCCACGCATGAACGTTGCCGCAACGAAACCGGCGAGATCACACACGACACCACCGCCAACGGCAACAACGGTTGTATCGCGACCGGCGCCCCACTCCAGCAATGCGTCGGTGAGTCGCGCCCACTGCTCGCGAGTTTTTTCACGTTCGCCCGGGGGAACGGTGAGAAACAGCGTGCGGTCCGAGGGAAATCCGCGTTGCAACACATCGCCATGATGCGCGAAAACGGTCGCGTCCGCGATGACCGCGTAGCGATATGCCGGCGCGCAATCGGAAACGTGCTGCGATAAAGTGGAGAGCAGGCCGCGTTGTACCATCACGGGATACGGTAGCTGGGCGGATGCCGATTGAGGCGGGTTCATTGCGTGTACGTTGCTTTCTCCGTCGCTTGCTACCACGTCACTTCACCGGCCCCAGCGCGTTTGTTCGCCACACGCGCCAGCATGAACAACAAATCCGAAAGGCGATTCAAATAGATCACGACGAGCGCAGGCAACGTGACCTCGTGCGCGAGATGTACCACACGGCGTTCGGCGCGACGACACACAGTGCGCGCCACATGTAACGCCGCCGCTTTCGGTGATCCGCCCGGAATGATGAAACTCGTGAGCGGCTCCAGTTCCGCTTCACACGCATCAATGCTCCGTTCCAACTCGGCAATACGTGCTTCGTCGATGCGGGCCTTTTCCAGGTGCGAGCGCATCTTGTCGTGATCGGGTGTGGCAAGCAGCGCTCCAATGGCAAACAAGTCGCGCTGGATTGGCACCAGTACTTCGTCGACCCGCGGGAGGCTCGCAATGCAACGCG
>JBDUBA010000135.1:0-11806 GCA_040004335.1 Gemmatimonas sp.
CGTACCGACGAGAATCGAAGCGCGACAGCGCGTACCGAACCGCGCGCCGACTTCCCATCAGACTAGTGGCGCCGACTGCGGGATGCGGTCGCGACAGCGCGCAGCCCAACAACGGCAACACCGACGGTGGCGACAAACCCACCAATAGCGAGGGCGGCAAAGGCCGGCCCACCCGACTGGAGCATGTCGAGTGCGGATTGGCCGAGTGCGGCCGACGCCACATCGCTGAACGCGGCCACGACACGCTCTTGGAAGCGCTCAAGTCCAACCTGCGCCAATAACAACCCAATGTCCGCGCGCGCAACGGCCCAAACCGAGGCGGCGGTAAGAAGACCAACACCTGCAGCCGCACCAACGCCGGCTGCGATGCGAGCCGGCCGAGTTTCCGGAACGAACTTGGCTACGGTTGCGATTGCGGCCGCGTGCCAGGGCTCGAACACTTGAACCTGACTCATCACCGTGTCGGCGAACGACGCAGATGGAGCAAAGTCGGGCAAACCATCGAGCAGCAAGACCACTTCACGCGCACCGTCCAGATCCATTTGGCACTGAACGCACGAACGGACGTGCGCTCGCAATGGAGCCACGCCAAAGCCTTCTTCACCATCAAGAAGGAGATCGATTTCGTCCGGCCGTAAATGCCTGTCAACCATAAAAACCTCCACAGTTTCCTACGCAGCTCTCACCCGAGAGTTTCAGCGTGATTTGCCCGTTTTCACGAACTTTTCTAGTATCGGCGCGAGCCGAAAAATTTGTCCAAATGCCACATGTTCGTGAGCTACTCACGGGTGTGCTCCAACGCTTTCCGGAGTTCATGCCGAGCGCGATGGATGTAGGTTTTGACGGTTCCGAGCGGCAGGTCGAGCGTAGCCGCGATTTCTTCATACGACCGCCCCTCGACATGCCGGAGCATGATGCACGAGCGGTACTCGGGACGAAGGCCGCCGATGGCCACTTCGATCGAGCTGCCCAGCTCCTTGGCTTCGAGTTCATCCAACGCACTTTCCTGATCCGCCCCCAACTCGATGGTAGACGCCTCAACCTCGGCCGCCGTTGAGGCGTTCGGTGAGCCGTCCATACTGATTGTTGCGATGCGCCGCCGACGGAGGTGATCGATAGCCACATTGTTCGCGATCTTGAACAGCCAGCTCGAGAACTTGAACTCGGGGCTATAGCGATCGATGTGGTTCAGGACTTTGATGAAAGCGTCCTGCGACAGGTCTTCGGCCAGCTCGCGGTCCCGTACCATACGGAAGACGAGCGAAAACACCGGACGTTCATACCGTCGCACCAGCTCGCGAAAAGCCAGCTCGCGACCCTGTTGGGCCAGGCGAACGACATCGGCATCCGGTAATGTGGCCAGCTCGTCGGGGTTCGGCATTCAGTGCGCTGACGTCTGCCCGGCGTGCGACGAAACAACGCACTAGCGCTGTTGACGCGGGAAGCTGGCAAGCTAATGAGCTGTCGCCTTGCTCGCACTCTTGCGCCCCGAGATGTTTCCCCAATGCCCAACGCCGCGCCGGACCACACCGAGACTGGGGGAGACGTTCCGCTGACTTGTAGGCCGCTGGATCAGGCCCGAAGCGCAGCTGACGGTCGCAACAAAAGCGCCTATGTGCAGGAAATGTTCTCGGACATTGCGCCGCGGTACGACCTGCTGAACCACGTTTTGTCGATGAACATCGACAAGAGCTGGCGGCGCAAGGCGCTCGGTAGGCTCAACTGGGCGGCCAAGCCGAACGGTCGGTATCTCGACCTCTGCGCAGGAACGCTGGATGTCGGAGCTGAGCTCAGCCGACGCGCCGGATTTACGGGTTTTATTGTCGGCGTGGATTTCGCGTTTCCGATGCTCAAACATGGCGCCGGCAAGGCACCGCCGAACGTCCTCGCACCCGTGACGGCCGATGCGATGGTGCTGCCGTTCCGCGACTCCAGTATGGACGGCGCGATCGTTGCTTTTGGCATTCGGAACGTGGCCGACCTCGATGTCAGCTTGCGCGAGGTCTACCGTGCACTCAAACCAGCGGCGCGGTTTGCCATTCTGGAATTCTCAACGCCGTCATCGTCGCTCGTGCGGATGTTCTACCACACGTACTTCCACCATGTGTTGCCCTTTATTGGCAAACTGGTAAGTGGGCACGGTTCGGCGTACACATATCTGCCGTTGTCGGTTTCGAAGTTCCCAACGTTGCGGGCGTTAGCCGAACGAATGACACACGCAGGGTTTGTGGATGTCACCTGGCAGGCGCTGACGTTTGGCATTGCTGCAATTCATGTTGGCGTGGTGCCCGAAACGAAGTCTGCGAGTGCGGAAGCGCACGTTCACGCGGCCCCGTAGCCATCTTTCAGTAACATGTCCCTCGATACTCTCGCAGAATTTATTACAGCCGTCGATCGCGCCGGCGAACTGCAGCGCGTCCGCGAACCCGTGCGTGTGCACCTCGAACTCACGGAAATTGCTGACCGGGTTTCAAAGATGCGTGATGGTGGCAAAGCTTTGTTGTTTGAACGACCCATCTTGCGCGATGGATCGGTGTCGCCGTATCCGGTGGTGATCAACCTGTTTGGTTCAACGCGACGCATGTCCCTGGCGCTCGGCGTTAATGATCTGGATACGATTGGTGCGCGCATCACCGCTTTGCTCGACTTGAAGATGCCGGAAGGATTGATGGGAAAGTTGTCGCTGCTGCCGCGCTTGTTTGAAGTCGCCAAGTTCCCGCCGCGCATGAAGAGTGGAACACCGGCGTGTCAGGAAATTGTGTGGCAGGGCGACGAAGTTGATCTCGACAAAATTCCCATCCTCACCTGTTGGCCCGAAGACGGCGGGCCGTATGTGACGATGACTATGGTTATTTCGAAAGATCCCGCGCGCGGTATTCGTAATGTTGGGATGTACCGCGTGCAGCAGCTTGGCAAACGCACCGTTGCGATGCATTGGCAGCGACACAAGAGCGGCGCGGAACACATGCGTCAAATGGCCGAACGCGGTGAAAAAATGCCGGTGTGTATTGCGGTCGGGGCCGATCCCGCCAGTATGTATTCAGCTTCGGCTCCGCTGCCGCCCAATATCGACGAATTTATCTTCGCTGGGTTTCTGCGCAAGGAACCGGTGCAACTCGCGAAAGCGGTCACGTGTGATCTCGAAGTGCCCGCGGACGCCGAGTTTGTAATTGAGGGGTATATCGATCCAGCGGAAACGCTGGTGATGGAAGGGCCGTTTGGTGATCACACCGGATATTACTCCGAAGCCGACTTGTATCCGTTGATGCATGTGACTGCGGTAACGATGCGGAAGAGTCCCGTGTATATCACCACCATTGTTGGTCGCCCGCCGATGGAAGACTTTTATTTGGGACACGCCACCGAACGCATCTTCCTGCCGCTGCTCAAACTTACGACGCCGGAAATTGTCGACTACCACATGCCCGTCGAAGGTGGCTTTCACAATCTCGTGTTTGTGTCCATCGACAAGAAATATCCCGGACACGCGGACAAGGTGATGCACGCATTGTGGGGGCAGGGGTTGATGTCGCTCGCGAAAGTGTTGGTGGTGCTGGATAAGGATGTCAACGTGCGCAACACGCAGGAAGCGTGGTGGGCGGCGCTCAACAACATGGATCCACAGCGCGACGTGCGCTTTACGATGGGGCCAGTGGACGTGCTCGATCACGCGAGTCGCGCGTTCACGTACGGCAGCAAGATGGGCATTGACGCAACCCGCAAGTGGCCCGAAGAAGGTAGTACGCGTGCGTGGCCCAAGGTGATTGAGATGGATGCCGCGACCAAGGCGTCTGTTGACGCGCTGTGGCCCAAGCTGGGGCTGACGTGAAATGCCGGTATGCTGTACCCGTCGGCGAAACGCTCATGACGAAACAAGACGCTCATGACAAGACACTCATGACGAAACGCTCATGACGAAACAAGACGCTCATGACAAGACACTCATGACGAAACATTCATGACGAAACATTCATGGTGAGCCATCCCACGCTCAAACCACAGGACGGACAGCTCATGCAGGGCGGTTCGGTAATCGTGCGGCTGGCAAACTTCGTGAAGTTGCCGCACACGGTATTCGCAATGCCCTTTGCCTTGGTGGGAGTGGTGTTTGCGAGTGTGAGCAACCCACTCACGTGGCCGATGATTGGGTGGACGGTGTTGGCGTTTACCTCCGCACGTTTTGCGGCGATGGGATTCAATCGTATTGTTGATCGCGATGTTGATGCCATCAATCCGCGAACGGCCATGCGTGAGCTCCCAAGTGGCGCACTAACAGTCAATCAGGCCAAGTTGTCGGTGTTGATTGCGTCGCTGCTGTTTTTCTTTGCGGCGTCGCAGCTCAATCGACTGTGCTTGATTCTTTCACCCGCCGCGCTCGCGTGGGTGCTTGGCTACAGCTACACGAAACGATTCACGCGATGGTCGCACTTGTGGCTGGGACTCGGATTGTCGATCGCACCAGTGGGCGGTTACCTTGCGGTCGCGGGCCACTGGAGTACGCCGTGGTGGTTACTGTGCGCCCTGGCAACGGCGGTCGTGACATGGTCAGGTGGCTTTGACATTATCTACGCGCTGCAGGACGCCGAGTTTGATCGGGCCAATGGTCTGCGCTCGATTCCGTCCAGCATTGGTGTTGCGAGTGCGATCAATTTTGCGCGCGCGTTGCATGTCACGGCCATCACGTGTTTGGTGCTCGTTGCGTGGGCGGTTCCCGAACTGGGTGGCGGCATCAATCAACTTCTTGTTTGGTTGGGAGTATTCCTTGCTGCCGGGCTCCTGGTGTGGGAGCACCGGTTGGTGCACGCGAATGACTTGTCGCGTATCAACGCCGCGTTCTTTACGATGAACGGAATCATCTCACTCACGTTTTTTGCGTGTATGCTGACGGCCCGGCTTCTCGGTAGCGATTGGGCCATCGCGCTGCCACCGGTTTCGCCGTGAATACATGTCGGCTCTGCGTTGCGGCAAATGCTGGTGCATCGCCAGTGTCGTATGCCGTGATACAACCGGCTACGCCGTGAGCACGCGCCTGCCGGTTGTGCTGGCAATCACGGGTGCGTCAGGTGCGCCGTATGCGGTGCGGCTCGTACAGCAACTCGTGCAGCATGCAGTGCCGGTGTGGTTGATAGTGTCGGGGCATGGCTGGCGGCTGCTCAAGACTGAGTCTGATATTGGCACGCTCGACGACTTGCGAGCGTTTGCTGGTGCTGCAGGATTTGACAAACACGTCAAGGTGTTTGATGACGGCGATCGGGGGGCAGCGCCCGCGTCAGGCTCGGCACGCAATGCGGGTATGGTCATCTGCCCGTGTTCGATGGGGACGGTTGCCGCGATTGCGCACGGAACTTCGCGTTCACTGGTGGAACGATCGGCCGACGTAGCGCTCAAGGAGCGACGTAAGTTGTTGCTCGTTCCACGCGAGACGCCAATGTCGCTTATTCACCTGGAGAATCTTGCACAGGTAACACGTGCGGGGGCGACCGTGATTCCCGCGGCGCCAGGCTTTTATCATCGCCCAGTACAAATATCCGATTTGGTGGATTTTGTCGTTGCGCGCGTGCTCGATCACCTGGATGTGGAACACACGCTCGGTAAACGGTGGACGGGCGAGGAGCCGCAGGAATGAACGGGAAATGCAAAAATTCCCAACGCACATCCCAGCGTCAAACTCCGCGGGCGCGGCCTGGTATCGCGATGCGCCGAGCACAAATTGCCGAGTAGTTCGGCAACGTAATCACGAGCACGCGGCACCATCAAAATCAACGAGCAGGGAAACGTGGCAACAGCTTCAAAAGAGACGATCGTCATTGGATTGATTTCGGATACGCATGGTCTGGTGCGCCCCGAAGTGTTCGATGCGTTGGCGGGGGTATCGCAAATTCTTCATGCCGGTGACGTTGGTCCGCCGGAGGTGCTGATGGAACTTGCAACTATCGCGCCCATCCGTGCCGTATTCGGCAACACCGACGCGCCTGGTCGCCCTGATCTCGAAGAGCGCATCGATGTTGTCATTGGCGGGCTGCGCATTATTGTCACGCACGGACATGAGTTGGGTGTGCCGAATCCGAACACACTGGTAAAAGCCTATCCGGAAGCAAAAATTATTGTGTACGGGCATACGCACAAGCAGCTGCTGGTAAAGGCGGCGCGTTTGGTCGTGGTCAATCCGGGGGCCGCGGGACCACAACGTTTCAAGCTGCAGCCCAGCGTGGCGAAGCTCTACATCCGAAATGGACTGGCCGACGTCGAAATTATCCCGCTTGGGATACCGGAACCGGAAATCGCGCCAGCGCCTGACGAACTGTAGACGCCGTAAAGGAGTGTTCACCCGGACGGGTACGAAACCACTGTTCAATCATGAGCAGTTCGTCCAGTTGATCGGCGTGCGGTGAAATGGCGGGCGCAGCCGACGGCAATTGTTGGAGCGCTTCCAAACGCGCTAACGATGTTTCGTCGTTGGCGTTGGCTTCTCCTGCCACACGACCGTCCTTCAGCAGATACAACCATCGCTCATTATTGACGCCTGGTACGGCGTAGACACAGGTCGGCTTTGTGAGTGCCTCGCGTACCCGCGCGAGCTGAGCTTCGAGTCCTTGCAACGCAGCCAGCCGGTCGCGCAACCATCCAGCTCGTTCGTACGACAGCGCCGCACTGGCCGCGCTCATCTCGGCCATCAAATATTCCTGCGGCGAGTTGTCGCGCCCTTCCAGCACCGCGCGCGCGCGCGTGAGTTGCACAGAATATTCGCTGCTGCTGCAGGCCGCGACGCAGGGTCCAAGGCAGCGCCGTGTTTCGTAGCGATGACAACCGGCCTTTCGCACTAATGACGGATGGTAATTCTCCGCGAATAAATCTCCAGCGTCGCGCAAGATCATTCGCACGCGTTCGGTGCAATCGCGAAGCCCCAAGGCATCGTTCAACACGCGCAACGCTTCGACCAACACACGCCGGTTCGCGAACGGTCCAATGATGCGTCCGTGCGGATGACGGGCGGCTGCGGCGGCACCGGCGCGCTGAATGCGTAGCCGTGGTGCCGGACCATCGCTGATGGCGATGACCCACCATTTATCGAGTGGACGCGCCGAGCGAATGTTGTAGCGGGGTAGATGCGCGCGAATCAAGCGCACTTCGCGCAAGAGTGCGCCAAACTCGTTTGGGATGTATTCCCATTCGATCGCAGCGGTCTCGCGCAACATGCGTGCGTGACGATGTTCGGGCCACGGCAAACGAAAATACGACAACAAACGCGTGCGGATTTGTTTGCTTTTTCCAACATACAATAGCTCACCTTGCGAATTGCGCATGCGATAAACACCCGGGCGATTCTCGGCATTTTTGCGCACGGTTTCGCGCAGGCGATCGACGGTTGTTGTTGGTGCGTCGACTTCGAACGACAGTTGCGCAGACGGCGCTGGCGCCAACGTTCGCTGAAGGTGCGGCGATTGTAACGCTGCGTGCGCCCGAGTAATCATGTGAACACGTAGGCAAGCACTTCCTTCGGGCAACAAAATACTATTGTGCCTGTTGTGTTCGTGCCCGCGCGCTGCACACGCTTAACGCTGGCAGTGCGAGCAGAAAACCGTCGTGCGTTTGTCAATCGCCGGCGTGTCGATGAGCCGGCGACCACACGTGAGACACGGTTCACCACCGCGCCCGTAGACGCACAGTTGGTCAACGAACGACCCTCGCTGTCCGCGCGCGTCGCGGTAGTCGCGAAAGCTTGTGCCTCGCGCCGCAATGGAAGCAGTGAGCACCGACCGCAACTCGGCCAACAATTTTCCGGCTTCGACGTCGGTGAGTGATGCCGCCATTCGTGATGGATCGATGCCAGCACGCCAGAGCGCCTCGTTTGCGTAAATGTTGCCGACGCCGGCCAAGCGTGACTGGTCCATCAAGAGCGTTTTCACCGGCCGTCGCGATGCCCGAACAAGTCCCGAAAAGTCGGTGTTCGAGAGGGAATCGTCAAGAGGCTCCGGGCCAAGTTTTTTCGTGTATTCGACAAATCGGGCAGGTGACATCAGCGAAACAGTGCCCAAGCGTCGCACATCGCGGTAGTGCAATGCGCGTGAATCGTCGAGGTCGAACGTGATCGTGAGGTACTTCAGCCGATCTGCGGGCAGCGTGCCGTCATCGATCAGCATCGCCCCCGTGAAGCGCGGCTGTACGACGATGTGTCCGATCGCTGTTTGATCAGTTGCTTGAACCTTCGACGTACGGTTGAGATCGAGCACGACCAGTTTCGCGCGACGCCACACCCGGGCAATGCGAACGCCTTTGACCGCCTTAGCCAAATGTTCGGGTGTGGTTTCGCGGAGCACATCTTCCCGGTGCACGGTTACGCGTGCAACTACGGCACCCGCCACCGATTCGTGCAGATCGCGCGCGATCGTTTCTGTTTCCGGAAGTTCAGGCATTGCACGGAATCGGCACCAGAGTGCGCTCGCTGTTACGTGTTGAGGCGGGCAGCTTCCCGCCAACCGATGTCGCGTCGGTACAGGGAGCCTGCGAACTCCACGCGCATGGCCGCGCGTAGACTTTCCGTCTGCGCTTCTTCGAACGTTGGTGCAATTGCGGTCAATGTGAGCACTCGTCCTCCACTCGTGACCAGCGTGTTCGCATCCAATTGTCTGGTTCCAGCGTGATACACGCGCAGCGCGTCTGTATGCTCGGGAAGAAATCCAATTTCGTCGCCCGACCGAGGCGCTTCGGGATATCCGTGCGCGGCTACGACCGTGCTGACGGCGTAGGCCGGCTTCCATTTGAAAGCGCCAACTTCCCGCAACTTTCCACCTTTGGCGACGGCCAACATCGGCTCAAGGAGACTCGAGTCGAGTAACGGCAACACCGCCTGCGTTTCCGGATCACCAAAACGGCAATTGAATTCCACCACCTGCTGTCCTTCAGGAGTCAGCATCAATCCGGCGTACAACAATCCGGTGAACGGCGTGCCGCGTTTCCGGAGCGCGTGCAGGGTTGGCAACAACACGCGATCAATACTCTCATCGACGACAGCATGAGTACCGAGTGAAACGGGGGCGTACGCGCCCATGCCGCCGGTGTTCGGTCCCTCGTCGCCATCGTACAAACGTTTGTGATCCTGCGCCGGAATCATACACAGCACATCAGTGCCGTCGGTCACGGCAAACAGAGACAGCTCTTCGCCGGTCATGAATGATTCAACTAAACACTCATTGCCCGCCTCACCGAAAATGCGATCGTCGAGAATGTGATCAATCGCGGCGTCGGCTTCCTTAAGCGTCGGACAAATGATCACTCCCTTGCCGGCCGCCAATCCTGAGGCCTTGATGACAACCGGCAATCCAAAGCGCAAACGCACCGCTTCCTTGGCCGTCACCGACGTTTTGTGCATCTCCGCGCGTGCGGTGGGTACGCCGGCGGCAATCATCAATGCCTTGGTGTCGGCCTTTGACGTCTCTACGGTCGCCGCGCCCATGGTCGGTCCAAAGGTTGGGATACGCTTCTCGCGGAGACGATCAACGAGCCCGGCCGCCAACGGTGCTTCCGGGCCGACGACCACAAGATCAACCATCTCGCGTTCGGCCAGCGCAACAAGTTGTGGAATTTCAGTGGGTGCAATCGCTTCGAGGCGCGCCAGCGTTGCGATTCCCGGATTGCCGGGCGCCGCAATTAAATCGATCACCGTATTTTCGCGCGCGAGTGCATCGGCCAACGCGTGTTCGCGTCCACCGCTTCCAACGAGGAGAATTTTCATCAACACAAATTAACGACGGGCCGCTCGGTCTATTTCACGAAAAATCGGGAGCGCCAGGTGAGGCCGGGAGCGAAGGTGCCGGGTGCTTTGAAAACAAGAATCGTCAGGAGAATTGAGAGTCCGCCGAAACCGAAGCGCCAGGCGACGTGAGAGTCCGCCGAATTTACCGAGTCCTGGCAAAACTCGGCGACTTGCCACCGGTGAGATGCGGGTGCGGCGTCGTCAGTTGTCACGCATATTGCCTAGGAAGCGGCTCGGCGCTTGCAACGGTCCGCAACTGGCATTCAACGACTTACTCAGGGCTTCAGATGCGCTCATCGGGATTGCTGTGTCTCCTCGCTGTCATCGGTTCGCCAGTGATGCCTGCTGCCGCGCAGGCGCCAGCCAAGAAAGCGGTCAGTGCTGCGGGTGGCGGAGTTCCGGCCGCGATGTCGGTCATCAAGGAGGCGGACCTCAAGAAGGACCTCTATGCGATGGCCAGTCTCGATATGCGCGGACGTGAGGCCGGCACGCTCGACGAACTGCGTGCATCCATGTGGGTGGCCGATGAGTTGCGAAAAATTGGAGTCAAGCCAGCGGGAACCGATGGGAGCTATTTCCAGTGGTGGAACATGCGGCGAACGCGCATTTCCATGATCTCGAGTTCGGCAAAAATTGGCGCGCGTACGCTCGCGCTCTGGACCGACATCGTACCAACGGGCAACGCGTCCGAAGCGAGCGGTTTGACTATCTGGGGCGGCGACGGATCTGACACCACCATTAACATTCGCGGCAAAGTGGTGATCGGTCTCGTCACGAAACCAACACGCGCCGTAGCCGTTGACGGCACAAATTCGTACGAATACCGCTACGCCACCTCGGCCATCCAGGCGAGTTCGGCTCATTTTCAGCAGCGAGGCGCGGCTGCAATCATCCTCGTAACCGATTCAATTTCCGACATCGGTTTTCAAGGGTATGCGGCCATTCGTGCCCGCGGCGCGTACGATGTTCCGGGGGGCGTTCCTCGGAACGGCACACCGGCACCGAATGCCAATGCAGGGCGGGGCGGTAATGCGGCGAGTGGTGCAGGCGGTGCGGGGGGTGCAGGTGGTCGCGCTGGCGCTGCGGGAGGTGCAGGCGCGGGTGGGCGGGGCGGCGGACGCGGCAACCAGGAGCCCAATGCGCCGGTGTTTCTGGTGCGCAGTTCAATGCTGAATACACTCCGCAACGGTGGAGAAACGGCCGAGTTCAAGGTGCGCATGGAGAGTTTTGATGCGCCCTCTGTGAACATCGTCGGGAAAATTGCCGGTACGGATCCAAAGTTGAAGGATGAGTATGTGCTGTATTCTTCACACCAGGATCACGACGGGGTGCGGTACGATATCAAAGGCGATTCCACGTGGAGCGGCGCCGACGACAACGGATCAGTGAGCGTTGCATTACTGGCCATTGCACGCGCCTTTGTGAAACAGCCGTCAAAACGCTCGGTATTGTTTGTGTATCACGGTGCGGAAGAACGCGGCTTGTTGGGTTCGCGCTGGCATGCGGCGCATCCGGTCGTGCCGCTGGCAAGCATTGTTGCGGTGTTGAATGGCGATATGATTGGTCGCAACAACTCCGACTCCGCCAGCTTGATGGGTATTCAACCGCCGCATCGCAACTCGACCGAATTGGTTGAAATGGCGCTCAAGGCGAATGCGCTCACGGGCAAGTTTACGCTCGACTCGACTTGGGATCGCCCGACGCATCCGGAGGGGTGGTATTTCCGAAGTGACCACGTGCCGTATGCGCGTCTCAACGTGCCGGCCGTTGAATATTCGACGAATCTGCATCCGGATTATCACACGCCGCGCGACAAGCCGGAGAATATCAATTATCCGAAGCTGACGCGGATGACGCAGTGGATGTACATGACGGGATGGTTGGTGGCGAACAATCCGAAGCGGCCGGCAATTGATCCGGGGTTTGCGCTGGAGCGGTAACGGACCAACGCAAAAGCAAAAGCAAATGCAAATGCAAACGCAAAAGCAAAAGCAAATGCAAAAAGCAAACGCGTTAACACGGATGAGTCGGATTTAGCGGATCAATCGGATA
>JBDUBA010000336.1:0-3486 GCA_040004335.1 Gemmatimonas sp.
TGTTGGAATCGGGTGACAACACAACCATCGCGTTCATGTCCATCACATCGCCCACGCGTGTGAGCAAACGACGTCCCAACGAACCGCCAGGATGTAGTCGCGCAAAGTCATCCGCCTGAAAACTCTTTTCTTGAAGGAGTGCTACGGCCAACGCATCACCCAACGCCATGGTGGCCGTGGTGCTCGTAGTCGGAGCCAGGTCGTGCGGACACGCTTCTTCGCGGCCGGTGACGACCAGCGTGACTTCTGACTGCCGAGCGAGGTGCGACGTGGCGTTCGTTGTCATGGCGATGAGATGAACGCCCAATCGCGCCAAGGCCTCAATGAGTCCAGACAGTTCGTCGGTATTGCCGCTCTTCGAGATCAGAATGGCGACGTCGTCTGATCCGACCATTCCGAGATCGCCGTGCAAGCTGTCAATGGGATGCAGAAAGATTGCAGGCGTGCCCGTTGACGTCATCGTTGCCGCAATCTTCTTCGCAACCAGTCCGGACTTGCCCACGCCCGACACAATCACTCGGCCTTTGGACGCTGCAATGAGTCGAACGGCGCGTACAAACGTGTCGTCCAGCGCCAAGTGCATTTCCGACAGCGCATCACGCTCAAGTTCGAGCACGCGGCGACCACGCGCGACAATCACATCATCGGTTCCAGGCCCGTCGGGAATCATATCAGATGCAGGCATCAGGCCACCGCGGTTGGCGCGGAAACATCGGTGACGCTCCGACTGGTAACGTATTGCTCAACTGCGTTGTCCCACTCTCCGCGCGCGTGCAATAACAGTTCGCCAAATTCACGCACCGCGCCAAAACCGCCGTGTCGAGTGAGGTTCACTTTGCACGCCCGCTGCACTTCAATAACCGAATTTCCAACGGCCACAGGCAGCGCGACTTCGCGCAGAATTGGCAAGTCGGGCAAGTCGTCGCCAACAAATGCGGCGTCGTTGTTGGTGAGTTTGAAATCGTGCAACACTTTCCGCCACAAACCCAACTTCATTGCGTTTGGGTCCTGCAGCACTGCGTCGACGCTGAGTTCGCGACCGCGGTGCGCAACGCTGTGCGATACGCGACCCGTCACGATCACAACCTTGAGACCGACCGAACGCAGCAGCCAAATGCCAAGCCCGTCCTGAATGTCGTAGCGTTTGAGTTCGAACGGTGCATGAGATGGGGCAAGGGAACTTCCAAGCGCGGTGACTTCACTTGCTCCGAGGTACACGCCGCCATCGGTTAAGGTGCCATCGACATCGAGACCCACAATCTTGATGCGACGAGCGAGCGCGGGGTCGAGCGCTGGCATGTTTTGTGTGGCCGAGCTCACCGACGCATTCATGCGTGAATTCGGGCCCAAATGTCCACGCAGCGGGTCAACAGGTCACTCAAAGTGTCCAGTTTCAGCATATTCGGACCGTCGCTGGGCGCGTGATCGGGATCGGGATGTGTTTCGAGAAACAGTCCCTGAGCGCCTGCCGCGATGGCCGCCAGGGTGAGCGGCGGAATGAATTCGCGCGCGCCGCCACTGGCACCACCGGTGCCTTGCCCCGGCCGCTGCACGCTGTGCGTGCCGTCAAAGATCACAGGCACGTCACAACTTTCGCGCAGGCGTTGAAACGCGCGCATGTCGACGACGAGATCGCCGTAACCAAAAAATGTCCCGCGTTCGGTGACGGCAATTTCACCTGCGGCGTGTCCCGCCAGTTGCGCACCACCTTCCACTTTCCGAACGGCGCCAAGCATTCCTTCCGGATGCATCCACTGTCCCTTCTTCACATTCACGGGTTTACCGGTGGCACCGGCCGCAACCAACAAGTCTGTTTGCCGGCACAGGAATGCAGGGATCTGTAAAACATCCACAACGTGCGCGGCGGGTGCGCACTGCGACGCGTCGTGCACGTCGGTGAGAATTGGTAAACCCGTTGCCGCGCGAACGCGATCAAGCGCAGCAAGTCCTGCTTCGAGTCCGGGTCCGCGTGTGGCACCCGGATTCGATCGATTGGCTTTGTCGAAGCTGGCCTTGTAAATAATTCCGCCCGGAATTTTTTCGGCGAGCCGGGCGAGGGCTTCACCAACGCGAAGGTTGAGTGCGTCGTCTTCGAGCTGACACGGACCCGCAATCAGGAACAGTTTGTTATCGGGAAACAACTGCTTCACGATGCGAAACTCGATTCGGCGCGCGCCGGCGCGTGATTGCCAAGCCCGTTTGACGACGCGCCGTTTGATGATGCGTTTGTGTTCGCGGTGTCTTTTTCTGCGCCGTACTGATGCTCGTTGGCGGCGCCGACAAAACGCGCGAACAGCGGATGTGGGCGCAACGGGCGTGATTGCAATTCCGGATGGAACTGGCAACCCAGGAACCATGGATGATTCGGCAATTCGATCATTTCCACGAGTGAACTATCGGGCGACAATCCACTGAGCCGCATGCCATGTTCAACGAACGTTTCGCGATAGCGGTTGGACACTTCGTAGCGGTGACGATGGCGCTCGCTTACTTCGACGGTGCCGTAAATGTCGGCCGCGAGGGAGCCCTTTTGCAAGCGGCATGGGTATGCGCCAAGACGCATTGTGCCGCCTTTGTCGGTGATTTCGCGCTGTGAGTCGAGCAGCGAGATAACCGCGTTGTTGCATTCTGGTGCAAACTCGCTGGAGTGCCCGTCGGGGAGGCCGACAACGTTGCGAGCAAACTCGATGATGGCGACCTGCATGCCCAGGCAAATTCCAAAGAACGGAATGTTGAGTTCCCGTGCGGCGCGGATAGCCTCAACCATGCCTTCCACGCCGCGTACGCCAAAGCCGCCGGGCACCAGCAGGCCATGATGTTCACTGAGGATTTCGCGCGCGCGTTCGGGTGAGTCGAACTGGTCGCTGGACGTCCACGCAATGTCGACGCCAACATCATTCGCAATACCGCCGTGAATGAGCGCTTCCTGAACGCTTTTGTAGCTGTCTACGAAGTCGGTGTATTTGCCGACGACGCAAATTTTGACGCGATGCCGCGGATGCGTGATGTGCTGCACCATCGTTTTCCACTGTTTCAAATCGGGGACTGGCGCCGAGAGACGGAACCGATCCATCACGCGTTCCGCAAATCCCTGTTGCTCGAACGAAATCGGAATTTCGTAGATGGTTGGCACGTCGGGGCTTTCGATGACTGCACCGAAATCGACGTTACAAAACAGTGCGATCTTGCGTTTGACGTCTTCGGCCATGGGTTGTTCGCTGCGGCAGATGAGGAAATCGGGCTGAATACCGATTTGCATCAGTTCGCGCACCGAATGCTGCGTGGGTTTCGTTTTCACTTCGCCGGCGGCCGCGATGTACGGAACGAGCGTCAAGTGCACAAAGATCGCGTTTTCTTTCCCCACTTCGCGGCGGAACTGACGAATCGCTTCGAGAAATGGCAGCGATTCAATGTCACCGACCGTGCCGCCAATTTCGCAAATCACCACATCGTTGTTGGGCGCGTTGCGTTTGATGGCCGACTTGA
>JBDUBA010000365.1:0-3478 GCA_040004335.1 Gemmatimonas sp.
TGTTTTTTCGCAAGGCGGCGGTGGAAATCACATTCGAGAACGAGCTGTACCTCGTTGTCCCGCAGTCGGCGATTCTCGCGTTGGTGCGCGACGCCGAAGCGGATGTAGACGACGAACACGAAGATTACTAGGAGCAAGTGACCGATGATGTACCCCGAGCAGATCGTGCGTCCCATGCGTGAAGAACTGACACGGTTGGGCGTGCAGGAACTGAAGACGGTCGACGCCGTCGACCAGCAGATGCAGGTGAAAGGCACAACGATGGTGATCGTGAATTCGGTGTGCGGATGTGCAGCACGAAATGCGCGTCCGGCGGTGGCGATGGCGTTGCAGCACACGACAAAACCCGACGTTTCCGCAACGGTGTTTGCCGGCCAGGATACGGACGCAACGGCGCGTGCGCGCGGATACTTCACGGGATACGCGCCCAGCTCACCGTCCATCGCGTTGCTGAAGGATGGCGACGTGGTGTTCATGTTGGAACGGTGGCAGATCGAGGGACGCAGCGCGCAGCAGATCGCTACCGATCTTGTTGGCGCATTCGACAAGTACTGTGCGCCGGCGACAGCTTCTGTGTGACGCACTGAACTTTTTTGACAATTCGTGGGGGCCCGGCAGCGATGTCGGGCCCTTCTTGTTGGCGACTGTTGCGGACGGGTGCGGGTATGCGACGGTTTGCGTGAAGGCGAGATCTTTAAACTGATTAACTGCATTTGGACTTCGCTTGTCAGAGAGCGTTTGCGCTTAGGCGAGATCTTAAACTGACGAACTGCATTTGGACTTGGGCGGACTTTGGCGGACCTGGCGGACAGGTTTTACTTCGGAATTAGTTGCGGAGCGCGTTCGCGGTCGGCTCCATTTTTTGATAGATACGCGCGGGTTCACAAGTCACTTGCCTCCCCACCGAAACTGTCCGACAAGTCCGCCCAAGTCCGCCCAAGTCCAAATGCAGTTAGTCAGTTCGCGGTATCCAAATCCACACAAATGTCCGCCGCCTTGCGCAGATCTGCCGCGCACGTCCCGGACTCAGCCCTGACGCACCCACTTCATGATCTCACGCATCGACGGCTTCTTGCCATACATCAGCAGGCCAACACGATAGATTCTCGACGCCAACCACGTCGTGAACAAGGCACCCAGTGCGACGGAAAGAAGGGCGAATGCAATGTCCATTGCCGGAACCGGAGCCACCGTCATACGAAGCGGCATTACAATGGGCGCCGAGAACGGCAGCAGGGAGAGTGTGCGGGACAATGCGCTGTCCGGCGTCAGCAACACGTTTTGCACAAACATCACGCTGCACACAAGCAACAGTACCACCGGCATTTGCGCCTGTTGTGCTTCCTGCTCGCTGTTGACCGTGGCTCCCACCGCCGCAAACAGTCCGGCGTAAAACATGAATCCGAGCACGAAGAACGCGAGCAGAATGAGTCCCGTAGCAACTGTGATGTCCGGGAATCCACTCGAGATCTGCGGCGCACCCAACTTTTCAAGAATTGGTGCACGAATCTTCCACATCACGAAACTCATCGACATCCACAACACGAGTTGTGTGAATCCAACGGCACCAACACCGATGACTTTACCCAGGAGGAGTTTGGTCGAAGAGACGCTGGCAATTACAACTTCGGCCACGCGTGATTGCTTTTCCTCAAGTACGCCACGCAACACATTCAAACCGTAAATGAAGATGGTCATGTACAGCAACATCGCGACCGCGAGTCCGAAAAAGAGACTCACGTTGCCGGAACCACCCCGCCCGCGTTTGGTGAGACGTTCGGTCGTGAAGTTGACGTTGAGACTTGAGAGTTCGCGCCCCAATTCCGGATCGATGCCACTTTTCTCGAGACGCATGCCGAGCACTTCGTGCTGAATCGCGCGGTCGAGTTTCTGCATGTCGAAAATGGCGGTGGTGTTACTGCCGGAGTAACGCGCGCGATGACCCGCCACCGTGCTGCTGTCGAGCACCAGATATCCCTTGAACTCCTCGCGGATGACGGATTTCGTCGCCAGCGACTCGGCTGGGGCGAGACTGTCGCTGCTCACCGCACGCACTTTTGATTGACCCCCAGTGCCCGTCAGTCCGCCGCCAAGTTGGATGGCAACTCGATCGCCGAGTGAAACACCCGTTGCATCAATAATGATGATTTTCGATGCGTCGCCTGAGGCTTTTTCACGCGACGCAATGAGCGCCGGCAGGAACATCAATAATCCGAAGAATACTGGGCCGAATAACGTGGCAATCAGAAACCAGCGCGAGCGCACGCGTTCGAGATACTCGCGCCGAATCACGGCAAATAGTTTGTCCATGATTATCCCTGCCCCGACATGCCGTCTTCCACGTGAGTAGCGCCCACCTTTTCGAGAAAAATGCGATGCAGTGACGGACGCACGAGTTCGAAACGTTCAATGCTGGCGCCCGCGTTCACGAGTGCCGACAACAGGTCCTGCGCGCGCGCACCTGCGGCGAGTTCAACTTCGAGGAAACGATTGGAATCGTCCACGCGTGCGGTCAGCGCACGATTGTTCAACACCATTTGTACCGCGGATGTTGGCGCTCCTTCGAGGCCAAGTGCAACGATGCGACCGCCGTGTGCTGCGCGTACCTCGGCAACGCCGCCGTCGAGCACTTTCTCTCCTTGTGCAATGATGCAGACGGAGTCGCACAAGCGCTCGGCGTTATCCATGATGTGCGTACTGAAGATCACGGTGCGCCCACGCTTCTTGAGATCGACGACGGTGTCTTTTAACGCTTGTGCGTTGATCGGGTCCAGTCCGCTGAACGGTTCGTCGAGAATCACGAGTTCGGGATCGTGCAGCAGCGCGCCGATGAATTGTACTTTTTGTTGCATGCCGCGCGACAGTTCGTCTACTTTGGCTGCTCCCCAGTCCTGTCCGTTTGTGCGCAATTGGAGGCGATCCAACCAGGTGTCAATGCGACGGTCAAGATCGGCGCCCCGGAGGCCTTTCAACTCGCCCAGGAATCGAAGTACACGTCGTACCTGCATCTTGCGATAGAGGCCGCGTTCTTCGGGGAGGTAACCAATGCGATCTACAAGTTTGGGATCGTTGTGCGGTGCGCCCAGAATTTTCACCGAACCCGAATCGGGCGAGATGATGTTGAGCAACATGCGAATTGTGGTTGTTTTGCCGGCGCCGTTAGGCCCAAGCAAACCGTACACGGCACCCTTGGGCACCGACAACGATAACGACTTGACGGCGAGATGGTGATCGTAGCGTTTTACAACGTCGCGAACTTCGATAGCCAGTTCAGGCATGCCACAGTGATTGGGGAGATGCAGCGGAGTGTAAGCAATGGGACTTCACCGTTGCGATCAAGGTTGTGTTAAGAGGTCTGTTCACGGTTCTGACATTGATTTCAGTACAACGCGAGTGAAATCGCTGTCGCCCCGACTGGGCGGTGCTTATACTGAGCGCCGTGCAGCCCCTCTCGGGTATTCTCGCCGCGGTCGCCGCT
>JBDUBA010000026.1:0-3473 GCA_040004335.1 Gemmatimonas sp.
TATGAGTCAACCCGTCAAACTCTCAGACGACCTCGTGCTTGATGCCCGCGTCACGAGCGAAGTTGCACAGCGATCCATTGCTGGACAGATCGAATTCTGGGCAAGTCTTGGCCGCGCCGTTGAAGTGCTGCTTCGTAGCCCCGAATTAGGCACGCTCAAGCAAGCAAAGAAAAGCAAATCGGTGTTGACCGCGCTGCAGTCTGTCGGAACACCCGCCGGTGACAGGAGGTTAGCTGACTATCTCAAGGCTCAACCGTTTCCTCACTATGAGAGCGCAGCTGGGAAGCCCGGAATGTTGATCAGAATTGAAGAGGATGGAACGCGCAGCGTCGGGCGATTCGTGCAAAGAAAATTCGTTCCGGAAAAAGCGCGGCGCTCGAGATAGGCGAGTGAAAAAATCCTCTGCCGCGCGTCGGCCAATGCTTGTCGCGATCGCAGGACCCAACGGTGCCGGGAAGAGCACCTTCTTCGGAGCATTTTTTCGTGACACCGGTTTGCGATTTGTTAACGCTGACGAATTGAGTCGCGAACTGAATATTGACGCCTACCGGGCCGCGGGCGTTGCCAACGCAATCCGAAATGAGCTGGTTGCGCGAAATCAGAGTTTCGCGTTCGAAACAGTATTCTCTGACACCGTTCGCGAAAAAATGAATTTCCTCAAGGCTGCGGCTGCGGCGGGTTACGATGTCACGTTATGCTTTATCGGTGTTGAGGGACCAGCAATGTCGGATCAGCGCGTGGCGATGCGTGTATCGCGGGGAGGGCATGATGTTCCAGAAGACAAGATCATTGCGCGATTTCCACGTGCGCTTGCAAATTTGAAGATCGCGCTCGCCGAATTGGCGCATGTCGTGGTATATGACAACAGCGACTTGAGCGCTCCGTTTCGACGGATTGCGGAATTCCGAAATGGCAACCAGGCATTTCTGGCAGACGCACTGCCGGGTTGGTTCGCGCGACTTATGTAGCGCTCTGGTGACAACATCTCCACCTGTCACTTCCGCGCGCCGCACCGTAAATCACGTCTTCACCCTCGCCACCGCCCGCCGGAGACCCAAGCATGCCCGTGCAACAAAACCTCATCGCCGGCACGTGGCTCGGTTCCTCCGACACGCTGCTGAGCATCAACCCGTCAGACACAACCGACGTCGTAGGCGAATTCGCGGTAGCCTCCGCCGATCAAGTACGCGACGCCATCGCCGCCGCCCGCGCAGCGCTCCCGGCATGGGCCGCAACGACGACGCAAATGCGCTCCGATCTGCTACACAACATCGGCACGGAACTCCTCGCCCGAAAAGAAGAGTTGGGCGAACTCCTCGCGCGCGAAGAAGGAAAAACCCGCGCGGAAGCAATCGGCGAAGTCACACGCGCGGCGCAAGTGTTCCGATTCTTTGCAGGCGAAGTGGTGCGATACGGCGGCGAACGATTGCCGTCCGTTCGACCGGGACTCGAAATCGAAGTCTCACGCCATCCCGTGGGCGTCGTTGGCGTCATCACGCCGTGGAATTTTCCCATCGCCATCCCAGCATGGAAAATCGCGCCGGCACTCGCCTTCGGAAATACCGTCGTCTTCAAGCCGTCCGAACGCACTCCAGCGCTTGGTTGGGTGCTCGCGGACATCATCTCGCGCACTGCTGCACCCAAGGGGGTCTTCAATCTCGTCATGGGAGCAGGCCCGGTCGGAGATGCAATGCTCGACGGCGTTGATGCCGTCTCATTCACCGGCTCCGTGGCGACGGGCCGTCACGTTGCAAAGCGCGCAGTCGAACGCATGATTCCCGTGCAGGCCGAAATGGGTGGAAAGAATCCGCTCGTAGTGTTGGACGACGCCGATCTCACAACCGCAGTTTATTGCGCGGTCGACGGTGCGTTCTTTCAAACAGGGCAACGTTGCACCGCGTCCAGTCGACTCATTGTTTGCGAAGGCATACACGATCGTTTCGTTGATGCAGTATCGGAACGCGTTCGAGCACTCGTGGTCGATAATGCATTGAAAGCGGGAACGCAGGTTGGCCCGGTTGTTGACCAACGACAACTCGATCAGGACGTTCGCTATATGCAAGTTGGGAAAAGCGAAGGTGCCACACCGAAAGTTCTGGGTGAGTTGCTATCCCGAGGCACGCCGGGTTTCTATCTGTCGCCTACGCTCTTTGTTGATACCACCAACAACATGCGTATCAACCGAGAGGAAATTTTCGGACCCGTCGCGTCAGTGATTCGTGTCAAGGACTACGACGAAGCGTTGAGTGTCGCAAACGATACGGATTTCGGATTGTCCGCAGGCATCTGTACGACGTCGATGAAACACGCGCGTCATTTCCAGGCGAACGCGCAGGCGGGACTCACGATGCTCAACTTGCCAACCGCCGGCCTTGATTACCACGTTCCATTCGGCGGCACGAAAGCGTCGAGTTACGGGCCGCGCGAGCAAGGACGGTACGCCCTGGAATTCTACACAATCTCGAAGACGTCATACATCGGCATCTGACACTAAAAACGAGCCTGGTGAATCGCTCTTTATGGCCGGTTGCGAAAAACACTCGGCGTGTTTTATAACACGACCCCGTTAACTGTAGGCTGTGATGAAATGCCGTTGTTGTGTGCGGTTATGCTGCGAAATTCGCCAAGCACAATTGCGTCTGCGCGCAACGCCTTCGGCTTACTGCGGCGCCGCCATCTTCACACCGCAATAGTCAAACATCCGCTTCGACTGCGCCATGTGCTCGGGCGAACGCATCGACTGATTTGCCGCTTTCATCACAGCCGGATCGCCCCCTCTGCCCGCCAGTTGCACATCGTAGAACGCGTCGGCGACTTTCATGAATGCTGTGATGTCGCTGGTCAGTGATGCGGGCGCAGTTTTCACCAGCGCTGCGTTGAGCGCCTTCTGATCGGCGATGTACTTCGCCTGCTGTGCATTGCCCGGCATCTGACCCGCATTGGCCTTGTTGTATGCGACGCTCAGATCGAATTGCTTCAACATGGTTTTGCAGAACTCATCGCTGGCATGCGCGCCACTTACCGTAGCACCACCCTGCGCGAATAACGCGGTGCACGGCAGGAACACGAACGCGGCAGCAAACAAGGCGCGACGGCAGAAAGCTGGCATTGGAGCACTCCGTTGTGGACGAGGGGTCGATTGCGGCGCTCTCCACCGGAGATGGTCGCGCAGCAACGAGTGTTCATAGCTCGATTTCAGTTCCCAATTCGCATACCCGAGCCGGTGGCAAGCGAAAGAATTTGGTGGCGCGCCGCGCGTTGCGGGCGAGGAGAACGTAAAGACGTTCTCGCCAGACGGCCATGCCAGGCCGATCGGTTGCCAGCAATGTCTCGGTCCCGAGAAAGAACGTGCTCTGATCCATGTCGATCACGAGTCCGAAACTTTTGAGATGTTCGATCACTGTCGGAACCTCCGCATCCTCGGCGAATCCATGCCGGGCAACCACGCGAAACATTTCCGGTGCCAGCAGGTC
>JBDUBA010000280.1:0-11615 GCA_040004335.1 Gemmatimonas sp.
TCACGTTGCGTGATCGAATGTCACGTTGCGTGATCGAATGTCACGTTGCGTGATCGACTTTCACGCGTACGAATTCCAAATTGAGCGACTGCAACTACCGGGCGATCACCGTGAGTCCAATTGACAGTGTGGTCATGCCCGTTGTGACGTAGGCCGTCTTGATCGACCCGCCGGACAGATGCAATGTTGGGCGCCATTCCAATGTTGATGTTGGAATGGAAAGCCCGGCGGTGAGACCGACGTCCGTCAGCAATGCGCCAATGAGTCCTTTGTCGACCGACAGTCCCGAATGTTGGCGTACGTCGGCTCCCACCAACAACGAGGTGCGTCCGGCGGGGCCAATCAGCCCTGACGCGCCCAACTCGAGATAGTTGCCGCTGGAGCCTTCCACTTGTTCGCCAGCACCATTTTTGAAACCACTGCGAAAACGATCGTTCAACCGAAGCGTCAAATTTCGAATGCGCGGGTTGTCCACCAACAATTGCGCCGCCGCCGACATGGTTGGTCCGAGTTGAAATTCTTCGGTGCGAATGGATTTGTCGTTACTCACAAGTTCGACTTGATCCTTGCCGAAAATGTCGGTGACCAATCCCAGCGACAAACGATGTTGGCCAACGAGTCCGTCGCTGCCCAATGAAATGTGTGCGGCGCCGCCGGGATTGAGTTCGGTGCGGGAATCGAGGCCCGCGATCTGTGCATCGAGCGGTGCGTAGCTGCCACGTTTCTCAACGCCGGCGCCCAACGCCCAAGCCCATCCGGAAATCTGGCGCGCGAGAATCACTCCAACCGTTCCACCAAATCCGCTTCCCGCGATTGGCACCTGCGCGTTGAGTGCGGGAGCCGCAACAACGCGCAACACGTCGTTCTGTTCGGGTGATAGCTCAACGGCGCCCGTTGGAAGGTTGAGGCCCACCGTCACTTGCAGTCCGTCGCCGCGCAGGCGTCCGTTGGCGCGCAATCGAATGTCGCTCAGTCCCGTGAACGAGCGCGACACCGATCCAGTGGCGCTTTCGGCATCGACGTGACTGGATGCAACCGCGCCGGTAATCGATCCCGTCCATTTTGCGTGCAGCGGCAGCTGCACCGAAAACGGAACTGAAATTTGCGATGCCCCTTTGATCGTGAGCGAATCGAGCGGTATCGGTTTCGTGAAACTCCACGATTGATAGGCCGGCGAAACGATAATTTCGGTGCCGAGTTTGAAGGTCCGTTGCGCCGGCAGCGTGTGTGCGAACGTTACGAGCAATGCCGCCGTGAAAACCGTGCGTCGTTTCATGGCGTGCGCACGGTAATTGTGAAGGTGACGAGCTGTTGCGCCGACGAAATTGGAAGGTCAACGCCCGATCCAATCAGGACTCCGGCCGGTCGATTCACGAGATTGGACGTGATGCCAGCGGCGCGCGTGACAAATGTCGGGAAATACGCCGTCGTGAACGTGATGCCCTGCAAGCTGGCGAGTCCACGTCCCGCCAGCGCAAAATCAGGATCGATGCGAAGTGCCAACGCGTAAAACGCGGCTGCCGACGGGAGATCGCCGAACGCTTCCGCACGCGCACCCTTACTGAAAGCAAGGAATGCCGCGAGACTGCGGGTGGGACGCGGTTCAATGGCGCGACGTTGTGCAGGCGTTAGCGTGATCTTGAGCGCGTCGAACATGCGAAACACCAGCGATTTTTCCGCATCAAAGAACTGAGCTAATGTGGCATTGCCGCGAAGCGATGACGCAACACGACCAGTTTGCGTGTTGGCGATATAGGAATCGATGAACACTTCCTTATTGGGCCGAATGTCGATGTTGCCGACTACCAGGCGTCTCGCACCAATCAGCTTCCCAACGCGCGGTGCGGTGAGTGTATCCACTCGGCGTGTTTCAGCGAGTTTGAGTTCGCGCACGACGGCGTCCAAACGCTGCCGCTCGACCAGCACCAGTCCGGGACTGCGCGACAAATCCGTGACGAGCAGGGCCGCCATTCCGAATCCGAGTGCGGAATAGGATGTGTCGGCCGATTGTACGGTAAGCGGCGCGACGCTGAGCGAATTTTCGGGGATGTTTGCAAAACTCAGCGAGGCCTCTTGCGCGATGTTTTGCCGCGCGAGTGTCTCGGCGCTCGTGGTGCGCGCATTTTTCACCGCAATTGGCGGCGCACATGCTGAAGCGAGTGCCGCGGTCAGTAGCCACCCTCCCGCTGCATGGCGAAGGCGCGGATTGGCGATCGAACTTCGGAAGCGCACTGGTGTTGTTGCTGATGGTAAGCGTGCAACTGTCTAGGTCAATCTTCACCCGTGCTGCGGCTACGCAAGGGCGGTCACGCGGAAGGACTGAAGCGGGTGCGCTGCATACAGAGCTCTCGATACACGTGTATCAGACGTCGCCGCTTGCGGGCGGGTGGGTGGGAGCGGATAATGAGGTTGGACACTGAATGCCTCCCGTTCAACCGCAATATCATGTACGCGTTAAGCTCAAGCGTTCGTAAACCAGTCGCGACCGCACGAAAATTCGCGCGGGTCACACTGGGCGCGCTCGCTTCCGGCGTGGTTGCCTTGCTGGGTGCCTGTCACGATGCGCCCACGGCGGATGATCGCGCGCCGGGTCAGCAGGACGTGCGCATGGCACTGGCGGCGAATGTGATGGCAAATCCGGGTGCAGTGCTGGAGGCTGAAATTTTCTTTACGGCTCCGGGTGGGACGCGACGTACGCTGGCGCACGATTCACTTGTCATCACAACGGGCGCCGCGGACACACCGCTGTCGTTGACGGCCGACGTTTCGACGTGCGCAGTGGCTGCTGCAACCAGTGCGACGACCTGCACCGTAAACGTTGCGCTGACACTCAAGCGTGATGGTCGTGTCCTCGACGAATCGAATCAGCAAGTTGCGGTTACGTCAGCGACGCAGACGGTCGCGGTACCCAGCGTGGAGTTGTTTGAAGTGGCAACGGTGACGATCGACACGGCGGGTACGGGCGGACTCGAGCCGGGCGACACCAAAACGCTCATTGCGGTGGCGAAGGATCGTTCAGGCGTTGTCGTGCCCGGGCGGAGTCCCGCATGGTCGCTAGTCAGTGGCGGTGTCACCGTGACGCCCGCCGGATCACTCTCGGTGGTATCCGAAGGCGCCGCCACCGTTCGAATTGTACTGGGTGGACGCACGAGCGATCTGACGTTTACGGTTCGTCCGGTCAGTGTCGCGTCGATTGACATCGCACCTGTTGATACCAGCATCGGCATTGGCGGAACGTTCACCTATCGCGTGACACCCAGAAGCGCGGCAGGAGCCGCGCTGACGGGGAGAACTGTCACGTTGGGAACGTCATCCGCCGCAATTGCAACCATCGTCGGCAACGTTGCGACTGGCATTTCGGCAGGGCTTGCAACCATCACTGCAACGTCCACACAAGGACGTGCGGGCGCCACCATTGCGAAGACAACGACACTCCGCGTGCAGTCGGTACCGGTTGTTCGCGTTGATCGGAATGCGGTATCGTTTGATTTGCCGCCAGGCGGCACCGGCATCGCTACGTCGGTGGTGGTAACAACGGATACCGGCCGCACGCTTCGCGGATTGGTTTCGTCGGTGACGTACACGCCCAATGTGGCGCCGTGGCTGACGCAATCGCTGGTGGCCAACACGACGCCCACCACGCTGACATTGCGTGCAGCGGCTGGTGCGCTTGATACCGGGACGTATGTGGCCGACGTCAACTTGTCGTCGACAATCGATCCATCGGTGCCCGCTACGGTGCGTGTGACACTGCATGTGGTGCGTATAATTGCCGCGCCGCGCACAGTGACATTTGGTCCGTACACGGCGGGTACCACGATATTCCCACCAACGTCGGTTGTACTTCGCACGTCGTTGGCTGCGGTGCCGTTGTCAGGGCTCACCGTGCGCACAGAATACATCGGTGCGGGTACCGGATGGCTGACAACTGCGCTGCAAGCAACGACCGCGGCGCCGTCCACGAGTGTGTTGCTCACGCCCAATCCAGCCGGTATTCCGGCGGGAACGAGTCAGGCGCGCGTGATCGTTACGTCCGCGACACCGGTGGTGAGTGCGGACACGATCATCGTCAGTTTGATCGCGGGTGATCCGGGACGATTCTCAGGTCTCGTGGTGAACGCCGTCAATCAAACTCCGATTTCCGGCGCGACGGTCATTGTGCGCCGACTCGATAACACCCTGGTTGATCAAGTCACGACGTCGGT
Organism: Gemmatimonas sp.; assembly: GCA_040004335.1. Lineage (GTDB taxonomy): Bacteria > Gemmatimonadota > Gemmatimonadetes > Gemmatimonadales > Gemmatimonadaceae > Gemmatimonas. The sequence continues at coordinate 4,206 of JBDUBA010000280.1, forward strand.
TACAGGTGCGTGGACTTCGAATCCGATCACGGCCGGCACGTACAACGTGTTTGTTACGGCGCCCGGATTCCAGGACTATGTGTTGTATTCGCAGGTGCTTGTTGGATCGGCAACCGTGGCAACAACTCCTCTGGCCAACGCGCAGGTTGTGCCAGTCAGCACGAGTAGTGGGGACATCACCGGATCGGTTCGGGACGCAACAACAAACGGCGCCATCGTCGCGGCGAGCGTAGAATTGCGTGCCGGTGCGAACAACACGACGGGAACGCCGCTCGCGACTACCACAACGAATGCGAATGGCGGTTATTCGTTTGCAGCGCGTTTGTTCGGGGTCTACACGGTGGTCGCAACAAAAACGAATTACGCCGCCGGATCGATTACCGTGACACTGGTCAGCCCGAGTGTGGTTGCACCAGTCACCTTCCTGTCGCCGGGCGGTACATCAATTGCGTGGCGGTTTGTGCTGTCGTGGGGTGCACAACCGCTTGATCTCGATGCGCATCTCACGGGTCCGTTGGCCGCAACGAGCGCGCGATTCCATGTGTTCTATCCAACGCAATTCCGAGGCTCCGCGACATCGTCGCCGTTTGCAGTACTCGATGTCGACGCGACCGACGGTTTTGGTCCTGAAACGATCACGATTACGCAGCAGATAGCCGGCGTCTATCGCTTCTACGTGGACAACTTCGACTATTCATCGGTGGGCGGAGGGGTCACAGAACTGCGCGCATCGTCCGCGCGTGTCGATGTGTACCAAGGCAACACGCTGGTCAGTCAATTCTTCCCCCCACAAACCAACGGCAAATACTGGACGGTGTTTGAGATCAGCGGCACTGTGCTCACTCCGATCAACACCATTGGTCCGGCCGCGCCGGCATTGCGCGCATCACCTGCAGGATCGGTCCAGAATAACGCGAAGGTCGACGCGGCCTGGGAAGAACTCATGAGTCTGAGCCCATGGTCGTGGACGAAGCCGTTCGGTGCCATCAAACGCGACTGACGTCGGACAACTGCGTAGCATGCAACAACAAACGTCACTGCGCCTGTGCAGTGACGTTTGTTGTTTGACGAACTGACATGTGATGATCGGCGCGTTGCAGGTGCAGGTGCAGGTGCCTGTACTGATGCTGATACCAATGCTACGGCGGGCACGCCAATTTCAGCTGCCACCGCTCGATCTCCTCTTTGAGCGTCGCTGACGGGCTTCGCACTTTCGACGCGGCATCGAACGCACCGCACGCCAGTGGCGTGTCGTTCAGGGTTGCATGCAACGTGCCTTGATAAAACAGTTGCCATCCCTGATCGGCCGGCGACGTCAACTTGAGCGCTTTGAAGTCGCGCAACTGCTGCTGTGCGCGTGACGTCTTCGCCTCGTCATTCAATCCCGCCGATACCGATTCGTCCGTTTCCATCATGAGCTGCCGGAGTTTCGCGACATCTGGTGACAGAACAGCTACACCCGTGTTCGATTTGCCGGTAGCGTCGCCGAGTTTGACTTTGCCAGAAGTGAATTGCGCCTGCTGAGCCGAGTTCGCGGTCGGGGCAGCGACACTCGCTGCGTTTGTGTCTGCTGATATCGCAATCGGTATTGCCGCTGGTACGGCGAACGGCACAACAACGGGCGTTGCATCGCGTTTGCCAATTGTAATGTCAGGAGCGGCCATCGTTCCGCTCATCTTGAAGTACGCGACAACCGCCAGAACGACTGCTGCTGCAATTGCGGAGAAAATTGCAAGCTGCGTGGTGTTGGCTGTGCGCGGCACCGGCACAACATCCAGCGGCTTGGGCGCAAGCGGCGGCACTGGCTCAACCGGCATCGTTGCCGCAACCGGAGCGTTATTGAGGATACGCGACATCTCATTGGCAAAATCCAACGCGGACGAGGGGCGTTCGTTCGCGTTCCGCGACAACGTGCGCGTGAACAACGTCTGCAACTCGCGTGGCCATTGCACGCCCGGCAGAATTGCCTGCAGCGAGCGCGGCGTGCTCGACAACGGCGCCATCATTTCGGCTTGCCTGGTGCCACCAGTAAATGCGCGTGCGCCCGTCAACATCGAAAACGCCAGCAGGCCGAGCGTGAAGATGTCGCTCCGCGCGTCAACTGGTTCCGCGAGCAGTTGCTCAGGACTCATCCAGAGCGGTGTGCCAATCACAAATCCGGTTTCGGTTTTAACTTCTCCCGGCGAAGCGCCCAATATTTTCGCGATCCCAAAATCCAGCACCTTGACGCGCAATCCGCTACTCGCGTCGTTCAGAACCATCACGTTGTCGGGCTTGAGATCACGGTGCAGAATTCCCAGGCGATGCGCGGCGCCCAATCCCTCCGCAATCATGACGGTGATCCTGGCTGCAACCGGCGGCTCCAGCGGTCCGTCATCGAGCATCTGCTTGAGCGTTTTTCCGTCGGCGTACTCCATCACGATGTACGCTCGGCCGTCTTCCATGAATCCGAAATCGAATACACGCGCGATGCGATCGTGATTGATGCGGCTGGCCGCATCCGCTTCCTGGCGAAAACGTGCGACCAGCGCGGGGTCGGCCGCGGTCCGTTCTCGGAGCACTTTGATCGCAACCTTCTGCGGCAGGCGCACGTCACGCGCGAGATAGACGGCGCCCATGCCACCTTGTCCCAGACATTCGGTGACGATGTAGCGATCACAGAATGTTTGATTGATCAGATCATCGCTTTCATCGAGTGTCTTGAGCGACGTGCCGTCGTGCAGACAGAAGACTGCGGAGTCCGGAAAGGATTTACCGCAAAGCGGACAGGTCTTGGCCATCGGTAAGCGCGTACCTGTTGGAGGCGAAAGACGGGTCGTGTAAAGAATCGACCGCTCAAATGTACTTCGGTTGGCCGGTCGAGGGCGATACCGGTACCAATGCCACAACCCCTGCTGGCGCAAGAGACACGCGATGATCACATTGCAGCCGCCCCCATTCCCGAGACGAGAGAAACTCCTGTGCTTCAATTGACACGCCTGGTTGTATCCGTTGCCGTCGGCGCCGCACTCATTGCCGCAACCGGCACTGCGCAAACCGGCACACCATCGCCGCCGCTGCCGCCATTCACGCAGAAGTTGACTGTCAGTCCTGACGTAAAAATCGGCGTGCTTCCCAACGGCATCAAATATTACATCCGCAAGAACTCGCTCCCGGCCAAACGTGCTGAGCTTCGGCTCGCAATAAATGCCGGTTCAATTCTCGAGGACGATAACCAGCGCGGTTACGCGCACTTTATTGAACACACAGCGTTCAACGGCACCACGCACTTCAAGAAGAACGATCTCATCAAGTACTTGCAGTCAATCGGCGTGCGTTTTGGTGCGGACCTCAACGCGTACACAAGTTTCGATGAAACTGTGTACCAGCTGTCCGTGCCAACGGACACCGCGCGTATTGTCGAAACGGCCTTTTCCATTCTCCAGGACTGGGCACATGGCCAGGTGTTTGATTCGACGGAAGTGGTTGGCGAACGCGGCGTGGTGAATGAAGAACGTCGCTCGGGGTTGGGCGCCGAGGAACGCATGAGTCAGGCCGCCATTCCGATTCTGCTCAAGGGGTCGAAGTATGGTACCCGCCTGCCAATTGGTACCGAGGCGAGCATCCTTGCGGCGCAACCATCCGGACTTCGCAAGTTTTACAACGATTGGTATCGCCCCGACCTGATGGCAGTCGTTGCCGTTGGTGACTTCGATGTCGCGACGATCGAAGCACTCATCAAGAAGGATTTTGGCACGATACCCGCCGCAACAAATCCGCGGCCGCGCGTCAACGCAACGGTGCCCAACAACGTCGCGCCTCTGGTGGCAATTGAATCGGATGCCGAAGCAACGTCGTCGGATATTTTCCTGGCATACAAGCGCCCCAACAAACCTGTCGCGACCGTTGGCGATTTTCGTACGGCGATAATTGAGCGCCTGTATTTTGGAATTCTTGGTGCGCGCCTCAATGAAATTGCACAGAAGCCCGACGCCCCATTTCTGGGAGCGGGTGTTGGGGGCGGATCGTTCGTTGCGCGTGATGTGCAGGCGTTCACGCTGAACGCCTCGGTCAAGGACGGTGGGATTCTGAACGGGATCGAGGCCGTGCTGGCGGAGGCAAAACGTGTGGATCAGTTCGGATTTCTGAATTCGGAATTGCAACGCGCGAAAGACAATATGCTGCGTTCGTACGAACGCAGTTACGCCGAGCGCGACAAAACGAATTCTGCGCCGCTGGTCGACGAGTTGGTGCGTAATTTTCTTGAGCAGGAATACATTCCAGGCATTACTGCCGAGTACAATCTCGCGAAGGGATTGTTGCCAGGGATCACGATCGCCGAAGTAAATGCAGCGGCGCAGGGACGCATCACCGATGAGAATCGCATTGTGGGGGTGACCGCACCGCGCAAAGCGGGTGTCACGCTGCCAACGGAGGCCGAAGTACTGGCCGTGATGAACACGGCGGGCAAGTCTACGCTCACGGCGTACACCGAAACACTCGGCGACGAACCGTTGCTCGATCGCGTCGCGCCACCAGGAAAAATTGTCAGCACGAAAACAACCGCGTCGATCAATCTTACCGAATGGAAGTTGTCAAACGGCGCGCGCGTATTGGTTAAACCAACAGATTTCAAAGCGGACGAAGTGTTGTTCAGTGCGTACAGCGTGGGCGGCACCTCGCTGGTGTCCGATGCGGACTATCAATCGGCGGCGTATGCAAGCTCCATCATGTCGCTGTCGGGGCTTGGCAAATATTCGGCGGTCGATTTGCAGAAAAAACTGGCCGGGAAAGCGGCGGGCGCGAATGCCAGCATTTCGTCCACCAGCGAAGGCCTCAGTGGCGGTGCATCACCGAAGGACCTTGAAACGCTGTTTCAGTTGGCCTATTTGCGGTTCACGGCACCGCGGCTGGATACCACGGCGTGGCAATCGGCGAAGCAGCGCAGCGAAGCAAGCCTCGCGAATCGTAACGCAAATCCGCTGGCCGCATTCAGTGATACGCTTACGGCTACGATGACGCAATACAACTCGCGCAGTCGTCCGCCGTCAGCGGCCACGCTGGCCGAAATCAATCCGCAAAAAGCGCTCGCCTTTTACAAAGATCGTTTTGCGAACGCCGGTGATTTCACGTTCGTCATTGTGGGAAGTGTGAATCTCGACTCACTCAAACCGCTGGTTGAGAAATACATCGCCAGCTTGCCCGGAACCGGACGTGTTGAGACGTGGAAGGATGTTGGTGATGCGCCGCCGTCAGGTGTTGTCGAAAAAGTTGTGCGCAAGGGATCGGAGCCGCAGGCACAAACGGCGATGATCTTTCACGGCGCGTTCAACTACAACCCGCAAACGCGTTTTGAAATGTTGGCCCTGACTACGCTGGCGGAAATGTGGTTGACCGACGCGTTGCGTGAAGAAATGGGAGGTACGTACAGCCCGGGATTGAGCGGCGGCGGAGCGAAAATTCCGCGCGGCGAATATTCCATTTCCGTGCAATACACGTCGTCGCCCGACAACGTCGACAAACTGTCGGCGCGCACGTTTCGCGTCATCGATTCCCTCAAGAATACCTTGGCCAGCGCGGCCGATCTGCAGAAGGTGAAAGAGCAGATTGGACGCACGCGTGAAACGAGTCTCAGAACCAATTCGTTCTGGGCGTCGAACATTGCGGGACGCGATCAGAACGGCGAGGACCCGGCCGGCCTAACGGCGCCGTACGAAGTGATGCTTAAAGGGTTGACGTCCAAGGAGATTCAGGACGCTGCGAAGTTGTATTTCAACTTGAAGGAGTACGTGAAGGTAGTGTTGTTGCCGGCAACGACGCCGTAGGGGTGCATCCGACAAACACGACCTTCCGCTTCTCACAAATCTCCCCTATCCTCCAGTTTCAACAATCCGTCGGTGCAGGGCCCTCGAACACGACTCTCCAGCGTGATCACTGAGCTTTTCGGCAATTCGGGACAAGAGGTGTCCGATCCGGTTCTGGACCGGCTGCGATTGGCGACCCTTGGGTCGTACGATATCGCGGGCGAGCTTGGTCGCGGCGGCATGGCCATTGTGTACGTTGCTCGCGATTTGAAGCTGGCCCGTACGGTTGCCATCAAAGTGATGGACCCTCGGCTGGCGCTGGCGCAGGGAATGGCCGACCGCTTTCTGCAGGAAGCACGCATCGCGGCGCAGCTGCAACACCCGAACATCATTGTAGTGCATGAGATCCAGCACAACGGAGAACTTATCTTCTTCGTGATGGGGCTGGTGGAAGGCGGCTCGCTCGACGAACTGTGCCGACCTGGTGAGCCGCTTCCGATTGAGCAGGCGCGCTGGATACTGCTGCAAGGCGCGCGGTCGCTGGCATTTGCGCATTCAGAGGGCATCACCCATCGCGACGTCAAGCCGGCGAACATACTCGTCAATGTGAAAGGCGATGTGATCCTCACCGATTTCGGCATTGCGAAAGCGGTCGGTGGCGATTCGATGACGAAGTCGGGCACACAAATTGGTACGCCAACGTACATGAGTCCGGAGCAATTCGGAAACGTTGCCGCTGGCCCCGCTTCCGATCAGTACGCCCTGGGCGTCACGGCGTACCGGTTGTTGACCGGTGAAACGCCGTTTTCGGGCGACCTGTATCAGCTGATTGGCGCGCATCTCAACTCACAGCCTGTTCCATTACGCGACGTCCGCCCCGATTGCCCCGCGTTTCTGGCCAATGCCGTTATGCGCATGCTGGAAAAAAAGCCGGAGCATCGCTGGCCTTCGCTTGATGACGTCATTGCCGTATTCGGCGCGAACATGGCCGTGGACGGTGGCGTCGCGCGCAAACAGTTGGCAATGGCTGCGCGGGCACTGCACCGACAACGTGCAACGAGCGTGTCCGCACTGACGGCCCGCGCGCCGCTCAGCCCGACACCAACCAACGCAGCACCAGTACGCCCCCTTGCAGCATTGGCCGATTCGCTGGTGGTATCCATTTCGCCGCCCGGCGCTACAATTTTTGTGCGCGGCACGCTGCAGCTGAAAGCAACGGTGATGCAGGAGTCGGGCGAACCGCTGACTCAAGGGAAAACCGTGTGGAGTTCGGCCGATCCATCGGTTGCGACGGTGTCTGAAGACGGCGTGCTTGAAGGCCTGACACCCGGCGTCAGCATGGTACGTGCAACAGCGCACGGTGCGTGGGAAGAAGCGATGATTCGTGTCGAACCCGCGCCAATTGCACGTGTCACCGTTACGAATCCAAAAATTACGATCAGAGCGGGCGACACGATTTCGCCAGTCGTACGTGCGCTTGATGTGAATGGAGTCACACGCGAGGACGTGTCGTTCGCGTGGACAAGTCGCGCACCGGCCATCGTCGATGTGGAGTCTCCGGGACGCATACGCGCGCTGGCGCCTGGTGAAGCGGTGGTCGAGGTATCGGTGGGGCAGATGCGGCGAC
>JBDUBA010000111.1:0-3420 GCA_040004335.1 Gemmatimonas sp.
GCGTGCGCATAAAGTTGGACGGCGTGGAACTCGTGCCATGCCACTCGTTGTTGAAACGAATCATGGCGGTTGGCACTTTTCGTATCTTGAGCGCTTCGTAAAACTCTTCGGTCTGGCCAATGGGCGTTCGCAGATCGTTCACCCCCGTCATCAACAACGTTGGAGTTTTCACGTTGCCCACGTACATCAACGGTGAACGTCTCAGATGCTCCGTGGGATCGTCCCACGGGTATTTCTCGAAGTTGTAGTACCAGCCAGGTCCGTCGGTATTGCCAACAAAACTCACCCAGTTAATGACGGGGCACTGCGATGCGGCCGCTGCAAAACGATTGGTGTGTCCAACAATCCACGCCGTCAGAACGCCACCGCCAGAACAACCAAACACGTACAGGCGATTTGTGTCGATGTAGCCGCGATTGATGACGGTATCAACACCGGCCATCAAATCATCAAAGTCTTTCCCCGGATACGCATTCTTGATGGCGTTGCCAAAGGCGGACCCGTATCCCGTTGACCCGCGTGGATTTGTAAACAGCATAACAAACCCGTTCGCGGCGTGGTCCTGGCGAGAAAAATTGAAGCCGCTGTTGAACATCGAATGCGGACCGCCGTGAATTTCCAGCATTAACGGATACTTGCGCGTGGGATCAAAATCGGGCGGCTTCACAATCCAGCCCTGAATTTTGAATCCATCCGCGGAGGTGAACCACACTTCTTCCAACGTTGCCAGCTTTTTGCCTTGCAGAATGTCGCCGTTCACGTCGGTCAGCTGCTTGATTTCGTTGGGACTGCGTACATCAAACGCGACAATGTCCGTTGGCAGCATTGCAGTAGTGCGTGTTCCAACCGCCATGAAGTTTGGGCCAATCTCAGCGACCGTTAGCACCTGTTTCCCGATGGTAACCGGTTTGACGTCGCCCTTGAGCGAGGTGTAATACAGATTGCGCGCACCTTCGTTTTCGGCTGTGAAATAAATTCCAAGATTGTCGTTTGCCCACACCATGCCTTGCGGCGCGCGATCAAACTTCTCGGTCAATGCGTGTGGATTCTTTCCGTCCGCCTCCATCACGTAAATGCTGGCATCTTTCCACGTCGCATCGGTACTGTCGTAGCCCGAGTACGCAATCATTCTACCGTTCGGTGACGGCAGCGGATTGGCATCGGGACCTTTACGATGGGTCAGTTGCGCGATTTCGCCGGTTGCAACGCTTGCCGAGTAAATCTCGCTTTCGCGCCACGCATACTCGGCATCAGCTGTACGCAACGACGTAAACAACAACGACGTTCCGTCGGGCGTCCATGTTGTGCCATTCGCCGCCCATTCACCGAAAGTGATTTGCCGCGGCGTTCCACCGTCCGCGCGCACCACAAACAGTTGCCGAAATCCGTCTTCCAGAAATCCCGTGCGATCGGCGCGGTATTTGAGTTTCGTCACCACACGCGGTGGTTCGGTCCACTTCGCTCCACGCGGTGCGGCCGGCATGTTGATATGCCAATCATCAAAACCGCGAACCAGCATACCAAACGCCAACGATTTTCCGTCGGGCGCCCACTCAATTTCCGTGGGCGTTTCGGTCAATCGCGTGATTTGTGTGGGATCTCCTTCGGTGTCCATGAACCGCACCCAAATTTGCACACCACCCGGTTCACCCGGTGCAACATACGCAATCTTGGAACCGTCCGGTGACCATTTGGCGTCCGAACCCTTCGTGAGGAAATGTCCACGCGTTCCGTCGGCGTTCATCAACCACAACGACGTTTCGCGTTTGTCGTTGATCTTGTCGGTCCACGATCGCGTATAGATGACACTTTTGCCATCGGGCGACAGCGATGGCGCGGAAACGTCTTCCCAATCGAGGTAGTCGTTGAGTGTTAGACGATTCTTTGATGTTGCGGGAGCGCTCTGCGCGGGTTGCGCGTGCGCGGCGCGTGCGAACGGCGCGCCGAGTGACGCGAGCAGCGCGGTGACCAGAACGAATCGCTGAGGAACCTGAAGGTGCATGCGACCTCCACCGCTAGAGCACTTGGTGAAACGACCTTCAACCAACGTACGATTGCACAGGCCCCAGCGCGAGATGCGCGAGGGCTCAATTGAGCAGGACTTGTCTGCATTTGATGTGCGCGGAATTCCGCGCACACACAGAAATGCTCGTTCGAATTTCCTCGCTCCTCCGATCCGCTACTTGTTCGGAACCGCTCCCGCCGCTCCCGCCCGACGTGGATCCGCACCGGCCGTGACAACTTTTCCATCAATTGACACCGCGGCACCATAGCCCTCGCGCAGCTCACCACGTAACGACACAAAATTCACCCCGTACCCCATGCCGCGCAGTGCCTTGATCACGTCGGGTGAAAACCCATCTTCCATCTGAAGACTGTAGCCCGGCGGACCGCCACCGGGTACGGGCGGACCACCGCCACCGCCCGGCAAAAACCGGGGCAACTCCAGTGCCTGTTGCGGATTCAGTCCGAAATCGAGCGCACCAATGAGTGTTTGGTACACCGCCGACGTAATCCACGCGTTGCCCGCTGCGCCAACGGCGAACACCGGTTTCTTGCCCTTGAATGCGATCGTTGGTGCAAGCGTCGATCCGTGTCGCGCAAACGGCAAACGCGAACCGTACGCGTTGGGATCGGTTCCGTATGATGTGAGTTTGTCGTTGCTCAGAAAACCAAGTCCGGGCGCGACGTAAAAGTTGCCACCCCATGTTCCCAGCGTTTGAGTAACCGCAACAACATTGCCCTCGTTGTCGGCAACAGTGAATGCTGTGGTTCCCGTGGAACGACATGACGTGACTTCAAGCGCGTGATCTTCGCCGCACGGTGAATCGGGACGCCTGGCAACGTCGTTCATCTCGCGCTGCGCAAAATCACGCGAGCCCGGTGGAGTTCCGGCGGGAGTGGCGGGTTTGGCCAACGCCTTCAAACATTCGAGCGTGTCCCCCCGCACATCGGAAGGCCGCAACGCTTTGTCGGCCTTGAAACAGCCCCAACGCACACGCGCCGTGTCGCGGTTGGTCATCGGCGCGATATCAACGGGCCACAACCCGGGATCGGCAACGCGACCGCGCGGCACAAGAAACCACGCACTCAACGCGGCGTTCAGCGTTCCAATATCGGTCGTGTAGTTGACGGGTTTTGGATACTGCTCCAACAGATTCATGCGCGCGACCAATTCTGCTCCGCCACTGACGGGAGGCGCGCTTGACCACAACGTGTATCCGCGATACGTGCCGCTTACCGCTTCTCGCTCAGGCGCGAAATAGCGCGCAAGATCGCTCAACTTCATGGCGTTGCCTTTCGCATGAATGTCGTCGACCCATTTCTTCGCGACTTCGCCTTTGTAAAAACCATCGGCGCCCTTTGCGGCAATTTGTTCGAGTGTGTACGCGAGATCGAGATTCTTGATGGTGTCGCCTG
>JBDUBA010000209.1:0-3406 GCA_040004335.1 Gemmatimonas sp.
ACGTTGACCAGCACCGATACGAGAGAGCGGCTTTTGACCGCGGGCATGCAGGTGTTTGCGGTGGGTGGGTACGAGCAAGGCACCATCCGTGAAATCACCCACCGGGCCGGGGCCAATCAGGCGGCCGTGAACTACCACTTTGGGAGCAAGGCGGCTCTGTATGAGGCCGTCGTGCAGCGTGCGTTCGAACACGCGCTCATTCCGCTGGATACGCCCGACATTCCGCTCCATGGCCGCGCCGGGCTCGTACGCGCACTGGTGGGCGACATCGTGGCAGGCGCCCTGCGTGAGCTCTCGCCGGCCACGCATCTTCGCATTATCACCGCGGAAATTCTGCGACCAACTGGCGCCTTGAAATTGTTGGCCAGTGACAGCTTGAGTAAACGATCTCCGCACCTCGCGCGAAAGCTTGCAGCATTGGCGGATACGCCGTCGAGCGACCGAGAAGCTGAGTTGTTGGCTCATTGGTTGTTGGGATCGTGCCTGGTGGCGTTGCAACTGGCTCCCAAATCCGCGTACGGCGAAGATGAAACCGCAAAACGTGAGCAGGCCGAGTTGACCGAACATCTGAGTGCTTTGCTGTTGAATGGCATGAACGGGTTGGCCGCGGCGTAACAGTGCTCGGTTGCGCGGAGCTGCGAGCGCGAGCTACGTTCGCCGTCTCTGACGCGCGGCCGCGATCGCACTCCGGCGAATCCTTGCCTGCACACGCGTCGGCACCTGGCTGGAGTGTGTCTGATGCGGTTGGGCCATCAAATTTTGCTGCGGTTTGTCTCGTCGAAGCCCACGCCTGCAACCGGCACGCGCGTAATCCGTGTTGCGCTCTTTGTGTTGCTGACCCCAATCACTGTTGCGCTGTCGACATCAGAACTGTTCGGACAGAGTGGCCAACCGTCACGCCAAGCCGTGAAAGGATGCGTGTGGGAACGCGCGAGTGACAAAACGGCGGGATATGCCACCTGGGTGCAGCGCTGCGATTTTGGCAACCGCAAAATCCATTTGTTTTTCAAGGGCAACGCGTTGATGCAGCAGTACAGTGATGGCGGCGCGAGCGCTGATACGCTGGTTGAGTCGTTCGAGTTGCAGTCTGGTGAAGCGGCAGATGCTGGTGTGCGTCGTGTGTATCTGGCACATACGAAGAAAGCGGATTCTGATCGGTGTGTGCTAGCACCCTATACACTCGGGAAAACGCCACCAGGTTCAAAGCGATATACGTTCGTGCCCAATGCGGCGTACGAAAAAGAGCTCAAGAAGAAACAGAATCCCAATGAAGTTCCGGAGCCACCGTGTGGCGATTGGGGAATTGCTCCTGATGGGCAGCAATATTTTCAGGTGTGGCCCACGGGGAAACGTTTGTTGTTTGTGCGTGTTGGTCAGGATGAGGCACTGTTCGACGAGATGACGATGCGGTTGCTTGCACCGCCGGCCGCCGCGAAACCCAGGCAGTGATGCGTATTATTGCGATTTTCGGGTGGCTCTGTTTTGCGTTGGACGCGGCGTTTGTTGTTGCCCTCCTGGTGATGAGCGACGTCGGCAGCGATGCGGCGGGGCGAGGTCTCGGACGTGGTTGGGGAGTGATGCTGTTGCCCATTCTGCTCGCGGCGGGCGGGTTGTTGTACTGGGGAACCAAAAGCCGCTCATCGTTTGGTGTACTGACGGGCACATTGATGGTTGCGTTGCCATTCATTCTGTTGGCGAACAACAAAATCAAGCAGCTGAAAGAGAGTGCGGACTATTACGCGCGATTGGCGGAGCATGGTCAGTTTGCTGATGGAAATTTGAATGCACTTGTTAAGGCAATTGACGCGGGTGATACCACCGTGCTCAAGTCGTTGTTGGACGCCGACAAGACGAATGGCGTGGTGCTCAACTACACGCAGCGCGACAAGGCGGGAGCCACGTTGCTTGGTTTTGCGGTTTCGCGTGCGACGGAATACAACGCAGCACCCGACAAGGTTGCAGCGTTACGCCTGCTGCTGCAGAACGGAGTTCCCTACGCGGCGGATGCGGTGAGTGTTAATGACGACTGGGGCGTTGGTGCGTTGATGACTGGTGGTGATCAAAGCATTGAGCTGTCGGCCATTGCGTTGGATGCGGGTGCGAATCCCAACGCGCGGGCGTCGTATGAAAAGTATCCGGTGATTTTGGCTTATCAGGTCAACGTAGCCAAGCTCAAGTTGCTGGTGCAGCATGGCGCGGATGTGCAAGCCAAAAACCAACTTGGCGAATCGACGTTGATGAGTGCGATCCGTTTCAAAAAGTTTCCTGAAGCTTTGTTCTTTCTGGAGCAGGGCGTTGATCCCGATTATGCGTCGCCCGATGGACGAACGGCACGCAGCGAGCTCGATCGTGCCGTGAAGGAAGCGGCGAATTACCACCAGCCGATGGATCCCGGGTACGATGAGTTTGTGAAGGCGTTCGTGGCGCGTGAGGGGAAGGGTGCGTTGAAGAAGTCGCTGTAGAACTATCGGGGGAATTGTTGTGTGCGTAGGCGATGAGGGGGTGTTCGCATGCACGATGCTGCGCGGACGCTTGTAAGTGTTGGATGGTGGGCCGCGGAGTAGATTCGGGAGCGCTGAGGGGCTGCGGAGAGCGTGCGGAGAGCGTGCGTGGATGCCAAGTGGGGCATGCGTGCGAGGTTGCGGGTGTCCGGGGAATTAGCGTGCATATGGCTGAGACTCGTCACATCCGGAATTATGTTGCACAATTTTCGCCGTGTAGCACATGTCGTCCCAAACGTGCGGCGGGTTAAGGTGGTGCGTGCCAACGGGATGCGAGTCCGTGCCCGGCGTCGCACCGGTATTAGGGGTTATGTCGGGCGCAGCATAACTTTTTTTTCGCAGCCTAACGTCACGGGAAGTGTGTTCGTTGGGTTGCGGTGTAATTCGCGTTAGACGCCCTAATCGAACTCCTATGCACCGACTGGATGAGCTGTCTGACCTTGTCGCAAAGCGTAACGCGATTTCCACAGAGATCGCGGCAATTCTCCAACGCCCGGCGCAGCTCGGCCATCTCGGAGAGTTCGTCGCATCCGTTTTGTTCGACATTGAACTTGAGTTCTCCGCCAATAACAAGGGTTTTGACGGCCGATTCCGAAGCGGCGTGTTGGCGGGAAAATCTGTCGATGTAAAGACCTATGCAAAACGCGAAGGAATCATCGATCTTCGGCTAATGGATTTGCCGGACTACTATCTCATTCTGTCCGGGCCGCGAGCGCCTGCGTCTTCCTCACGGGGGCAAGATCGTCCCTGGTTAATCGAAGGCATTCATCTCTTCGAAGCACGAGTTCTGGTGGATTCATTGACCGCCAAGAAACTTAAGGTTGGAGTAGCTGCAAGCGTTGCAGGGCCGCTTTGGAACGCCTCAGAAGTGTATCCAACAAACGTCAGTCGATTCCTTGTGCTCA
>JBDUBA010000340.1:0-3404 GCA_040004335.1 Gemmatimonas sp.
CGGCAACGGGAAACGACCGATTTTTCCAAAACGCACCGTTGTCTCGCGCGATGAAATTTCTCCGTCTTTGCGGCGCGCCGTGTTGGCGTCCGAGGATGATCGATTCTATCTCCACTACGGGTTCGATCTCATCGAAATCGACAAGGCGCTCGAGAAAAAGAAACAGGGCGGACGACTGCGCGGTGCATCGACGCTCACGCAGCAGGTGGCGAAGAACATTTTTCTGTGGGACGGGCGCTCATTTATTCGAAAAGGCCTCGAGGCGTATCTCACGCTCTGGCTCGAGTTGTTGCTGACCAAAGATCGCATTCTGGACTTGTATCTCAACCTGGCCGAGTGGGGCGATGGTATTTTTGGGGCAGAGGCGGCGGCGCGGCGGCACTTTGGCAAATCGGCGTTAAACCTTACACGCGAAGAAGCGGCGCGTTTAGCAGCCATCCTGCCCTCCCCCATTCGCTGGAAGCCCAATGGTTCGGTGGCGTCACTGCGCATTCCCGCTATACTGGCGCGCATGCAATATCCGGCGCCGTTAACCGAAGAACCCGAGCGCAAGACACCCACCAAGTCATCCAAATAGGAACGACTGAACAAGCCTGTCGTGTTCGTGTAAGAGTTGAATGTCCCTCTCTCCTGCACCAATGGTGCCAACCGACAAGAGCGCGTACTTTGGCGTTATGAAAATTCGTGTTCGTTGGCTGGTTCCTGCAGCAATTCCGCTCCTGATATTCCTGGCAGCGTGCGGCGATATGTCGCTTAAGGCCAATGCGCCCGTCATCATCAAGAATCCGGCGGCAATTCCGAAGCTGCCCGATCTGTTGCCGTCGGTGGTGGATGCACCAATTGCATATGACATCGCGCCCGTGCGTGACGCGCTTGAAGATGCGGTGCCACGCAAGTTTGGCGACATCAATCAGCGCATCAAGAGCACTTCCAACAAGCGTCAGGAGTTTGCGTTTGAAGCCACGCGTGCTCCGTTCACGTTGTCGTTGAACGGCGAAGAACTCACGCTCAGCACCATGGTCGAATACAAAGGGCGCGGATGGTACGATCCCGCCATCGGGCCCACGGTGAGTGGCGGCTGCGACGGCGAAGGGCCAAGACCGCGCATCGAAGTGGCGGTGATTTCCGATCTCAAACTCACGAACAACTGGCGGTTCACACCGCACACGCGAATCAAGACGGTCAAACCACCGACGGAGACGACGCGTGACCAGTGCCGCGTGACGTTCTTGAGTATCGATGTGACGGCGAAAGTTGTTGCCGCGCTCGAAGGGCAACTGCTCGCGAAACTTCCACGTGTTGATGCGCAGCTCACACGTTTTGAATTGCGTTCCAGAGTGGAGAACTGGTACAACCTGCTCAATCGCAGCGTGAAGGTCAGCGATAGCCTTTGGATGGTGTTCAACCCTGGCGCGGTGCGATTTGGCGGTCTGCGATTGAACGATTCGTCGCTGGTGGCGGACATTCGGCTGTTTGCACAACCAGTGTTGATTTCGGGTCCCAAACCGCCAGATCGGTATTCGCCGCTTCCGCTGTTGCAGCGTGCCAAGATGTCAGTCGGCGACAGCGCCCGCGTGATGATCGAAGCCGTTATTGGATACGATGTCGCGTCGGACCTGCTCAAAAAACAGCTGGTGGGAAAAACATTCACGAAATTTGGCCGCAAGGTGAAAATTGCATATGTGCGCTGTTATGGACTGGGCGACGGCCGGTTGGCGGTTGGCGTGCAATTCTCTGGCTCATTGAAGGGCGAAGGATATTTGGTGGGGACGCCAAAATTTGACGCCAGTTCCAACATGTTGTATGTGCCGGACCTTAACTTTGACGTTGCGACCAGTGATCGGTTGGTGCAGAGTGTTGCGTGGCTCAAGAAGACCGACGTGATCAACCAGTTGCGCGAAATCGCGCGATTCCCGTTGGAAGACGTGTTGGCCGAAACGCGCAACAAAGTTGAGGGCAAGATCAATCGCGAGCTCACGCGCGGTGTGCATCTCAGCGCCAAATTCAAAACGGGGCGCGTGATCGATGTCGTCGCGTTGGAACGTGGGATGATTGTGCGCGCCGAAGCTGTGGGTACACTGGGATTGAGCGTCGATCGCGAGATCCCTCCCATGAATCAGATTTCCAAGAAGAAACCGTGAGAAAAAGATTTTCTGCTGTTGTGGCCGTGCTGCTGAGCGTTGCTGCTGCCATGCCCGCTGTTTCCTGGCCAGCGGTGGCCCAAGTCGTAACGCCGCCGGTCAAGAAACCAACTACCGCGAAATCGTCGGCTGCAAAAAAAACGGCGGTTCAAACTACTGCCAAGCCGGCCGCGCAAGATTCCGCAGTCAAGAAAGCAAAGAAAGAAGGGTTGCTCGGTCCGTCGTCGGGGGACCGACACATGGCGTATCGCGATCAGGGCAGCGATCTCGATTCGTTGTGGCCGGTCAAGAAACAACCGCCGCTATTGCCCGGGTCGTTATTGCCAGCCAAACGCATTGTCGCATTCTACGGCAATCCGCTTTCGAAACGGATGGGCATTCTGGGCGAATTCGAGCCCGACGAAATGTTGCAGAAGCTCGACGCGGAAGTGGCAGAGTGGAACAAGCTCGACCCATCACATCCGGTGCAGCCGGCCCTCCACCTTATTGCCATCGTTGCGCAAGGTGATAAAGGCAAGGACGGAAAATATCGCTTGCGGATGGACAGCACGACCATTGAAAAGGTGTACGGCTGGGCGAAACGCAAGAACGCAATTCTGTTTGTGGACGTACAGGTTGGGCACAGCACGTTGCAAGCAGAACTGCCGTGGCTCGAACGTTTCCTGATGCGGCCGGACGTCCATTTGGGAATCGATCCCGAGTTTTCCATGAAGGATACGCCACTTGCCCCGGGCAAAAAAATTGGCACATACGACGCGGAAGATGTGAACTACGCGATCAAGTTTTTGGCCGGCCTGGTGGACAAGTACAAACTGCCGCCCAAGGTGTTGGTGGTGCATCGCTTCACGCGGAAAGGCGTAACGAATGTGCCCGAAATCAAACTCGATTCGCGCGTACAGGTGGTGATGGATATGGACGGATTTGGTCCGCCGTGGCTCAAGCGTGATTCGTATTATGCGTACGTCAAAAAAGAGCCGGTGCAATTCACCGGTTGGAAGCAGTTCAGCAAGTTGCGCAATGATAATCCTCCAACGTCGCGGAGCGAAATTTTGAGACTGTGGCCGGCGCCATTGTACATCCAGGTGCAGTAACACACGCGGAGAACTGCAACAACTGGTTCACGCGAGGCGCGGAGTTGAACGGCAAGGCGCGGAGAACTGCAACAACTGGTTCACGCGGAGGCGCGGAGTTGAACGGCAAGGCGCAAGGAACTGCAACAACTGGTTCACGCGAGGCGCGGAGTTGAACGGCAAGGCGCTGAGA
>JBDUBA010000154.1:0-11482 GCA_040004335.1 Gemmatimonas sp.
GAGCAGCCGAAAAGCCGAACAACCAAGAGCAGCCAAAAAGCCGAACAACCAAGAGCAGCCGAAAAGCCGAACAACCGTTCTTTGGCCGTCCGGCTGCAGTCTGTTATTCGGCTATTTGGCTGCCAAAGGCGGTTCGGCTGTTTGGCTATTTGCCTTCCTACCCCATTCGGCCATTCGGCTTCTTAGGCTGCGCTGACGGTGGTGAGCCTACCGGCCCACCAACGTCAGCGCCGCGCTCCCAGTGACCCAGGCTTCGAAGGTGTCGGTACTGACCGTCATCGTGTCCACAAAACGCGGAACCTCCAACGGCGGGGTTGCCGATGTCGAATATCGTGGCACACAGGTGGTCGCCGACTTGACGCCATACACGCGCAGCCATTCCACGAAATCTCTGGAATAAATGCCCGATGGATAGCAGAAATGGGACGGGATATCCGCGCGCCCGGTGAGCGTCACAATCTCCGCGGCATTACGATCCAGTTCGTCGCGCAAGTCGTCCATCGACTTCGGGGTCACGTGGCGATGCGTGTGCAGTTGTATGCTCACCATCGTTGGATCGAGCGCCTGCACTTCGGCAGGGTTCATGAGATGCAGAATACGTCGCTTGCACAAATCGTCAAAATCTGCGCCGGTCGCCTTTGAAATTTGACGCGCCAATTCATTCTTGTCGTCGGCATTCAGGTTGTTCTTGCGTGCATAATCGAGCACGCGCAAATGAAGCTGTTCGAATTCTGGATCGTTCACTTTTCCCGGAATGGTCACACGCGTATTGAGGCCCGGCAACAGCACCGTGCGACCGCGCCCTTTCCACAACACGTACGACACGAACGGCGGAAACACCGGCATATCTTTCCGCGTGTAATACGTGGTGAGATACAACGTGGAGTGCATCTTGGCCGCCGCCAGAATAGGCACGGCCTTGATCGAGAAATCGCATGCGCCGTCATCAAACGTCAAACTGATTGCACGTTGTGGGAGTTCGCCTCGATACAACGCGTCCATCGCTTGATCGAGCGGCAGTACCGTCGTCTTCAGTTTGTGCAGTTGCTCGAGACGCTGCTCAAGCCGCGCGGGCGAGATGTAGAGCGTTGCCCACTCGTGTTCATCGTCCTGTGACACGCCGTGATAACACAGCACGAGCAGACGCTGCTGACGCCAGTGCGATGAACCGATCGCACGGGACACCCCACTCTTGTTGGCAACTTTGAGAGCGAGGCTTCTGGCGGAACGCAGCAGGGAAATAGGCGACGGCATGTACTTAGACGCGCGAAATTCCACGAGCGCAACGCGATCCTGCTCTGCGTGCTGTCACCCGCCGAAATAGTCCTGGTTTGGCCGGCGACGCGACTCACGCTCGGCGCGACCATACTTTCCGGTATCGCTTCGCGAAATCTTGCGGCGGGCAACGAGTGCTTCGAGCACGAGCTCGCAACCGATCGTAATCAGCGCGGGATCGTTACGCGGTGCCAACCCCACGGCGGTTACGATGTCGACCAACCCGGGAACGGTTTCAAAACCCTGCTTTACGACGTTGACCGCCAGATCGTCCGCAATCTGCAGCGCACCGCCCGCATCAAACCAGATTTGGATTGCTTCGGTGTCGAGATCGCCAGCACGCGCTTCGAGCGTCGCGTCGCAGGCACGGCGAATGAGTTCGCGCGCAATGATTGCGCCGCCAACGAGTTCACCTTCGTATTCCAATTCCATCTTGCCGGTGATCGCCGGCAGCGCGGCATAAATATCCGCAATGCGCGGCACGGCTTCACTTTCGCCCGCGCGCAATGCCCGCTGCTCAGCATTTGAGACGACGTTTTCTGTAACCGAGATTGGCATGCGCTGCGATACACCCGAGCGCCTGTCAACGCGTTTGTCCTCGCGCGCTTCAAATGCAACACGCTCGATCACTTCGTTCAACAATTCGGGAATGCGCACCGGAATTCCACCACGTTGTGTCCACGCTTCCTGCTTCGTGATTTCAACGCCGAGTTCGACCGTTTCCGGGTAGTGCGTGATAATTTCGCTGCCAATGCGATCCTTGAGCGGCGTGATGATTTTGCCGCGCGCCGTGTAGTCCTCCGGGTTCGCGGTGAAACACAACAACACATCAAGTGCGAGTCGCACCGGATATCCTTTGATCTGCACATCACCTTCCTGCATGATGTTGAACAAACCGACCTGCACTTTTCCAGCGAGATCGGGCAGTTCGTTCAATGCAAAAATCCCACGGTTGGCGCGCGGCAACATGCCGTAGTGAATCGTCAGTTCATCGCTCAACACATGACCACCGCGCGCGGCGCGAATGGGATCGACATCGCCAATGATATCAGCCACGGTTACATCGGGCGTTGCCAATTTTTCAACGAATCGACTATCGCGGTCGACCCAGGCAACTGGCGTATCGTCGCCAGCGTCCTTGATGAGCAACTTTGCGTATTTCGAAATAGGTTTGAACGGATCGTCGTTGATTTCGCTGCCCGCGACAATTGGCATAGACTCGTCCAACAGCCCCACCAACGCGCGTAAAATTCGTGACTTGGCCTGTCCGCGCAATCCGAGCAAAATGAAGTTGTGGCGCGCCAACAGGGCGTTCACAATTTGTGGCATCACCGTGTCTTCATAGCCGAGTACGCCACGAAATAGCGGGCCTCCGACTTTCAGCCGCTCGATCAGGTTACGACGAATCTCATCTTTTACGGACGCTGTTCGCTGGCCAAAGTGGGCCGAGCGTCGAAGCGATCCCAGTGTTTCCGGTAGTCGGGACACGAGTCCTTTGCGCTGAACGTGATTCGTTTTGGGGACAAAAAGACCCCGAAAGTGTTGTCAGAATGGAAGTTGGCCACCAGTACGGTGACTTGACAGTCTATCCCGGCTATCTAGATTGCTGCGTTGTTACCCCGACGGCCGAAACGTGGCTAAGGGGGTCGCCTGCATTTTCGTTGCCTGCGACGCTGACGCCACTGCCCTAAGGAGTACTACATGAAGCGCCTTGCCCTGTTCGCTGCATTTGTTTCGATCGCCGCTTGCGCCAAGAAAGACGAAGCCAAAATGGATTCTGCCGCGATGGCTGCTCCGTCCGCGATGGCCCCGGCCGCTATGGACCAGGCCAAGATGGATTCGATGAAAGCCGATTCCATCAAGAAAGCTGATTCGATGAAGGCTGACTCCATCGCCAAGGCCAAGAAAGGCTGATCGACAGTTTTCGCAGGAAGGAACGGGGCGCATCTCATGATGCGCCCCGTTTTTTGTTCGGGCGGTCCGCCGCCATTGGCAGAGTCGTTACTCGCGCTGACTCCGCGGCACCGTCTGGTCCAACGCGAACCTCCGCTCCTACGGCGACTTCGCGGCGAATGAGGGCGATGGCAATAGGCCCAAGCCGGGGAGAGACACCGCTGCGACGAACTTCTCCAACGGCTTTGCCGGTGAGATCGTGAACGGAGCTGCCCGGCTGCAGCAACGCCCCTGAACTCAGGCCTCGCAAATGTTTGTTCACATGGCCGCGGAAGTGAATTCGTGCGACGGTTTCCTGGCCCGTGTAACAGCCTTTTTCGTACGAAATGGCCGCCCAGTCGTCGAGATTGGCTTCCTGCGGAATTGTGTTGGCGTCCATATCCAACCCGAGCACGGGTCGGCCTCCCTCAATCGCGGCGAGCTGCCAAACATTCGAATTCCCCGCAATCGCTCCTACCCGCGCAAGATTTTTCAACAGGTCTCGTCGCGCGGCTTTGGAAGCCAGGATTTCAAAACCGGGCAGGGTCCCCAGGTATGGCGCGCGCACCAATCGCACGTTGATGCCCGAAAGTGCGAAGGTGGAATGCGCCCAGTTGGGCCAGGCACGTAGCCCTTCCTCCATTGCGTCCGTGATTGTTTGATCGCCTAGCCCGCCGGTTCCCAGGCGCGCGATAATGGCGGGCGCGTTGGGGCCATACACGCCGATCGTGGCGTGGTCGTCCGATTCGTCTTTGTATTTGGCAAGACGCGGATTCACGTACTTCCGAATCATCGACCACCATTCTCGCCCGGCTGCCTCGCTCGTTTCAACGAGGTACGATTGCGGATCGGTGCGCAGAATCGAAACGTCCGCGAGCATTTTTCCTTTCGGCGTGAGCGCGGCCGCGTACAAACCTTTGCCAACACTGAGTGGCAACACATCGTTGCTGACGAGTCCATTCAATGCGTCTCCCGCTTTCTCGCCGGTGAACACGCTGATGTGCCGCGGCGCGAGATCAAAAAACGCGGCGCCGTCATTAAGCGCGTTGTACGCGTCGTGATCAGATTCGTTCAGCTCAATTGCCAGCGCACGCGCAACAACGTCATGCACGGCAACAACGCTGGCCGGCGCTGCAGGAACACTGGCCGCGATATCGGGCGGGGTCGCTGAAGTATCTGTTTCGTCACTCATCATATCTCCTCTATCAACCTAATACACAGCACAATTCCCGTGCTCAATGACGCGGTAGATTGGCGGCGTCGAAATTCTCGGGCGTTACAAATCCGTGGCTCCGCGCCACGGTGCGGCCAACATCTCCGAGTTCGAGCGCAATACCAATTTCGGCGGACGTTCCGAGCAGCGACCGGTTGCCATACAGTCGACGCGTGATGTGCGCGTAACTGCGTTCAAGCGATGAGGGTTGTGCCTCCGGCGCGTGCAGTGGTGACGCGACACCTTTGGTATCGTTCGTATTTGGCACACTGGCGTCATCCGAACAGCGAACGAACGACACAACGGAATCCAGTTCCGCGAGCGCGATCAACGGTTCAACCTCGCGCCGCCGCGAATCGGCGCGCACCACGATACGTGTAACGGCCGCCGCGCGTCGCAATCGGTCGCAGACCGCAAGGTTCAGTGTTGCCCCACGCGCTCCGAGGTCGCCAATCAGCCGTTCCGCGCGAAGCACGGCGAGATCGAGCGTTGTTTCGTCGACATGATCGGCCTTGGCCGCAATGCGAATTGCTTCGGGCAACGATAGCGAGGGAACGATGAACAACACGGTGCGCACATTCGTGACCACGCCTTCGGCCGCCAACGCGTCAACAATTGCAGTGGCGCGAAACTCCAACGTGTCAACCAGAATACCGTCGAATGCGACTACCAGCATGTTGTTGCCTCAACCTCCGCGACCGTGGTTCACGCAAACGCGCTATTGACGTGTAACAGGGAAACCCACACAATTGCCCGAAGTTACGCTTGACCGTGGCAGGATGCGTCGAGCAATTCAATCGGATGCACCGCGCGCGCCTTGCTGCCGCTCATGATCAAGCCGGCACCGATTTGCATCAAACACCCCGGGTTTCCCGTCGCAACAAAATCCGCCTGCGACTCGGCAATTCGTGCCAGCTTTGGAGCCAGCACAGCGTCGGACGTGTCAGGTTCGATAAGGTTGTAGATGCCCGCGCTGCCGCAGCATTGATCAGCATCCGTAAGCGGAATGAGATCCATTCCAGGAATGGACGACAACAGCTGCAGTGGCGCCTTCGTAATACGTTGCGCGTGCATCAGATGACAAGGCGCGTCGTACGTTACGCGAATGGGAAGCGCAGCACCCGTTTTCATTCCAGACGCGCCACTGGCATGCACCAGCAATTCACTGATGTCACGAGCCTTGGCCGCAATCTTCGTGGCGCGTTCGTGCCAGGCCTCATCGTCGTGCAGCAAGTGACCGTATTCCTTGATCATCGCACCGCAGCCTGCCGAGTTGATGGCGATGAAGTCGGCGTTGGCGCGTTCAAACGCGGCGATGTTTCGACGTGCCAGAGTGCGCGCTGTCTGGAGATCTCCGGCATGTGCGTGTAACGCGCCGCAACAGGTTTGCGTGTCGGATTGTTTAATGTCGTATCCGCCGGCTGTGAGAACGCGTTCGGTGGCCGCGTTGGTGTGTGCGAACAATCCGCGCATCACACATCCCTCGAGCATGGTTACCGATTCGCTGGGTCGCGCGCTACCTGATTTCGCTGCGTTCGGCGGTGTCTGCGCTGCCGCACGACCGCCGGTGGACGTTCCGGCCTGGTGTAACACCTGCACTGCTACGGTCTTGAATTTCCTGGGTGCGGTGGACGCCAACATCGCCATGGGAAATGCCATTCGCGCAGGCAATATCTTCGCGAGCAACACCGGCAATCGGGTTGCGCGAAATATGCGTGCCCCAACCAGTGCCACCGACAGCAACCTGCGGTTGGCAAACACCGACAGAATTACGGACGCAACAAACGGTTTGCCGCGTACCGGTGCCATCGTTGCTCGAGTGGCTTCGAGCAATTGGCCATACGGCACGCCCGACGGACACGCTGTTTCGCACGCGCGACAACCGAGACACCGATCGAGGTGCGTACCAACGTCGGGATCGTCGAGTGCGAGATCGCCCTCGAGCAGACGCCGCATGAGCACGAGGCGCCCGCGTGGACTATCGTTTTCATCCTGCAGATTGACGTAGGTGGGGCAGGCTTGCAGGCAGAATCCACAGTGCACGCATGCATCGAGACCCGCGGCTGCCTCCGCCAGCGGCGTGTTTGGCAAAACACAGGGTCGAGGAGTGGGAAGCGCGCTCATCCAACGAATGTGGCGCCGAGTATTCCCGAATTGCAGCGGCTGTCGGGATCGAATGTGCGCTGAAGTCCGCGAGACAGGCGATCTGCTACTGCCGATGGAACGTTGGTCCATGCGTCCTTCGGCAATCGTTCCCACACGACATGACCACCAGGCGGCGCCAGCGTTCGCGTTACACTCGAAACTGCAGCGCGGTATTCATCGCGCGACAAGCTGGGCGAATGGGGAACAACCAGCCGCACCGTGCCGCGCGAGATGGTAGCGCGCGACAGCACGGGCGCCAGCGACACCGAGGACAGCTCCGAGTGCACGTGTGACCACGCGAGCGGCAATTGTGATGGCAGATGTGATACGCGTGCCACCGCACAGTCCGAATGACTCACTGCGTTGTCGTGATCGAGACGTTGGAGCGATTCCCAGATGGTGGTATTGCAGTCGTTCAAAGCACCAAGCGTTGCAAGCTGTGCGCGCTGCGCCTTGACGCGCGTTTCATTGCCCCCAAGCCGGATCAGAAAGAGCTGCTGGCTGGAGATTCCGAGTGTTGTGGCGAGTGGTGCGCCAATTAGTTCGATTGAGAGTGGAGAGAGTGTCAAACCTTTGAGGCGAATGAGATGCGCCAACAGTGGTGTCCGGCCGTCGAGTTCAATGGCGACGGTTTCGTCGGTCTCTGGTCGCGCGCGCAAACGCAAACTGACTTCGGTGATGATGCCAAGGGTTCCCCACGCGCCGGTTTGTAGCCGCACAAGGTCGAACCCGGCTACGTTTTTGACGACCTTTCCGCCGCTACGCGTGATGACACCATTGCCGGACACGACTTCCAGTCCCAACACGATATCGCGTACCGCACCGATGCCATGTACGAGCGGACCAGCGGCTGCGGTTGCGATGGTTGCTCCAACGGTGCCGAGGTGGGCGCCGGCGGGATCGAGTCCGAGCCACTGACCTTCGTGGAAAGTGGCCGCATCAATTTCGGAATGTGGTGTACCCGCGCGGACGGTGATCGTGAGATCGCCCGGGACGTATTCGACGATGCCGCGGACACCTTGCACCGACAGCGGTGATGCCTCCGCGGTGGGTCGGCCCGCGTTGAGCCACGATCCATTCGCAACAATGCGAATCGGATCAATGGTTGAACGGAGATGTTCAGCTAACGACTGCGACGATTCGTGCACGCTGGTTTGGAATTGCGACTGGTAAGTACGAGAGCGGAACGCGGTATTTGAAGCATGCTGAATTCTGTATTCTTAATTCCGAGTTCTGAATTCTGATTACGCCGGCCATTCGGCTTTTCGGCTCTTTGGCTCGGCGCGTAGCGCTGCGCCGTGCCATTCTCTACACGAATGCACAGGAATAACCTTTCCCGGGTTCGCGCGCCGCTCGGGATCAAACACATCCCGTACTGAACACATCGTCGTCAAGGTATCCTCGCTGAACAGCTTGTTCATGTACGGCAACTTGTCGAGGCCCACGCCGTGTTCTCCGGTGATCGTACCCCCAACATCGATACAAGCTTGCATGATTTCCCGCATGGCGTGATGCACACGCTCTGACTCATCCGCGTTGTTGGCATCATACGCGATGTTGGGATGCAAATTACCGTCACCCGCATGAAAGACGTTGCACACCTTCACCTTGAATCGTTCGCTGATTTCGTGAATCGTGGCGAGCACCGCAGGTAATTTGGTGCGCGGCACGACGGCGTCCTGCACCACGAGGTGCGGCGCAATCCGCCCCATCGCGCCAAATGCCTTTTTTCGACCTTGCCACAAACGCGCGCGTTCTTCATTGGTCGACGCAACGCGCACGCTGCGAGCGCCGTGCAGCCCGCAACAGCGTTCAATCATTGCAACGTCCGTGTCGAGCCCCTCCAGCAGACCATCAACTTCGCAGAGGAGCACTGCCGCCGCATCCGTTGGGTATCCGGCCGCGTAAATCGACGCCTCGACGGCACGAATCGTTGCATTGTCCATCATCTCAAGTGCGGCCGGCAAAATTCCGGTTGCGATAATTTCCGAAACCGCGCGCGCGGCGGCGTCGACGCTGTCAAAATCTGCCAGGAGCGTGCGAATGGCCTGCGGCAACGGAATCAGACGCACCCAAACATCGACCGCTACGCCAAAACATCCTTCGGATCCGACAAACAGCCCCGTGAAATCGTATCCTTCAACTTCGCCGTGCGGCGAACCAAACGCGACCAATTCACCGTTGGGCAATAACACGGTGAGCGCCACGACGTGATTCATTGTCACGCCGTACTTCAAACAGTGCGGACCGCCTGCATTTTCTGCGACGTTCCCACCAATCGTGCAGGCCGTTTGACTTGATGGATCGGGCGCGTACTGCAATCCAAACGGCGCCACGGCGCGGCCGAGATTCACGTTGACAACGCCAGGCTCGACATGCGCGAGACAGTTCTCGGCATCAATGCTGAGAATGCGCGTGAGGCGGTTGAGCGCCAGCACCACAATGTTTTCCGCCAGCGCGCCGCCCGACAATCCGGTGCCAGCACCACGAGGAACGAATGCAACCTCTGCGGCGGCCAATGCGCACACAACGGCAATGAGTTCGTCTCGCGTGCCGGGCAATACCGCAAGCGACGGCAACATGCGATAGCCGGGCAATCCGTCGGCATCGAACACCTGGAGTTCTGCCGCACGCTTGCGAACCCAACGCACACCAACAATTGTCTCGAGTGACGCGATGAGCGCGTCGGAGGGCAAATTACTCACTCGGCGTGATCACATCGGGCCGACAATCGATTCCACGAGTTCGCGCAATTCGGTGAACTCGAACGGTTTTTGCAGCAGGCGTTTTTGCGAACCGACAAAGGCCCCCACGGGTGGAGAGGCAACGTCGTCGCCGGTGGTGAACACCAGGCGCTCGATCAGCGCCGGACGCTCAGTTTTGAGTCGCGCATGCAGCTGGGAGCCAGACATGCCCGGCATGCGGAGGTCACACACGATCACCGCATACCCCGCGCTGCCATCGGCCGCTGGAGCCAGCAGAATTTCGAGCGCGCTTGCGCCGTCGTTTGCTTCGTCGACCACCCAGCCCTGACGCTCAAACCAGCGGCGCAGGGCAAATCGAATGGATGGCTCATCATCGATGATCAAAACTCGTGGCACTGGGTTTCCTGAAACGAGAACGGGCGCCTGCCAGATCTGGCAAGCGCCCGCAATGTAGCGAACTCGTCGTTAAGCCGCTCCCCAGAAGCCGGCTAACGCGTTTCCATCAGGTGATTCGCGCAGCTTTTCGAAGGCTCGCTCGCGAATCTGACGGATTCTTTCCCGAGTGACGCCCATGAGTGCACCAATCCGCTCAAGCGTCATCGCCTCGGCCCCCTCTTCGAGGCCGTAATACAGGTACAGAATTTTCCGCTCTCGCGGTGTGAGATACTTCCTGAATACGCGGTCAATGAACTCGCGCATCAATTTGAAGTCGGTCGTTTCTTCGATGTCGGTGTGAGTTTCCCCTGCAAAACGTTCGCCCAGGCTGGAAGCCTCACGGTCCTGGCGATCGATTGGTGCGTCGAGGGAGACTTCGGTACCGGTGATCTGCCGCGATGAGCGTATTGTTTCTGCAGTTTCATCGAGCAGCTTGCCCACTTCTTCGTCGGTGGGCTCTCGGCGCAATACCTGGGCAAGCACCATTTCTGCCCGGGCCATACGAATCAACTGGCTGTTCTGGTTAAGCGGGATGCGCACACTGCGCGTCTGCTCGGCCAAGGCTTTGAGGACCGCCTGGCGCACCCACCACACCGCGTAGGAAATGAATTTCACGCCCTGATCGGGATCAAACTTTCGGACCGCTTTGAGGAGCCCTTCGTTGCCAATGGCAACCAGCTCGCTCAAGTCGAGGCCGTGCCCTTGATACTTCTTCACATAGGAGATGACGAACCGCAGATTCGCGGTTACCAGCCTCTCAGCGGCGAGTTCGTCGCCCTTCTGGGCTAATCGGGCGAGGCGGCGCTCTTCCAGAACGTCCGTAATAAGCGGAAGCTTTTGGATGTCGTGCAGGTACTGATCAAAAGCCGTTGAGGGTGAAGAACGAAAAAAACCCTTGCCCTGTGTTTTCACAGGTCTGCTGGCAATCGCTGACTGCATACACGCCCTCGCCGAGAGGTACGATGTTTGGGGGGGGGCATTGTGCCCGGCCCGAGGTGGGAAGGCCACGATAATGACGGGTTCCCAAACGGTCAACGACGGATTTTGGCCGCGAGGGTTGCCTGTCCTCGTTTTCGGCCAAAAGCGAGGGCTTGGGCGCAGTCTTCCAGCCAAACGTCCAAAATCCGGCCCTTTATGAGGAGTCCGGTGTCCTCAACACGGAAGCGGCCGAGGGTGTCTTTGCCGATGACGAGATCAATCTCAGTATTGAGAGGAAAGACACGCGGGTCGGCGGCAACGATGCCTGGATGAACCCGGGTTCCGATTCGGGTGCGTCCCCGCAAACAATAGGCAGTGACGACGACGGACACGGGTTGGCCGGGTTCTGGCCGGAGTGTCAGGCTGCGTGGTGGAACGGGCTTCGTGCGTGGCGCGAAGACCATGGGTGCCTTGAGCCGGGCAAACGGCTTCGGCAGGGAGTCGAGTGAGCGGGGCGGGGACGGGGCAACACCATCCAGCACGGAGGCGATCGGCGGCACACCATCACGATCCACGTGTTCATCACGCCATTTGAGAAACGCGTACGCGGCAGCGCCGATCACGAGCCACACTGCCAGTTGCGCTACGCCAAGCGTCTTCATCTGACAGAAGCAATACCGGGGTGTATCGGTGCGCCACCCCGCGACCAGGTCACCGCGCTAGCGTCGCCGGGGCGCGCAATATGGACAGTTTGCTTTGACGTTGTTAGTAGAAGCGCGCCTGAGCCAACACCAACGGAAGCATCCGTCGCTCAACAATCGGCGAGAGGTGTTCCACATATTTTACCGTGAGATGCCCA
>JBDUBA010000292.1:0-11472 GCA_040004335.1 Gemmatimonas sp.
AGAATTCGTGGCACGAGCGCTTGGCGGCCGACGGTTTTCAGAAAATTGATGGATGGCACAGTGGTCTCCCGATGGGTACACGGGGGAGACGCCGCGCAAACGCACCATTGCACATCACCGTCGAGAATTCAGGGAAATCTTCCCACACACGGCCAATTCACCCCGTTGGAGGGTTTCGGTGGTGCAAGACGTGAGATTTTGAGAGAAAACTGATTTGGGTGGCTAGTCTTCAGAAGTTATCCCAACTCGAATCACGCGCACGTCAATTGCTGCCCAAACCTGTCGTCAGTGTGGCTGGGATGACGCCAGAAGCGTTTGCGGCGCAGGATTGGCGCTGGCCCTGACGGAGTGTCCGACCGGCTCTATCGTCGTTGTGCGACACGTGGACCGCGCGTGGCAATCCGTAGCGATCGAGCTGCCGCATCAATTGATTCATGACGGGCGATCGTTCGAATGACCCAAAACCGCCCAATTGTGGAAGCGTTGGGCGGTTTTGGATGACGAACGATTCAGTTCAGTGTTTCGTGAACAACAATCCGCCAAACCTCGCCTCAAAAACTTCAAAGGTTTCGCGTGTCGAACGGCGAGTCAAACTGTAGGTCTCATGATGAATTGCGCCCCCGTTCCTGCCGAGAACGAAAGCGAAGGGAGGCATACCTTTGATGTTGATAGAATCGATGACGATACCAGTTCGATTTAAGAAACCGGATATTGATTTCGCTCTTTCGTCGCGCGTGCAGGAATTGATGTCACGCAACAGCGATCGAGTATCGCTCGCTGTTGGAAGAGCGGCGACGAGCGAAACGGAATCCCCGACTATCGACAGCACGGCGCAGTAATCGAATCGCGCGGTGTCACCTATTACAGCATTTCGATATCGAGCAACGCTCACCGCTATTTGGGCTCGTTCAGATGCCGTTCCGTCCAACGCGGAATCACGTGACGTGAGCGGATGTCGCAGCGGACTGATCGTCGTATTGACCTGAGCGGCAGTCAGGCACGGCGCAATCGCCGCTGAGACCATCAGAATCGCTCTTGGCGCATTGCAGGACATGGTCACCTGAGGCGCAACTGGTGGGCGGGCGATGAGACAGGATTGCGAGGCACCCATATTGAGATAGCTGTATGGCTCACTGGTGTAAATCAATGTTGCACCCGCATACAGATCGCCGTTATGACCAAATAGCACACCATTCTCCGTATGGTTTGGCGCTCCCAGCGCGTGCATTGCTTCATGGAGTAGATCATTGGCCATCTCCCAATCGCCCCAGGGATATACGAAAGCCAGGGCAAAACCAATGGGATCAACGTGGATATTCCCCGAGCCCGGGGGCGGAGAATATGCCGCAACGTGCGCACCTGGGGCCGTAATATTGCTCTGGGTTCTGCCCGCTGTGATCTTACCGAGTGTTCCCCTCGCCCGAAAATACGTCCGTCGGCGCTTGGCCCGCCCGCAGTTCCAGCTGCTTCGCCCACGCGCGCAATTGCTCGGGCCGAACCTGCCGATCACGCGCGATCACCGACACCGGCACGCCACTCGCCACGCGGGTCCGCATCTCTTGGACCGCGTCCATCTTAAATGCGGCGTCAAACACCTGTCGCGTGCGGTTTTTCGTCATCGAACCCCTCCCGTCTGAAACCTGCGTCAGACTAGATCAGGTGTCCACTAAATCGGGGCAACTCCATAAAAAGCCCAACAGAACGGTTGTGTTGATGGATGTGTTGGTAAGTCCGCATTTGACCGTTTTCTCTCGCTCGTCGCGACGCATCGTCGACCGGCTGGGACGCGATGGAAAGGGCTATGGTCAACTGTCGAGACCAACTTGTTCGATCGTCGTTGACCACGACAAATCCGAGGTGCAAATCACTGATGTTGGCACGCGCGGCGTGAGCACGATTCGCATCGGAGGTCGCGGTGAATCAAGAATTCTGCCCAAGATGATTGCGTATGACGATCTCGAATGCGCCGTTCGAATCGGTGCACACAGTTTCGCCAATGCCAATTATCCCGATAGACTCATCAGAGAGATGGACGCGTCCGGAAAACTCGGGAATCAGCCGATCGATGCGCCAGCATTCCCGTCTCAGCTCAGTAAGAATCGAAAATTAGTTGCAGCTTTGATCGGTGGAAGTGCAGGTCTCGTGGCTTATGCGAGTGCACCACGAGTCTCGGCGGTCAATGAGAAGGGAGAAGTCCTATCTATGACTGACTTTGCGAGCTCCCTCCAATCCGCTCGACTTCATTTCTTACCCTCACAGCATCGGCGCGACATTTCTGCTTCACCAGTGATGTCTGACTAATTACAATGTGATTTTCTAACGCTTCCGAATATCCATCCGATAGATAATCAGCGCGTCGAAACCGTCGGGCGATTGCACTGGCTGGGCGAAATACGGCGGCGTCAGCAGGCGAAGGACCTTTCCAGGAATGACATGGGATACATACAACAGACCGGTAACCGGATCAAAGACGTCAACTACCGAAACCCACTGTGCTTGTATAGCCGCGTTGGGCGCGACCCCGCCTGGCGGTATGACGAAGTTGCCGTCATCATCTATTTTGAATTTTTGCAATGTCCGAGCTGGTTTTGCGTCAGGCGTTGGGTAAGACCCGAAGATCCACATGCGTTTTGACGCATCTTCACCGACTCCAGCAATGTATGGTTTCTGCGGGACATCTGCTTTAGTGGTCGCGTTGAACCAAGGTTTGAACCAGAGGGAACCTTCGAATGTGACCGTTCTTACAAGCTGGCCCATTTGAGACCATCGCTCGAAGGAATTGCTGTTGCTGTGTACCAGCCAACCGCCTCCGTCGTACAGGGTCGTTGATAGCATCCAGTTACACGTTGGACACCGCGGCTCAGGTGTATTTTTATTTGCCATGCGTCGGTAACCATCACGACCAAGGACCATCGGTTGTGGCCCAAAGTTGCGATCGGTTTGTAATAGAGTCAGGAAGCGATGTCCGGCGAGCGCAAGAAACCTGCGCATGAACGGCGTGCCGAGGGCAAACGTCTCCAGATGCTTGAACGTTGGCCCAAAAAAGAGCATGCGACTGACGTCGCCAACCAGAATCGTATCCTTCCCAATCAGCGAGATCTGTCGCACACCGAAGAACTCACCAGGCCCTTTCCCGGACGTTCCGACGATACGCAATAGTTTTCCGGTGGAGTCGTATACCAGCACGCGATCGGTATGCAGGTTACTCGCGAGAAAGTTCCCCTCTCGAGTAATGGTGAGACCGGCATCCAGATCCACCGCAGGGAAATCGTCATCATTTAGATGACCCAGCTGCGCGATCTTGGTGAAGCTCACGACACATTTCTCGCACGACGGCCCCCGCGCTGCATCGAACCGCGTCGGCTGCAGGGCCGACACGCTTGATGCTCGGGCTACGGCAACGAGAAGCAAAGCAAATCGAATCCCTCGTAATGCACCTGCGTTTTTAGTTGCGCGTAAAGTGAGCACTTGTTGGGTACTGGTTTAAGTCGTCGACTCTGCGACGTCGCGGATGGTGCCATCGAACGCCGACGACCAACGACACTATTCTATTTGATCAACCGATATTGCGTGGGCTCGCCGACGCACTTCGACCGCCTGCAAAATCGCGTCAACGAGCTCCGCCGAGACTCTCCATTTCTGTTGAAGCGTGCCCACGCACGAGGTCAGCAAGATCTCGCTATTGAGCTTGTCAACTGATAGAAGTTTCGGATCCAAGCTCATTTTCCCCGCAATGGCGTGCGCATCGGCCAACCTCACGTCGCGTGAAAGCCCGTCAACTTCGGCTAGGGCATAGGTACACCTCAATTCCTCGCACGTGTTATAGCTATAAGTCGTTCCCGCTCCGGTACAGTTGTGCTCTTCAGAACATTTGGAACAACTTGGCCAATTAAGCGTTACATCGCACCCCCCTCTGCCAATATGATGTGAGACGATTTCCATCGCCTAATTAGTGAGTATATCTTTGGGGGCGCAGGAGGTCGCAAGTATGGCGGTACCATCGAGCCGTTCGTCGGAAGTAGCAGAAATTGAGGTGTCGCCCCGTGGCGGGCGGCGGAGCTTTACGATCGAATACAAAACGTGGGTGGTGCAGGAAGCGGCGCGGTTACGCGGGAGCGGCGAGATTGGCGAACTGCTGCGGCGCGCAGGTTTGTTCTCGTCTCAGTTAACGATGTGGCGTCAGCAATATCAGACCGGCGGACGACACGCGCTCTCGCAAAGACGCGGACCGAAAGCCAAGCCCGATGCGACCGCACTGGACCTCGCGCGTTTGGAAAGCGAAAATGAAAAGTTGCGCAACAATTAACGCGCGCCGAACTTGTCATCGATATTCAAAAAAAAGTTTCGACGCTGCTGGGCATACCGTTGACCAAACTGCCTGGCGAGTCCACGTGACGCAGGTCGTGACGGCGGTCGGTATTCCGCAACTCAGTGCCGTTGGGCGTCGCGCGCGCGACCGCGTATCGGTGGCAGCGCGCGGGGCTTGCCCCGCGCCACACCGTACGCCGCGCGCCACCGCGCGCGCTGACGGCACCGGAGCAAGCGCAGGTGTTAGCGCAGTTGCATGCGGCGCGATTTGTCGATCGCTCGCCGGCGCAGGTGTATGCCACCCTGCTGGAAGAAGACACCTACCTCTGCAGTCCGCGAACGATGTATCGCATTCTGCACGCGCAGCACGAAGTCCGCGAACGGCGCGCAACGCGCGCATCCCACCTACGCGGTGCCCCGCCTCACGGCCACGCGACCGAACCAAGTATAGACGCGGGATGTGACCGAGTTGAAAGGGCCGCACAAAGGCGATCGCTACAACCTGTATGTCGGACTCGATCTCTACAGCCGTTTGGTCGTCGCGTGGATGCTCGCGGATCGCGAGTCCACCCGGCTCGCGCAACGCTTGATAAAAACGGCGTGTCGGCGACACGGTATTCCGAAAGGGCAACTCACGACGCACAGTGTTCCTGGCAGTATCCAAACGGCGAAAGATTGGCACGCGTTATACGAGGAGTTGGGAATCGTCCGCTCGCTCTCGCGGCCGCGCGTCAGTAATGACAACCCACATTCAGAATCCCTCTTCAAAACCACCAAATATGCGCCGACGTATCCCGGGCGCTTCGCCCATTACGCACACGCGCAGCAGTGGTGCACGGATTTCTTTCACCATTACAACACCAAACACCGGCACTCGGGTATTGCGTATCTCACCCCGGCGGTCGTGCATGCCGGGCAAGCGCCGGCCCGCCTTGTGCAACGCGACGGGCGCTTACGCGCCGCGTATCAGCAACATCCGGAACGCTTCGTGAAGGGCGCGCCAAAACCGTCGCGTTTGCCCACGGAAGTCTGCATCAACCGCGCGGAGGCGCAATCCGTCGTCTTGGTTACTCCGTAAACTTTCAACCTAGTCGTCTCATTATCGTTGACAGGTTCCGTTCCAGCTGCGCAGGATCACGAGTACGGCTCAAACTCTCACTATTCTCGACTACAGGACGTGATGAACTACTACTCGTCAAATGGCAATACAGAGCTCGAAACAGTAGCGAGTCGAAGTCCACTCACAAGTTTGAAGATTGAGGAGCACACACCGACCTTCATGGGCCTTGGATACGGTTTGTCGGACATGACACACATCACTTTTCATTTCGATCCAGGCTGCAACATCAACTATTTCCCGTGAGTAGAGGACTAATATGAAGCGTTCTATTTTGACGATTTCCACAGGTGCACTCCTCGTATTTGCGCGGCCGCTTTTGGCCCAAGATCGAGTCGGCGCGGAACGTTCTGAATTGCGGAATCCAACAAACGCGGAGCAATGCACATTGGCCGCATCTGCCATCCGCGGCGGCATAACACGCGGAAATGGCCAAGTCGCGCTCCAGCTGCGAAGGTGTGACGTCACTGGACCTACTGCTATCGCAAGCCAGTGGGATCTGCTCCCAAGCGATCAGGGCGCAATGGATTATCTTATTAGCAGTAGCCGAGGCTTTGCTGATAAGAAGTTGCTCGGAAAGCTCTTGCAGGTCGCAAGTGACCGGTCGCGTCCGGAGATAATGAGGCTGGCAGCCATTGGTACGCTTGCAAGTTTCATTAACCCGAACTGGGGCGCGTTCACATCAAAAGAAGTGTCCACGCCACAGGGCTATGGAATTCGGATGTCCATGGCCAGTGCGTCGTTTCATGAAGCTACCAACAGCCCGATAGATAGTGCAGACATCGAATCAATACGTGCCACGGCGAAGGCAATTATGAAGGCTGAGCCTGGTGAAACCGATGCATTTGCCCTTGCTCATACCTTGAGTTCGCTGAAGCAGCCATAGTAGCCCACCGCTTACCCGGACCGCCCAACGCTTCCCCAGGTTGGGCGGTTTTGTTCGGTTGGGCTCGCGGACGCAGGTGCAGTGCGGTTGCTCTGCTCACCCCTTTCTACCCGATTGCGAATACCTCCTTTAAACGACACACCGTCTCGCGTCGCGTGAAATACATTCTGCGTCCTTACTACCAGCCAGAGTTGCCGAGCATAGAGTATACTGAGATCGATTTTCAAAATATTCTCTCGGCTCGGCGCAATTCCCTGCTCGGGCTCACGCATGAATGTTTGCTGGAGATTCTGCTGCAGAATTACGAAGAGTTTGAAAGCGAATTGTTGGCACCTGCAAATCGAACGTCCACTGCGACCTCAGATTGGGCACGCGCTATCGACGAGATGCAAGTACTTGGACGGCGACTCTCAAATTTTTTAAGCAGTTCAAAGGCGTACATCGATCAGCTTCCCCAAATAAGTAACGCGATGTTTGGAGACGGCGCCGCCGGAACCGCAGAATTGAAGGCGCTATGCAGCAGCGAATACGACAGCTCTCAAGCCGGTTACCGTGTTTGCACAGCGCTGCGGAACCATGTACAGCATAAAGGATATGGAATCCATCACATCTCGTACGCAGAGGATCACAACACCATCGTTGCTGATGGAATGACCAAGGTCCTAGCCATAATACCGAAAGTGAGCGTCGACATCTTGGCCTCAGACTCGACGTTCAAGAAGTCAATCTTGCACGAGATCTCGAGTGCTGGAGAGGTGCTCCATGGTGAACGTCTCCATGATCTCCGACCATGGGTACGACAATTCATGAATTCCTTGGCGAAGATCCACTTACGGGCGCGGGAAATGTTTGATCCGATCGTGTCAGCTTCGGACAAGTCGGTTGCCGACGCCGTGGCAGACTATTCCTCGCGTTATACCGCGGCAAAGTCACAAGCGCTCGCGTTGCTCACGTTATCCGAGGACCGCACCACAGTTGAGGGTAACCCCCACTTTTTAGGATCGCAGCAGGTGAACCAACGCACCGCATTGATCGTCAAAAACATGTTTCCGTTCAGCCGGTTTCCGATTGAGTTTTGAAGTGTGCAATTGCGTACTCATGAACCGCGAACTCACTATGCAACAGCAGAGCCCACGCCAAATGCGCTGCGTAGTACGCCTGGTCGGAGCCCCGACGGATTTTTTCGGTGCGACCGGACGCGCAGTAAACGAAGGATCCGACGCGTAGGATCCACCTTGATCGGAGTCGCCCTTCGTAACAGTGTCTCACTCCCACCGCCATCCAGAGCGTGCCACCCCTAGATTCCACCCTTCAACGGTTCGCCCCCTAACAGCACACGGAATCATGAGCGGAAAAGGCGAGAAAAAACGTCGTCGCGCCCTCGACGCCTACGCCAGGCTCCAACGCGCGGCCTCCCTCTCCTCGGCCCGGGTCGACCAGGCCGTCAACACCTTTGGCCTGTCGGCCTCGCAGTTGGGAGTCCTGGAGGTGCTGGACGATCGCGGCTCCCTCCACCAACAGGAGCTCGTCCGAGCCCTTGGGCGGAGCAAAGCCCAGATGACCTCCATCGTCGACACGCTCGAGAAACGCGGGGCCGTTAGGCGCGAGCGCCACGCCACCGACCGCCGCTTCATGACGGTCCATCTGACTGACGAGGGGCGCATTCTGCTTGAGAAGGCCGCTCCGGTGCGTGCTGAGGCGATTGTGACGCTGATGCGGGAGCTGACGGGCGAGCAGCGCGGGCGTCTGGCGCGCCTTTGCCGCCGGCTCATTCGCGTGCTTGCCCCCGACGAAGACGAGCGGGACAGTGATGATGACGTCGAGTCGGAGGTCTCGGACGGTCATGACGAGGCGCACGGGAAGCGAAATAGTGGTTCGGCGGTTGCCGATGCCGGTGCAGTTGACGAAAGTGTGGCAGCGAAAGTGGATGAGAGCGACGTGCATCCGCCGAACGCGTAGAGCCCGACTCCCGCGCTCCTCTCATTTTTCCACGGTGTAGCCATGGCCGGACGTCCTTTCCTGTTTGTACCGGGCCCCACCAATGTGCCCGATCGCATTCTCCGCGCCATGCATCGCGCGATGCTCGATCACCGCTCCAGCGCATTTCCAAAACTCACGCGCTCGGTGCTCGACCGACTGCCGAAAGTTTTTGGATTGACTGGGGGCGAGGTGTTCGTGTTTCCGTGTTCGGGAACGGGCATCTGGGAAGCGGCGCTCACCAATGCGCTCAACCCCGGTGACAAGTTGTTGGCCGTGCGATTTGGACAGTTCTCACATCTGTTCATCAATCACGCGCGCGCGTTGGGTTACACCGTCGATGTCATCGAAGCCCCGTGGGGCGATACCATTCCCATTGACAAACTCGAAGCGGCGCTGGCGACCGATACCAACCACGCGTACAAAGGATTGCTCGCGGTTCACAACGAAACGGCAACCGGTGTGACGGCTGACATTGGGGCAGTGCGTGGTGCGCTTAATCGCACCAATCATCCCGCGCTGTTGTTGGTGGATGGAATCAGCTCTATTGGCAGTCTCGAATTCAAGGCCGATGAGTGGGGCGTTGATTTCGCGATTGCGGGTTCGCAGAAAGGATTCATGATGCCCGCGGGCCTGGGTGTGGTGGGCGTGAGTGCGAAAGCACGACCGTTTGTCGACCATTCGAAATCTCCGCGCGCGTATTTCGATATGCGTCCCATGCGCGTGCAGAACGCGGCCGGATCGTTTCCGTACACGCCGGCCTTGTCGCATCTGTTTGGGATGGAAGAAGCGCTTAACATGATGGAAGAAGAAGGATTGTCCAACGTGTATGCGCGTCATCACTACCTGGCCAGCGGCGCACGAGCGGCCATCCACGCGTGGGGACTCAAGCTGTGCGCGGTGCGACCCGAGTTGTACTCGAACACCGTCAGCACCATCATGACACCCGACGGACACGACGCCGCGAAAACCATCGACGTTGCGTTCCGTCGCTACGAACTCTCGCTGGGTGCGGGACTGGGTGAACTGGGTGGCAAAGGGTTTCGTATTGGGCACTTGGGTGATCTCAATCCGTTGATGTTGGCGGGCGCGCTGGCGGGTGTTGAAATGGCGCTCAACGATTCCGGCGTGCCGGTTGAACTGGGCAAGGGTGTTGGTGCGGCAATGAAGTACTGGCGCGACAACGCGCCCAAGGCGTAGTCGGCGCGATCATGGCGAAACCGAAAGTTGTTGTGACACGAAAACTTCCAGCGTCGGTTGAAGCGGAAATCGCGGCGCGGTTCGACGCACATCTGAATGCCAACGACGTCGCCATGACGCCGGCGCAAATTGCGGAAGCGATGCGGTACGCGGATGGGTTGTTGTGCACCGTTGGTGACAAAGTTACCGCTCAACATTTCGCGGTCGATCGTCGCACGGTCAGGATTGTCGCCAACTATGGTGTTGGTGTGAATCACATCGATCGTGCCGCAGCGCAAAAAGCGGGCGTGGTGGTCACAAACACGCCCGATGTGCTCACGGACGATACCGCGGACATCGCACTGGCGCTCATCATCATGTCCATGCGCCGATTGGGCGAAGGTGAACGGCATCTACGTTCGGGGGCATGGTCCGGCTGGCGCCCAACGCACATGATGGGGCAATCGGCGCGCGGCAAAACGATTGGCATTATTGGATACGGCCGCATTGGTCGCGCCGTCGCCAATCGTGCGGCGCTCGGCCTGGGTATGAGAGTGCTCTGGTATGCACCGCGCGATCCTGCGGCGTATGGCGCGGATACGGCGGGACCGGCTGATGCAATGCGCGCCAATTCGCTCGAAGAGCTGCTGCGCGAATCGGATGTGGTGTCGTTGCATTGTCCGTCAACGCCCGAGACGCGTCATCTCATCAATATGGAACGATTGATGATGATGAAACCAACCGCGGTGCTCGTGAACACAGCGCGCGGTGATGTGATTGATGAACACGCCCTTGCACAGGCATTGCGTGATCGGGTCATTGCCGGCGCGGGACTTGACGTGTACGAATTTGAACCCGCCGTGGACCTTGGATTGCGCGAACTCGAGCGCGTGGTGTTGTTACCGCATCTGGGTAGCAATGGTGTGGAAACGCGATTGGCAATGGGGCGCATGGCGCTCGCCAATCTGGACGCATTTTTTGCCGGCACGGAGCCACCAAACCGCGTGGTGTGATTAGTTTGGTTTGGACATGACTATGTCCGCCGACACCGAGCTACGCGAAGACAGCACCGTTTATCCCGTCGCCGCCCATGACTATGGCGCGCTGCGGTTGTATGAGGCGGTGCGTTCGTTACACTTGCCACATGCGCACGATGTGATCGTGTGTGTGCCGCCGGGCTACGATCGCGACCGCAGTCGTCGGTATCCGGTGATGTATTTGCAGGACGGGCAGAATGTGTTCGACGATTATCCCATGGCACCATTTGGTGTGCAGTGGGGCATCGATACCACCGCACGGGCGTTGATTTACGCGGGGTTGGTTGAGCCAGTGATTCTCGTCGCCATTGGCAACGCCGGACGCGAACGCATTGATGAATACACACCAACGCGTGACAACGCGCATGATGCCGGTGGGATGGCGGATAAATACGGGCGCATGCTGGTGACCGAAATCAAACCGCTCATCGATCAGGATTTTCGCACGTTGCCCGACGCGATGAACACGGCGGTTGGTGGCAGCTCACTGGGTGGGTTGTTGTCGTTGCATTTGGGGCTCACCTATCCGCATGTATTTGGGAAGCTCGCGTTGTTGTCGCCGTCGGTGTGGTGGGATGATCGCTGGATTGTGCGGCAGCTCGCGACGTTTCGTGCGCCGCATGAGTCGCTGCGCATCTGGCTCGATGTTGGCACGGGTGAAACACGAATGATGAAGGGCGCGCGTTTGTTGTACCGCACGTTGGTGCGTCGTGGTTGGACGCCGGAGGTTGACCTCAAATACCTGGAGGTACCCGGTGCGTTGCACGACGAGCGTGCGTGGGGTGACCGGGTGGGGCAGGTGTTGCAGTTTTTGTTTCCGGCGCGGTCCTGAGGCGGAGTTTTTTGGTACTGGGGTCAATTGGTACTGGGGTCAGAGCCGTCATTCTGACCGCAATATTTTGGTACGTGGGGTTTTGCCGTTTTTTGGTACTGGGGTCAGAGCCGTTTTGGTACTGGGGTCAGAGCCG
>JBDUBA010000351.1:0-11435 GCA_040004335.1 Gemmatimonas sp.
GGCAACGGAACGGTTGGATTGTCGAACGACTCATGCAACTGCGACGGAATTCCGTACTGCACCTCGAAACCCAATGGATTGGCGTTTGCCTTGTCCGTGATGGCGGTCGCGACGGGAATTGTGTTGAGCGTTGGTGGCGGCGGCTCAACCAGATCGAACACCGTGTCGTCGATCCCTCCCACCACTACATTCGCCGATGATGAAGTCGGAGGCTCAACCGGCGGCGGAACTTCGTACTCCCAAACCACGTCCACCGACGCGTCACGTTGAGGTTGTGGTGCGGGAATGACGTGGCCGAGTTGCTCCTGAGTGACCACAACATCATCCGGAAGCGGAGGCGGCGATCCCGGCATCGCCAGGTTAGTGGATGGTGTTGAACGTAGAAGATCAACCGTTTGTGCAATGGCACGGCGTAACAAATGATCGTCGCCGGCGGACGATTGTGGTGAGGGGGCAAACGAATACCCGGGCAGTTCGCTGGGCTGAAAAATTTCTGCGTCACGGCCAAGTTTTTGCGCGAACAACAATGCTTTGAGTCGTGAGATGTACGGCCGTGCCCGATCCGGTGCGGAGCGCGCCAACAACCGAGCGGCGTTCGTCAATAATGGCAACAGATGCGCGCTTTCATCGCCGCGCTTTCGTTCGACGGCTAAAACGGCACGCTCGAGCAGTGACATTGCTTCATCCGTGTGACCGGACGCACCCAAAATGACCGCCAGGTCGCCACGTGTTCGCGCCACGACCAACGACTCCTCGCCGTAAAGACTCACCCGCAACGCACAACTCCGTTCGGCAAACCGTCGGGATTCCTCAAACGCGCCCAGATGAAATTGGCATTGCCCAATGTTCAGCATGAGACGAGCGCGAGCATCATCTTTTGCCACCGACGTGACGCGACCCTCCACGTCCGGAACGTCGAAAACGGCCAACGCCTCTTCAAAAACACGCGTTGCGTCCACCCACCGTCCCTGATGGGCCAGTGCGAGTCCTTCCGCATTGAACGCTCTCCAGGCGTCGCTCACAGAGAGGGAAACTCGCTGGGTGCCAACACAGTTCGTGCGCTTTCGGGGTCCATGAACCGGGATGATTGGGGGAAGTGCCGACAGTGCAGAATATGCCGACAATCCCACGGATTGGAGCCCCTGCTATCACAAATGCCCGCAATGTGAGAGTCGCATTTTGCAACGTCCGAGTGCTGGCCGGAATGGAGCGGCCAACTGTGATCCAGCGGCAGGAAAGCGCTGGCGAAATGCCGACACCGGGGTACTGTTGATTCGTGTAGCGGCCGGCCCGACGTCCCGGCAGGCACCCTTCAGCAGCCAGGTCCATGCCTTCTTTGTCGCGTTACGAGTTTTCCCGCAACCCGCTGCGCAACAGTGGAATTGCCTTGCTTTTAGCGAGCGCGCTCACGAGCTGCGATCGTTTCAAGGAACGTTTTGGGACGGGGAATTCACGTAATTCCAGTGTCGGGCAGATGGCCCAATCCTTCGACAGCAATGCTGCGCGCCGCGATTCAATTCTTCGACGCAACAAGGCGGCGCAGGATTCGTTGGCGGCGGTTAATGCGGTGCTGCTCACAACCGACTCGATCACGCACGGTGCGCGGCGGCCAGGTGCCGCGGCTTCGGTTCCGATCCCAACGCAACCGCTCACGCGCGCGCAGATACTTGGTGACAGCATCGCCAACGCGCAGATTGAAAAACTCAACGGGCAAAATCGCAATGTGGGGGCGGGTGATACGCTGCGCGGCGTGGTCCAATTGGATGGTTC
Source organism: Gemmatimonas sp. (assembly GCA_040004335.1). GTDB lineage: Bacteria > Gemmatimonadota > Gemmatimonadetes > Gemmatimonadales > Gemmatimonadaceae > Gemmatimonas. The sequence goes on from JBDUBA010000351.1 coordinate 1,771, forward strand.
AGGTGTCGGCAGCCGGCCCATTCTCTTGGCGAACGGCGGGAAAACCACCATCACGCTTTCCGGAATGGGAACGGAAGGGTTAAGTCAGGTAGTCGGATCCGACGTTGTCGTACGCGGCATGAGAGTCAGCCCGCGTGACATTGTGGTGTCGGGTTTCAGTGTGCGTGCCGTGAACGGCATCCCAACAATTGATGGCCGATTGGTGAAATCATCCGACGGGTGGGTCATCGAGTTGAGCGACAAGAGTGGAGTGCGTAAGTTGGCGGCCGTTCCCCAGGCGTTGCAAGCCTTCGAAGGCGCGCGAGTTTGGGTTGCCGAAGAAGTAAAGAACGCCATGCCACAACTTTACGGCGTGATTGCTCGGCGATAATGGAATAGCGCGCACGTGATGCGCTGTTCCAATCAGCTTTCGCGAATGGCGGCCATTGGTGTTGCGCGATACACATCGCGGCTGGTCAGGAATCCAATCAGCATCGTCAGCAGCAACATGCCACCGGCAATCGCAAAGGTGGGCACGAACGCTGGATCGAAATCGTCTTTGAAAACGAAATGTGTAAGGCCCCACGCTCCAGCCAATGCCAGTAACATTCCCGTCAGCGCGCCGAGCGCGCCAAGCGCCCCATACTCTGCCAGCAGCACACGTGCAACCTGCGCGCGCGACGCACCCAGCGTTCGCAACAACACACCTTCGCGAATACGGGCACGGCGAGTGGCAGCGACGGCGCTGAACAGCACCGGAATTCCCATCGCCAACGCGAATGCACCGAGAAACCGCACCGCCAGCGTCACGCGTGACACAATGTTGCCGATTGTTTGACGCACAAGCGTGAGGTCAAGACTGGACACGTTCGGGAAGCGGCGTACTGCGTCGCGTTGCACGGCAGCAACCGCATTGCCTGCGGGTACGTTGGCGACGATGACAAACTGCTGCGGCGCGGCGCGAATGGCAGCCGGTTCAAACACCACGAAGAAATTCGCTTCAAATCGCGCCCAGTTTACCGTGCGCAAATTTCTGACAATGGTGGTGATCGGAACGCCCTGAACGTTCCACACAATCGTGTCGTTCAGGGCAATGGCCATGTCGCGCGCCAATCCATCTTCGACGGAGATTGCAAATGGCGCGCCTGGATTCTCCACGCGAATGCGCGCGCGCGAGGCGGAGTCGGCAAACCAGCTTCCCGACGTTATGGTTTCCGAACTCACGAGCGTGTCGCGATACGTTGATCGATACTCGCGCCTGAGCGACCAGCCAGCGCGACGCACCGTAGTATCTGCTTGCAACTGCGGCGTTGTGCGACCGTTGATGGATTGAATGCGCATTGTCACAATGGGCGTTTGTTGCACAATCGGATGGCCACTGCTTTTGATCAACGAATCGAGAGGCGCCGCTTGATTGTCCTGCACGTCGAAAAACAACAGGTTGCCCGGCGAAACCGACTCGGTGAGCTCAATGCGACGCAGTTGATTGGACTGCACAAGAAATACGGTGCTGAGCAAGAATGCGCCAAACCCCAACGCCAAGGTGACCGCGCGCGTTTGGTTGGCCGGCCGATGCAGATTGGCTACGCCTTGACGCAACGTGAACGGCCAGCTCGGTCGTACGATGCGGCGCGCCAACCCGATTAACAGTGACGCCGCCGCGTACAGTACAATTCCGGCGCCGGCAATGGCGATACTTACCCACGCGCCTTGCCGGAAGCTATTCATGCGCACTGCTGTGATCGCGACAATACTGACCACCATCAGTACGTCAACGATGATCCGAGCGGGGTCGTTCCATTCGCGTGGCACGGCCGCGCTGTCTGTGTTGCGCCGAAGCGCTTGCAACGGTGAAATGCGCCGCAAAGCAAGTAGTGGACGCAACGCGAACACCAGCGACACCCAAACGCCGGTAGTCAATCCCACGAGGAGTGCGCGCCACTCGAGGGCAATCGAGACGTCGAGCGGCAGAAAATCACCAACAAGTTTCGGAAAACCATATTGCACAGCGACTCCCAATGCCGCGCCCGCCGATGCACCAACAAATCCCATCGCTCCGGCCTGAACAACGTACAGCGCCAACACTTGTCGACTCGTGGCGCCCAGGCAGCGTAGCATCGCAACCGTGTCAATCTTCGCCGCCACAAACGCGTTGATTCCGCTCGCGACACCGATTCCGCCCAACAGCAGCGCGACCAATCCAATGATGCTCAGAAAATTCGCCAGGCGTCCGACGGTGCCTGTTAAATCCTGTTCGGTTTCGGTGACGGTACGAACACGAATGCGCGCACGCGGCGTCGCGGTGTTCTGACTGCTGTCTGCACTTTGGACGGCGGCGTTCAGTAGACTGTCTTCTTCGGACTGGTCGGCCTGCGCTTGCGCGCGCGACGGCGCGCCGTCCCGGGCCTCACGTTCTTCCCGCTGCGCCGAACGCGGATCCAACCGACGCCGCAATACTTTCGCAAGCACGGCCGCTTCGGTGGGCCCCGACTTGTTAAGCGGCATTTGCAGCACTGCGTCGTAGTCCGCTCGGCTACCAAAACGAATCAGTGCTGTTTCGGTGAGCCAACGTGATCCGATATAGACGCGCGGTCCAATCACTCCCGTGATCGCTGCGTCGCCTGGCACGTTGCCAAGTGTCCCTGCAATCAGAAATTCCTTATCGCCGAGTTTGATCGAATCACCGACCTGGGCATCGAGCGACACCAACAGCGACGGATCAACCAACGCCACCGCTTCATTCTGCAACCGTGCGAAGGCGCCGGTAGGCGCGCTTTCAATGACGCCATAAAACGGATATCCGTCTCCAACGGCACGCAGTTGCACGAGCCGTGTTCCGCCACTGCGCACCGCGAGTGCCATCGACGTCAAACTGGTCATGCGCGCACTCTTGATTCCGGCATTCCCGAGGGAATCGAGCAGTGAATCAACGGACGCTGGAAATGCAGCGCGAGTATCGAGGCCGAGATCACCGCCCAGCAGCGTGCGCGACTGTTCGCGAATGGAACGCGTCACGTTGCCGGCGAAAGAATCGATTGCGACAAGCGCGGTGACGCCCAATGCTATCGAAGACATGTACAACGCCAGGCGTTTTCGCGCAGTGCGACTTTCTTTCCATGCGAGCCGCAGCAAACCCTGAGCGGTCATGCGGACGCCGGCATCGCGCGATGATCGGTGTCTTCAACAACAACACCGTCACGCAGGCGAATGGTGCGCTGCGTGCGCCGAGCCAATCCGACATCGTGTGTCACGAGCACAACTGTGCAGCCACTTTCACGATTGAGTTCTTCCATCAGCTGCACAATGTTTTCGCCGGTGGATTCGTCGAGATTTCCGGTTGGTTCATCGGCAAACAGAATACGCGGTGTGTTCACGAACGCCCGCGCCAGCGCAACGCGTTGCTGCTCGCCGCCGGACAGCTGCTGCGGAAAGTGATGCAGCCGGTCGCCCAGGCCAACCCGCACCAGCAGGTCACGCGCCACCGCGGTCGCTTGCGCAACGGAAAGCACGCCACGCAATTCGAGGGGTACCTGCACGTTTTCAATGGCGGTCAGCGTGGGAATCAGTTGGAAACTCTGAAATACGAACCCCACCTTTTCGCCGCGGAGTGCTGCACGTTGGTCTTCGTCCAGCCGTCCCAGATCGGTGCCATCCAGTGTCACGGTGCCGCGTGATGGCGTGTCCAGCCCCGCCAACAACCCCAACAGCGTAGTTTTCCCACTACCCGACGGGCCGACTATGGAAACGAACGCCCCCTGTGGTATTTCAAAGTTGACGTCGCGCAGGACTGTGAGGCGCTGCGCCCCACTCGGATAATCCTTGGTCAGGTCGTGAGCAACGAGCATGCGAAGAGAGAAGAAGGGAATGGTCCGCCGGATTCACGCGCTGCGAGGCATGGTGCCACGCAGTACGGCGCTAAAAAGCACACTACGGCAAAGCATCGCGCTACAAAGCGCGAGGCTGAGTTGCGTCGTGGTGTTGTTGGCCGGTGCGTGCAGCAGCGGCGATAAAGCCGTAACGGTGAAAGCATCGACCGACAGCGCGACCTCATCAAAATCAACTCAGGGCAACGCAATTGCCGCAACCGGTCAAACGGCTACTTCGAGTACGCCAGGCGCCCGCGTTGTCATCCTGGGAACGAGTCTGACGGCCGGGTTGGGGCTTGATCCAACCGAAGCCTACCCCGCCTTGCTGCAGCAGCTGGCCGACTCCGCGAAGTTCAATGTCACGATCGTCAACGCAGGCCTGAGCGGCGAAACGTCGGCTGGCGCGTTGCGGCGATCGTTGTGGGTGCTGGATCAACCTGCCGCCGCCGTGGTGCTGGAGGTTGGTGCGAACGACGGATTGCGCGGCGTTGATCCGGACTCGACCCAAGCGAACATTGAAGCGCTGGCTGATGTCATTCACAACAAGTATCCGACCGCGCGCGTTGTGCTCGTGCAGATGGAAGCCCCCCCAAACTTTGGGCGCGACTACACCACGAAGTTCCACAACGTGTACATCCGCGCCGCGAAGGCAAGAAAAATTGAACTGTTGCCATTCCTTCTGGATAGCGTAGCCGGTATTGCTGCGCTCAACCAGAGCGATGGAGTACATCCGAACAAGAGCGGATCGAAAATTGTTGCCCGCAACATGTTTCGTTCGTTGACTCCGCTGTTTGCCGCAGTGTCTGGATCGATCGCTCCCACCAACTGAATCCAACCCACCAATGCTGCTGCGTAATGTTGTTCTCCTGCCGCTCATGTTGGCCGCTCCGGCGATCGCGAGCGCACCACAGCAACCGGTTGCTGCGAAAGCGGCACTGTCCGATCCCGCGCTGTCACCCGACGGCAAAGAGATCGCGTTTATCGCCGGTGGCGATATCTGGACCGTACCGGCCGAGGGCGGTATCGCGCGGCTGTTGGTGGCCCACCCCGCAACCGAATCACACCCCGTCTATTCGCCCGATGGTCAACAGCTCGCGTTTATCTCAATGCGAACTGGCAATGGGGACATCTATGTGCTGAATCTCGCAACAGGCACGTTGCAACGTCGCACATACGATGATGCGCGTGATCAATTGGATGCATGGTCGCGCGACGGGCAGTGGTTGTACTTCTCGTCAACCGCCGGTGATGTTGGCGGGATGAACGATATCTGGCGCGTGCACGCAAGCGGTGGACAACCAATGCAAGTGGCCGCCGATCGTTATGCGGCAGAATACTGGAGTTCTCCCGCACCCGACAATAAAACTATTGCGATCACCGCACGCGGCACTGTGTCGGGGCAGTGGTGGCGGCACGGTCGCTCACATCTCGACGAAAGCGAATTGTGGTTGGTGCACAACATTGATGCAGGCACACCAACCTACGAACGATTGGGCGAAGCTGGCGGTGCAAAAGATGCCTGGCCACAGTTCGCGCCCGACGGGCAGAGTGTGTACTACATGAGTGATCGCGATGGCAATGAAAACTTGTGGCAGAAACCGCTCAAGGGAACGGCGAAAAAGCTCACGTCGTTCACGAAAGGGCGATTGTTGTGGCCATCGATTGCGAACAACGGATCGGCCATCGTGTTCGAACGCGACTTTGGTATCTGGCGGTACGACGTTGCAAAGGGACAGGCGCAGGCGGTTCCGGTAACGCTGCGCGGTGCCGCCGCCGATGCTGTTCCCGAACGCCAAACCGTCACGCAAGGATTTCAGTCACTCGCACTCGCACCCGACGGTAAAAAGCTCGCGTTTCTGGCGCGAGGTGAGGTGTTTGTGTCCGCGTCGCGCGAGGGTGGCGATGCGGTTCGGCTCACGCAAACGCCCGATGCCGAAACCGACGTAGCGTGGCTGCCCGACAGCCGTCGCGCTGTGTATGCGTCAAGTCGCGACAATAGTTGGCGTCTGTATCAGTACGACGTGACCACTCGGACCGAGAAGGCAATTACGACCGCCGAAGGACGCGCCTTCGGACCGCGTGTGTCACCCGATGGAAAATGGATTGCGTATCGTCGAAACGGAAAAGAGTTGCGTCTAGTAACGCCGGACGGTCTGAACGATCACAAACTGGCGGACGGTGATTTCGGCGAACCCCCGTTCACCAGCGCGAGCGATGTGACGTGGTCGCCCGACTCCAAATGGATTGCGTACCTCACAACTACCGCGCGTGGTTTTGCCACCGTGATAGTTGTTCCGGTGGACGGAGGCACGCCGCGTCCGGTCAGTTTCTCAGCCAATTCAAATGCGTCGGATGTTGAGTGGAGCCCAGACGGCACCTTCATCATGTATCTGTCAGCACAACGCACCGAGACACCGCAACTCATTCGCATTGATCTCTTGCCACGCACGCCGCGCTTCCGCGAAGATCAATTTCGCGATCTGTTCGCCGTGCCAACCGCTCCATCACGTGACACGACGGTGCGAACGCCACCCGACACTTCACGTCGCGACACCACCACTCGGCGCCCAGCGTTGGCTCCTGCGGCGATGCCGGCCGGTGGGAACGCCGTCGTAAATGCTCTCCCACGCAGTGGCCGGAACCCCGTCAACATTGTGTTCGAAGGTATTCGCGAACGCGCGAGCATTTTGAACACGCAACTCACCGTTGGTAACATCGCCATCAGCCCCGACGGAAAAAACTTGCTGTTGTCTGCAACGGCCGGCGGTCAGCAACAGCTCTACTTGTGGTCATTGGATGATCTGGCGCGCGAAACACCAAGCGCACGGCCCCTCACCACCACACCAGCGGGCAAGGGTTCCGCGCAATGGTCGGCCGACTCGCGCGAAGTGTGGTACACCGAAGGTGGTCGCGTCACGGTGATGACCGTTGAATCACGTCAGGCCCGACCCATTGCCGTCACGGCCGAACTGCTGGTGGATTTCGATCAGGAGAAACACGCGATATTTCAGCAGGCGTGGTCGTATCTGGGCATGAATTTTTTTGACGACAAGATGAACGGCGCCGATTGGTCGGGGCTTGCCCGCACCGTCGAACCATACGTCGCAGGCAGTCGCAATCCCGATGATTTGCGCCGCGTGTTGTCGCTGATGGTGGGCGAGTTGAACGCGTCACATTTGGGGGTGTCGGGACCGGCAAGTGGCGCCGCACCAACCATTCCAGTTGCGAAGCTTGGAGTGCGTTACGATCGCGCGATGGTGGAGGGAACGGGCGCGAACGGTTGGCGTGTTGTCGAGGTGGTGTTGCAGGGACCGGCCGACGTGGCCGGCATCAAGGTTGGAGATGTGGTGACGAGTATCAATGGAGTGCGCGTGAGCAACGCACTATCGGTCGATTCGCTGTTGATGGGGAAGGTGGATCGTCGCGTTGCGGTTGTTGTTGCAACCAATGGCACGTCGCGCGAGCTGGCACTTCGGCCGGTGACGTTGGCCACGGAAAAGGCGCTGTTATATCGCCAATGGGTGGAAGATCGTCGCGCCTATGTCGCGAAGATCAGCAACGGACGACTCGGCTACGTACACATGTTCGATATGGGGCAGGGCAGTCTCGATCAGCTGCATCTCGATCTGGATGCAGAAAATCACGGTCGCGAGGGTGTCGTTGTTGATGTGCGCAACAACAATGGCGGATTTGTGAATGCGTACGCAATCGATGTGTTTGCGCGACGCGGTTACATGCAGTTTCAGAATCGCGGTTCAATCACAACGCCGGCCCGCATCACGCTGGGACAACGTTCGCTCGAACGGCCGACGGTGCTCGTGGTGAATCAACATTCATTGTCCGACGCGGAAGATTTTACGGAGGGATACCGCGCGCTCAAACTCGGTCAAGTTGTGGGCGAACCAACGGCGGGGTGGATCATTTTTACGTCGAACGTCAATCTCGTGGACGGCACCACATTGCGTATTCCGTTCTCACGCGTGAGCGACGGCAATGGCGTGGGAATGGAGATGACGCCTCGCAAGGTTGATGTGAACGTCACGCGTCCGATCGGTGAGTCCTACAGCGGCAAGGACAGTCAGCTGGACGCGGCGGTGGCGACGCTGCTCAAGCAGTTGGGGGACACCAGGAAGTAGCGGTACTCAGATTCCGATCCTGTCAAAACAGCAGCCTAATGGCCGAATGGGCCAAGCAGCTTCGCTGCAGCCGAACGGCCGAAGAACTACCAGCAGCCGAACGGCCGAAGAACTACCAGCAGCCGAACGGCCGAAGAACTAGCTGCAGCCCAACGGCCGAAGCACTAGCTGCAGCCGAACAGCCGAACGAGGGATCAAAGGTGCTGGCTTGATCGGTACCGGAAAAACGACCGATCACACGTTGACCACGGCCCAACCGCCCGATTATGTTGTAAGGCTGTAGATAACCCGAGCCAAACGTGTTGGCTCAGTTGCACTTACGACTTACCAACGCCCCGGCGTTTTACGAATGGCACTAACGGCAACGCAGATTCGCCGCGGTATGGTCCTCGTGTTCGAGGGCGATCCGTGTCGCGTCGTGGAGTTCCGTCATCATACGCCTGGCAATCTGCGGGCGATGGTGCAAGCGAAGCTCAAGAACCTCCGGACGGGTTCGAACTTTGAACATCGTTTCCGCGCGGCGGACACCATTGAGAAGGCGTCAATGGAGACCATCGAGCTGGATTTCATGTACAAGGGCGGCGATTCGTACCATTTCATGAACACGTCCAACTACGATCAGTTGGAAATGGACGAAGAGACGCTGGGCGATTCCGCTCCCTGGATGCAGGAGGGCATGAAGATCCTGGCCGAGTACTACAACGGTCGCCCGATCGGGATCGAGCTTCCGAATTCGATGGTGTTGGAGATCGTGGATACGGCGCCGGTGTTTCGTGGCGCGACCAAGACTGCGTCGTCAAAACCGGCGAAGTTGTCAAACGGGGTCACGGTCAACGTTCCGGAGTTTGTCGAGTCGGGTACCCGCATTCGCGTGAATCCAACGACGGGCGAATATCTGGACCGGGCGAAAGACTAAGTTTCCAGACGGATGGCTGTGCGAATGAAAACGGCACCTCGTCGCTTGCCATTTGCGCTTTAACCCGTTACGATTTCGGGCTCTGTAGCTGAGTTTTTCGATGGCCGCTCGCACGTTTGCGTTGGCGGAAGACAAGTAAGTTCTGCACGCAGAATGCGGGAGAGGTTGGTGAGGGTTGCCGGCCTTTTGCGCCATGGTGATCGTAGCTCAACTGGTTAGAGCACCGGATTGTGATTCCGGGGGTTGCGGGTTCAAGTCCCGTCGGTCACCCTGACACAGGTTGGTGGACATCGCAGGTAGCGGCCGGGTTATGCCTGGCAACTCCGGAGGTCCGTAGCTCAATTGGTAGAGCACCGGTCTCCAAAACCGGGGGTTGCAGGTTCGATTCCTGCCGGGCCTGTGTTGCTGTTGTACGAACCAGTCGGTGAGTTGTACGCACCGGCGATGAAACGAAGATGTATCTGTATCGGGCTGGTTGCTCGGCGCGGAGAGTGCCAAAAGCCGCTGGCGGCTTTTGCTGGTGATAGAAGTGCCGCCGTGGCTTTCGCCGCCACGCGCGGAGAGTGCCAAAACCCGCTCGCGGTTTTTGCTGGTGATAGAAGTGCCGCCGTGGGCTTTCGCCGCCACGCGCGGAGAGTGCCAAAAGCCGCTCGCGGCTTTTGCTGGTAATAGTACGATCCGCCATGGCGCGTCCCGCCTTTGGCGGAACGCCCATGGCGGTATCGTCTAGGGGACTAGGACACGGCCCTCTCAAGGCTGGAACACGGG
>JBDUBA010000051.1:0-11397 GCA_040004335.1 Gemmatimonas sp.
AAATGTGGTTTGCACAAGGTTTTTGGATATGACGGAACTCGCCACATACGTCAATGCAACGGCGATGCCTCCGCCCAACAAACCTTTCACCAAACCGTCAATGAGATACGGCGAACGTACAAACCAATTCGTGGCGCCAACCAGACGCATGATTTCGATTTCACGTGCACGCGCCAACACGGCCATGCGAATCGTTGAGCCGATAATGATAATGGCGACAAGCGCAAATACGAGACCAAGCCCTGATCCGGCCACCGCTGCAATTGTGCGAATCTTGTAGAGTTTTTCCACCCACTCTTCGCCGTAGCGAACTTCATCCACCGCCGGATAGCTGTTGAGACGCGCCGCCACCTCCTTTACATGCGTGGGGTCGCGAAATCCTTCCTTCAATCGCACTTCGATCGAAGCGGGCAACACCGCGACGTCCAACACGTCCTTGAACTCTGGCAACTCTTGTCGCGCGCGCGCGAGTCCTGAATCGGGGCTGACAAAACCCGCCTCAGCCACTTCGGGAAATGCGGATGCATCGCCCAACATGGTGGCAATCGCATCTTCGGTTGTGCCATCAGCCAGAAACACGCGAATCTCGACACGATTCTCAACGTCACGAAGCGCCGACTGCAAGTTGACGGCCACCAGTCCAAACAATCCAAACGCGAACAACGAGAACGCGATCGTCGTGATGCTGAGAAGTCCCAACAGCGGCGCGCGCCTGAACGCGAGCAATGATTCGCGGATGGCCAGCCTCATCGACGGCGTCCGTCCGCCATAAACCGCGACGCGTCGGTGCCGTCGTACGTCATGTTGCCATGATCCAGCTCGATATACCGCAATCCGCTCCACTCGATGAGCGAGAGGTCGTGTGTGGCCATGATGACGGCCGTACCCGACGCGTTGATGTCGCGCAGCAGTTGAAAGACACCGCGCGTTGCTCGTTCGTCCAGATTACCTGTAGGTTCGTCGGCCAACATCACAAACGGATCGTTGGCGAGTGCGCGCGCAATCGCAACGCGTTGCAACTCGCCGCCTGACAGCTCGTGCGGCATCGCTGTCGTTTTCGACGCCAATCCAACTTGTGTGAGCAAGCGTGCCACGCGCGGTCCGATAGTGGCTCTTGGTACGCCGGTCACTTCGAGCGCAAACGCAACGTTGGCTTCAATTGTCCGGTCCTGCAGCAGTCGGAAGTCCTGAAACACAATGCCCAGACGGCGACGCAACATTGGGATCTCCCGCGACTTGATGGTCGCGCTGGAGTATCCCGAAACCTTTACTTCGCCATCAGTTGGCCGCTCGACAAATGACAACAGCTTGAGTAGCGTGGATTTTCCGGAGCCGCTTGGTCCGGTCAGAAAAACAAATTCACCCTTGTCCACCTCGCACGAAACGTTGCGGAGCGCGACTCCCGAACGCGGATATTCCTTCGTAACTTTTGTAAGGCGAACGATTCCAGCCACGGCTTACTCCGTGGCCTGCGCCAGATCGGCAATGAGATCGGCGGGATCTTCCAGGCCAATGCTCAGTCTGAGAAATCCGTCAGGAATACCAATGGCCGCACGTTCGTCCGAGCTCAAATGTTCGTGCGACGTGTAGCGCGGTTCGCTCACAAGTGATTCCACACCGCCCAGAGACGGAGCGTGCAGAAACAGTTGCAATTTCTCCAGCATGCCCTGCGTTGCATCAGCGCCGCGCGCGAGTTCGACGGCCATCATTCCACCAAATCCGTCAAGCGTCTCTTTCGCAACGTCGTGATCGGGGTGCGACCGCAACCCGGGATAATGCACGCGCGCAAACGCGGGAAATTCTGCTGCCCACTGTGCAACGCGCATCGCACTTTCGTTCTGCCTGCGCACGCGAACATCAAGCGTCTTGAGCCCGCGTTCCAGCAACCATGCCGCAAATGGATCGGCGGCTTGCCCCCACACAATCATCTTGTTTCGCACTTCTTCGATCACGGAAGCACTGCCACACACAACGCCAGCCAACACGTCGTGATGGCCGTTGAGGTATTTCGTGGCCGAGTGGATGACGACGTCCGCGCCGTGTTCTAATGCGCGAAAGTTGATTGGACTGGCGAACGTTGAATCGACAACAAGCGCAAGGCCAAGTTCCCTCGCGAGCGCACTCACCGGTCGCAGATCGAGCACCCGCGTAGTTGGATTGACGGGCGACTCGAGAAACAACACGCGGGTGTTGTGTCGCACCGATCGGCGCCACCCGCGTGTTTCAGTTGGGTCAACGAACGTGACCTCAATTCCTTGCGATACAAGTTCGCGCTCAAACAGCTGCCGCGAACCACCGTACAACCAGGTGCTTGCCAGGAGATGATCACCGGGGCGGAGCAGGGCCATCATTGTACATGCGGTGGCTCCCATTCCACTCGACAGCACTAAGGCTGCTTCACTGCCTTCCAGTAGCGCGAGCCTCTGTTGCAACACGTACGCATTGGGCGTGTTGCCGTGACGCGTATACAACAACTCATCGCGTGAGCCCGGCGCCGTGACAAAATTGACCGACTGAACCAGTGGTGTTGCAACCGGTGTCCCATGTTCGCCGCGCAAACGTCCGCCGTGCACGGTCACGGTGGCGCGATGCACATCCGCACCAACTGCTATTGGCGCATTGGGAACATGCGGCGTGTCGGAACGGTCGGCGTTGTCGTCCATCGACGAGATCAGGCCTCGCGCGGCGCTTCGAGGTCGAGGCGCACCACGCGAATGATTTCTGTGACCGCGGCACCAGCAACATCACGCAAAATTGCGCCTCCCTTCGGAACCGATTCATCCACCTGCAACTCAGCCAATTCCGACCGGCGTTCGGAGATGACCCGCACCAATTCACCCGGCATCAACAAACGAATGAGTGCGTCTTCGGGGCGCAATCGCACCATCGGACCACGTTCGGCATCGCCTTTTTTCGTCGCGATGAATCCGAGCACTTGCAACGGTTTAGCGAACCCGCTGAATTCGCGTTTGATCGGACTCATTGTTTGCAACTGTGAGAGACTGCAATCATTGCGCGTGTTCTCCAACCGCTGGCTCGACCGTTCCCGGCACCGTGAAGTGCGCGTCCTCGTAACGCAGCAGGCGACGACTCCAGAGCCGAGTGAGTTGCGTGGTCGTTTGTACATCGGTTGTGCCGAGCTGCTCGGAAACACGATCGCTGGTCACGGGCCCGAGTTCGCGCACAATTTCCCAATGGCGACGTTCCGTTTCGTCTACGATACCGTGCAACTCGGCTTGCCCATCGTGCCACGCAACCAGTGCCAGGTTCCGCTTTTCCAGCACGGCGTCAATAGCGTCAAGGTGATCGTCGCGAATACCCTGCAACAACAAATATCCCGTTAAACCGTTGTTGCCTTCGTAATAGCGCAGCAACAACTTCGCGACAATTTCGTCCGCACACGACACGTCCAGCAGATCGATCTTCGAAAAGTCGATCGTGGTGACAACGGGCGAGCCCACTTCTACCACGCGTCGTTCGATTTCGTTGCGCACGGCCGCGCCAGTATGACGCGTGAGCAAGCTTGAGTAGAACACGCTGACGCTGTCACGGAGCACGGTACCCACATCAATGACCAAACTCATGAGGCGCGCACCGCTGGACGAGCCGCTGTGCTGCGCGAACTAAGAGTGGCACTGGCGTTGTCGGCAACTTTTTCGGGAATGATGATCTGCATTTGCGATCCCGGAAAATAAGGGAGCGTTTCCTGCATGGGTTCATCTTCATCCCAGCCTGGCACAATCGCGAGACGCGCGGTGCCGCTGCGCACGGAAAGTTTGCCATTCCACTTGGCGACGAACTTGCGAATTTGTGCGAGGCCTTGCCCACGTCCGTCGTCGCCGTGGCGATAGCGACTTACTGCGCGCAAAACCGCCGCTTCGAGCGCGCGTGAATCATCCCAGCGATCGCTGGTGCGGTGCGCGGGCGAACTCTCAAGCGATTGGCGAAACCCGACACCCGCATCACACACCGCAATTACTACAACGCGCCGACCCAGGCGTTTGCGATACGCGTACGTCTGCACCGCAACCCAGCCGCCCTGTCCCGCGTGTTCGACGATGTTGCCGCACGCTTCACTCAACGTCATGCCAAAGCGACCGGTAACGGCCATGTCGAGACCAAGCTGGCCGTGCAGAATTTCAGCGCTCTTGTCTTTGATGCGCCCAACAACGCCATGCACATCCGCCGATTGCACGATGGGCGTGATTTCGAGCAGCACATCCGACTCGCCTTCGCGATGGCGTGGCACGTGACCGTGCAATTCGTATAAGTCGGCGGCGTGCCGAAAGAATCCGGTGCGCGCCCAATACGACGCAGTGTCGGTGTGTTCGGGAACCGTGAAGTCGGCGCGTTCCAACCGTGACTGCGCCACACACAACAACGTCGTCAATCCATATGGCGAGGCCCAGCGCGTGTGACGCGCGTCAATCACCACTTTCTGTTCGCGCGGCAACGGTGCGAGTTGCTCGAACACAAGCTCCATCGAATGCTCGTCGAGCGATGGAGGCACGGAGATGACAGTTGTCACGTGGTGCTGAGTTCTCCCCGGAGATGTTGTGCAAGGCCCGAGGCCCCGCGGTGCTCCACATTTCGCGCCGCTGCTTTGTTGGCCGCGACAATGGCTTCAGACAACTTATCACCCGCGAGCAGTCTTGAGAAATGGGTTGCGCCCCAAACGTCACCACATCCCGTTGGATCACCGTCGCCATCCACTTGCGCAATTGCCGCGGGCACTAACGCCGTGCGCACCGCGCCAAAATTGCCCGCGCCACCGCGCGAACCGGTCGAAATGCCCGTGCGCAACGGGCGGTCAGCCAGCGTTTCAAATCCCGGCGCTGCAACGTACACGACGCCTTGACTGCCCAAGGTGATGCACAAACACGAGGTTCCCGCGGCCATCGCCGTTGCGGAGAGCGCCATCGGATCGGGCGCCAGCATCGCCATTTCGTCTTCGTTCATTTGCAAAATGTCAAAACACGCGCACCACTCGGCCACATTGGGCAGTGGTTGCAACGTGCGCCGGCCATCGCTCTGTACAGCCCACATCAACATGTGCAGATCACAATAAATTGGGATATCAAGATGTCCACGCAGCATTTGCACCGTGGGCAAATCGAGCTCCCAACCACTCAGGAAGTTGACGAGCAATGCGTCCAGGTGCGCATCGTCCAGCACCGGTTTGAGCGCCGTCCACGTCCACGCGGGCACGCCGCCCGTCAGCACTTCTGTCCGACGTTCGGCATCGGTGTACCGAAGCGTCACGCGTTGATTTGGATACGGAACCGCGATCAATTCGGCGTCGAGCGCCATTCGTTTGAGCGACTTGCAGTAGATGCGCGCGCGATCGGCCAGGTCTTCGCCAACCTTAAGGATCGGAACAATTTCCCACTCGTCGGTGAGCGCTGCGTCCAGTCCGGCCAATGTGTATGTGATGCCACCCCACTCTTCAACCGGCACCGAGCGTCCGTCACGACCATAAATCACGTCCCACACAAACGTGCCAATTACTCCCACACGCTTTTTACGCGGTGTTGCGGTCGCAGATGGGTTCACGAAATCATCTGCGAACGAAACGTGCCCACGGCACCGATCACGCCCGCAGTTCCAGGCAACTCGCCAGGCACAATACGACATGCGGCGACGGCCGGTTTAAATGCGCGTCGACGCACTTCGGCACGGAGCGGCTCGAACAACGCATCGCCAGCTTGAGTAACGCCGCCCGCCACCACGACGACGTCGGGATTGAAGACGTTGAGCAAATTCGCGAGTCCGACGCCCAGGAATTTCGCGGTGTCACGTACCACTTCGCGCGCAACGATATCGCCTTTGTGCGCCGCTTCGTACACCGTCGCTGCCGTAATGAGTTCGAGATCGCCACCCACCATCGACGGCAATACCGAGATATCGCCTGACCGCAACGCTTCGCGTGCACGTTCGGCAATGTTGGGACCCGATGTGTACGCCTCCAGACAACCGTAGTTACCGCAGCCGCAACGACGTCCCGTTTGATCAATCGTCATGTGGCCAATTTCGCCAGCGACGTCGCTTGAGCCGTGATACAACTTTCCGTCAATGATCAAACCACCGCCAATGCCGGTGCCAATCGTGATGCCGACCACGTTGCGTGCGCCGCGTGCCGCACCAACCCACCATTCGCCGTACGTTGCGCAGTTCGCGTCGTTGTCGAGTGTGCAGGGCAGTTTGACGGCGTCCGAAATGAGATCGCGCAGCGGAAGGTTGTGCCAACCGAGATTGGGCGCGATCACAACAATGCCGTTTTCGCGATCGAGCGGGCCAGGTGCGCCAATTCCAACACCCAGAATGTCACTGCGTTTTGCCCCTGCTTCCTTGATCGTCTCCGCAATAGTGACCTCGACCATTTCGATCATACGTTCCACCACGCGGCCCGAGCTCCCTTCGCTACGCGGAGGTGTCGGCGTGCTCTGCATCGCGAATTGGCGCGTCCCGTCGGCCGACATGGCGCCAACGACGATGTTGGTGCCGCCGAGGTCTACGCCAATGATGTAGGAGTTTGCGTGGTCTGCCATGTGGGCGGCTAATGGTATTGAATTGTGGCGAAGTCCCCCGTTTAGCAGCGACGCACGCCCGAGGGAAATCAGGCACTGTCAGCGCGGGAATGCCAGAGGTACGTTTGCTGTCGCGCTCCGCTGTATGTGTTCGTCTAGCGGGGGTTCAGCGTGAGTTTTGGAATTCACAGTCCCTGCGAACTCTCGTTCCTGTTGCGTCGAGCCATGATGCGAATCACGTTCGCTTGCAATGCTGCACTCGTATTCTCGCTCGCCGGTGGGATGAGCGCTCAGGCTCGTAAGACGACACCGCCGGCAAAGGCCGCCGCTC
Organism: Gemmatimonas sp.; assembly: GCA_040004335.1. GTDB lineage: Bacteria > Gemmatimonadota > Gemmatimonadetes > Gemmatimonadales > Gemmatimonadaceae > Gemmatimonas. The sequence goes on from JBDUBA010000051.1 coordinate 6,859, forward strand.
AGATTGGTGTTCCGATTATCAGGTTGGCGATTACGTCAGCCAGCATTGAAAACAGTCCGGGCCGTCTCTCCAACCCGATTCGCGTGGGGCCGCGGGGGCTCGTGCTCATTGAAGCAGATAGAGGTTCGGATCACCGGCTCATCGTCCATTCGAATAAAGTGCGCTGGCCCGTTCTTCTCCGCAGAGTCACCGCGCGAATTCGCCATTTCCGAATGCGCGTTGTACTGTTGTGCAAGACCTTGGCAGATCGATAGTGCCTTGGCAACTTGTGCAGATCGTCTTGCGAACAACTCAGAATAAATTTCCCATGTCATCTTACAGGTACGTCGTCGGAGTTTTCTTCGCGGCGGCGGCAAGCCAATTGGGCGCTCAAGTCAAGAGTCCCGCATCGACCCCTTGCAAGCGGCCACCGGCAGTCGCCCAAGTTACCGGAGCGACTGTCGTTTTAAAGGAAGCAAAGACGTTTCCATGCGTTGTTCATTATGTAGGAACCGGCGTCGAATTGCGGACAGGTACAGATGGACAAGGAGAGGACATTGGGTACGAAATTGTCCGCTTACTTGACGGTCGCTTCTTAGGATCCCCGCTTGGGAAAGTGGCGGAAATTGCAGTTTGGAACAAGGACGGTTCTTTCATGCGAACGCTTGGCAACGCCGGCCAAGGTCCGGGAGAGTTTGGTGTTGGGCAAAAAGCCATTCGTCTCAGTCAGCAGGGACTGATTTACGTTGCAGACAGTAACCGTCGGTTGTCAATCTTTGATACGAGTTTGAAACTCATCGACACCCGCTCAACCGCATCCACCGGACTCGGTTTTTTCAACTCGACAGCTGTGCTCGATGACGGCACGATGCTGTCAACGGCCGATGGGAGCAGGAAATCCTTCCATATTTACGATCTTAATCGAAAGGATAAGCCGGTTCCCCCGCTCGTGAGAGAATTCGGGCCTCCGAACCCTTCTACGATGTCGACACAGCGACGTCTCGCCTATCGGGGAGGCAAAACGTTCTGGGCTGTTTCACCAAGTCACGTGCCGCCTTACTATCAAATCGAACTCTGGAGTACGGATGGAAATCTCCTGGAGACCGTCCGACGTGACGTACCGTGGATTCCGCCCGCAAGCTCATTGACCGGATCAAATGATGTGTTGTCACCGGACATCATACTGCTCCACGAGCCCGAAGATGGCTTGTTATTTGTCGGCATTATGGTCCCGAAGAAGGCCTTTCTCGGTCTTTCACGCCCGGAACGCATGAGCTCTGACGCGGGCTCGCCGCTCGATAAGGCTGTCGATTTCTACTTTGAAGTGATTGATGCAAAGGCCGGAGTTGTACTGGCGTCACTGGGACCCATCCCATCATTGACTGCGTTGAAAGAGCGGCCGATCGGATTCTTTCAGAACGGCCGTCAAGGATTTCAACGAAGCCCGGATGACAACGGATTTCCTAAAGTGCACATTGTGGAAGTTCAACTACTCGCGCGCCGTTAATGCACTCATACACAGTGAATGAGGCATTGGCGCCGAAAGAGAAGCGCCAATGCCTCGGCAAACGTCAATTCTCAATTAATAGGGCAAGCCAAGCGCCACATTCGACCACCATGCGAGAAGAAAATGTTCGTGATGCAAAGTCGTTCGTCTGGACGGAGCAGTCGCAACAGTGGTGTGTCCTCAGCGCCTAAATCCCCCAATTCACCTTGCATTTTCAAAGCAAGTGTTTAGTTTTGCAAGGTATGAAGCGTGCGACCGAAGCCCTCCTCAACACCTACCTCGAAACCTTTCCGTGTGTCGCTTTGCTCGGCGTACGGCAATGCGGAAAAACGACGCTACTCCAGACTTTACCGTCACATTGGAAACACTTCGACCTTGAGCGCCGTGCCGACTACGCAGTAATTGCGAATGATCCGGATGCATTCTTCCGCTTGAATGCCAGACACATCGCGCTGGACGAAGCACAAGCCTTACCGGAAATTTTTCCGGCACTGCGCGTTGCGATTGACGAACATCGCGCCGAGCGAGGGCGGTTCGTTATTACGGGTTCGAGTTCGCCGTCGCTTGTCCGTTCCGTAGCGGAAAGTCTTGCTGGACGGGTTGGCATCATCGAGATGGCACCCTTATCGTGGGCCGAAGTGACGCAAACAATTGCGCGTGATTCATTCTTGAAACGTCTGACCGATCCCAATGCCGCGCCCGCTGACTTGATCGATCAATTGGCCGCGCGCGGCACGCCGCGACAATTGCAGCGTTATTGGTTTGACGGCGGCTTTCCCGAGCCATGGCTGGAAACGGCACCAAAGTTCCGATCGCGTTGGGTGGAGCAGTACATACAGACGTACATTCTGCGCGACGTGAAGCGACTGTTTCCTGGACTCGACGACGTGCGCTTCCGACGTTTTCTCGAAATGCTTGGCGGGCTTTCCGGCCGCATTCTGAATTACGCTGATATTGCACGCGCGCTTGGCGTCTCTCAACCAACTGCACACGATTACGTTGAGATTGCTCACGGCACTTTTGTGTGGCGCACCGTTCCGGCTTACACGAAGAACGCTGTCAAGCGCGTTGTAAAACATCCCCGCGGCTACCTCCGTGACAGCGGCCTCTTACACGCGCTACTTCGCATTCCCGACAGCGACGCGCTGCTCAGCCATCCACAAGTGGGGGCGTCGTGGGAAGGAATGGTGGTAGAGGAGGTGCTGCGGCAATTGCACGCGATGGGCGAGCCGGTCAACGCAACGTATTATCGGACTGGCGGCGGCGCGGAGGTGGATCTGATTATCGAAGGCAATTTTGGCGGGGTTGCAATTGAGATCAAACATGCGTCGGTGGTTGGCGCGCGCGAACTGCGTGCCTTGCGCGACCTTGTATCCGAACAGAATCTTCGCCTTGGACTTGTCATCAACAACGATTCGGTCCCGCGTCTCTATGATGACCGCTTGATCGGGATTCCGTTCGCGTGGTTGTAACGGTCGCCGGACCGAACGATGCCGTGGGGTGATTTTGCTCCGCTATGATGCGGCGCCTCTTGCGGAATAATTGTTCTCTGCGACGGACGAACTGTAGTTGCCAACGGTTCCACCGCACAAACTCTCTACAAATAAATGCTCACGAGGTACTCGCACGACTCCCAGAAATCTGCGTGAGTGCATCGATCACGCGCTGCAATTATCTGCTCCAACTAGTTGCACGAGCTGCTCACTGACAAAGGTTGGCGTCAACTCCCGCATACACTTCCAATGTCCAAGTGGACACGCCTGCGGACCGTGCGCGTGACACGGTCTGCACAACAGCGAGTCAACACCGAGCACACGCTGTTCCCGCGCCAACGGACCAAACCCTAAGGTAGGGACCGTCGGGCCAAACAGTGCAATGGTTGGGGTCTGCATGGCCGACGCGAGATGCAGCGGCGCCGAATCATTGGACACAATAGCGGCTGCCCGCGAAATCAGTTGGGCCGACGCTAACAACGACAATCGCCCCGTCGCATCAATGGGAGGCAATCCACCTGCTGCGGACACATTCGCAACTATTGCATTCGCCAGTTCGCGATCGGCATCTGTGCCAATGATCGCAATGCGATGTGTGGCGAGTTGGGGATGCTGCGCGATTTCTCCGGCCAGCGCATCAAATGTCGGCCATCGTTTTGTTGCCCATACGCTGCCAGGCGCGAGCGCGATCATCGGTGCGTCGCGCTGCACGCCATTCGAATCGAGCAGCGCATCAACCGCCGCAATATCGTCTACACCCGGATTGAGCGACGGCTGCAACGGTCCCTCAGGCACTTCATTCGCCGTGAGATTCGCGAGCTGCCACAACCGCGTCGCATGATGCAAATCGCGCCGGTAAATCACCCGCCGCGTATAAAACAATCGCGCCGCCGACGTGTTGAATCCCACACGTTCGGGAATGCCGCTGACAATGGCCAGCCACGCACTGCGCACGGAGCCTTGCGCGAGATATGCCACGCGCGCGCCACGTAATTCTCGTTTACCATCTATTTCGCGCCATCGAATTTGATTCGCAATACGCTTGATGCCGCGCCAGCCTTTTGCTTCGCCGCGTTTGTCAAACAGAATGACATCGCGCACGGCGGGGTGTCCTTTCAACAACGCCGCATTTGCCGGCGTCGCCACCACGTCAACCGGCCCACGCTCGGCCAACCGTTCCAGCAACGGCGTCGTGAGCACCATGTCGCCCAGAAACGAGGTCTGGATTACCAGGCTGGACATGCGCGCGCGGGCTCGTGCGTGAGAGCGTGACGGAAGCGGCGTGCAGTCTTAATCGACCTGCAACACCGCCAAAAACGCTTCCTGCGGAATTTCAACGCTACCAACTTGTTTCATGCGCTTTTTTCCTTCTTTCTGTTTCTCGAGCAGCTTGCGTTTCCGCGAGATATCGCCACCGTAACACTTCGCAGTCACGTCCTTACGCAGCGGTTTCACTGTAGTGCGCGCAATAACTTTTTGTCCGATGGCCGCCTGAATCGCGACTTCAAACATCTGGCGCGGAATGAGATCCTTGAGTTTGTCCGCAATCTTGCGGCCCCA
>JBDUBA010000389.1:0-11322 GCA_040004335.1 Gemmatimonas sp.
GCTGCCTGGCACTCCGTTGCCGACGCGTTCAGCACCGCGGCCGCTGTCGTCGAAGAAGAAATGGCGCGACTCAAGATTCCCGGCGCACACAACGGTGTTAGCAACGCAACCGAAATCGTCGGAGTACATCGGCAACTATCTTGGCGACACCATTCCGATCGTGGTGCGTGTCGTCAATGGTCGAATTACGGTGGGCGCGAACGCGCTCAGTTTTTATGCGCTCGATCTCGCGTACTCCGCACAAGATGGCACGCCGGTCGAGTTTATTCGGAACGACGCGGGCGTTGTCACGTGGATTCGCGTTGGCGGTCAGGGGTTTGCACGGAAAACCAACTGAACCGATACAACGCACGTCGCGTCAGTTTGGAGCACGGTAAAACCAAACAATACATTTCTCCCTGATGTACCTCGCACAATTGCAGAATCTACATCAAGTGTCCGGTGTTCCAGCCGGCTATCCCAACCGCCCCAATACTGTCCCACTTCGCCCGCGCATTAATTCCGGCGAGTTCATCACGAAATAAATCCCAACCCGCTCGGCGCTCGTAAAGCGGTTCCAATAACGCTCTACCGCGTCCTTCATCACGCGATCGGGATCGAGTTCGCCAATGACACCCAAACCAAATGCACTGAGCGCATCCGAATAGTTGCCTTCGAGATGCCAGGCAATTGGCGCGCCCGCCGACGCCGTGTTTTCCAACAGCGTTGCATAGTCATTTGCGCCGACAACATCGAAAACAATCGCTGCACCCGGAAAACGGCGCTTCAGTTCGACAAACAGCGCATCAACCTGCGCACGTTCCAGGTAGTACAACAAACCCTCTGCAATGAACAAGTGTTGCGATGCATCAACGTGCACACGGTCCATCCACGCATAATCCAACACTGATGCCGCAACTTGCTCACCCTTCGCACCAAGTGCACGACGCACCTCCATCATCTCATGCAGATCGACGTCAACCCATTTCGCAAACGTCAGATTGGAAAGTCGACTTTGACGCGTGGATAGTCCGCATCCGAGTTCAGCCACCGACAGCGATTCAACGCTCGAGTGGTACTGCGAAACAATGTGGTCGATGGCATCAGCCCGAAGCGCGATTCCATTTCCGGCATTCGTTGTCGACCACCAGCGATCAAGTTTTGTCGGCCACTGAACGCGCCGAAACCAATCCGCCGCTAACGGATCGGCGAAGAGAGGCGCACTTCGTTCGTGCTCCTCGGCGCGCGCGCGCAGAGTCAGAATCGCAGTCGCGGAAACGGCAGGCAATACCTGAAATTTGCGCGCCGTAGTTTCCGGTTTCGGCTTCGCCTCAATAGCATCAAGCACCAAATCGACGAATGCATCAAGCCGGCCTTCGCCAGCAAAGCGATGCGACAGGCCCAAGACCACTTCAGTGTGTTGGTCGTAGCCGTTGATAGTTATGGTGCACCCTGAATCGCCTTCCAATGGCACGAAGAAAGCCGACGTGACCTGGAAGCCGGGCGCAGAAAGCTCGGCACTCTTGAGCAATCCAAGATTCGACAACGTCGCGCTGAAGCGATAACGACCGGTGTCGTCGACGTGAGCGAGCTCGAAATAAATCCCGACCTGCAGCGCCGCGAGTGATGCTACCCGATCGCCGGCGAAGAGGCCAACCCGCTTGATCGACTCACCCGTGTACAACGCCTGCACAATCTTGAGCGCGATATCGTCGGCGTCGGCGTCGGGAGGCACTTCAATGTGCAATCCACCGAAGAAGTTGCCGGCGATTCGTTCGCCTGGGCGATAGTGACGGAGGTCGGCTGGCATCGCGAGACGAACTGCCCCTTCACCTCCTTCTTCCGTGCGCGCTCGGTGCGCGAGTGCGACGCCGATTCGACCAGACATCTTCGAGTTTAGCGGCCGGTCGACGGTGAGCCTCCTCCGATGAAACGGTCCCAGTCCGCCGCGAGGATTGGCCGCGCCAAATACTGGTAACGCGTCGGATGGAGGAAGTGCTCGCCTCGGCGCCGCCATCTCTTTCAGAAACTGATCAACCGTCAACGTGCTGGCGTATCCGACCGGTTCCTCACCGCGCATGCACTTCATAAAATCTTGCGCCCAACGAATGACACCTTGTCCATCCATGACCGCATGTAGCGCGCAAAAGATCAAATAGTTTTTGGTTTTTCCGCGAACGAACTGAAGACCACAAGTCGGACCGGTTCGCGCATTGAGAGCGCACTTAATTCCACGCACATCACCGTAGTTGCGTGCTTCGAACTCTGGCGCGTCAACGATCGCAAGCGTGGGCGACTGACCGATTCGCCATTTCAAGATTGAGTCAGACTCGTCGAGCACGAGACACGAACCGGGATTGGCATCGGAGCATCGCCTTAGTGCCTCGTGCAGAAGGTCCGACGATGGCTCTCCGATTCCTTCCAACAAAAACTGAATGATGGTCGGCGGGAACAGGCCAGCTTCGGCGACGAAACTGCGGTCGGTCGACGAGAGTTCCCTCTCATACTCGTTCACTAGCTGCGCCGTCCCTTCAACCGCGGACCTTGAAAGGATTGCGTACCAAGCGTGACACGTTGAGGAATTTTGTAGCTGGGAATCCTGTCGGAGAGGAAGGCAATCATCCGCCCGCGAAATTCTTCGCGCGTCTCTTCACTCAAAAGCCTGACTTCTGCATGCACAAGGTGACCCGTGATAGCGTTCGATTGCGCGCTGACAATCACCTCGATGACGTGCGGCATTGAAGCAATGAGATCCTCAATTTCGGAGGGATAAACTTTCTCTCCGCCAATGTTGATCACATCGGAATCTCGTCCGCGAAATTGAATGTGTTCGCCTTTAACCTCCACGCGATCGCCAGTCTTGAGCCACCCATCTTCCGTGAAGGGGCTCGCCTCATTCAGATAACCCATCATTGCGCTGTCGGATTTGATTTCAAGCAGACCATGAGCAACACGTGTCTCGATACCATCACCGACCAGCGACACCCACAACGATCCGTTCGCGTCTGAACTTGTGCGCACTACGCCAACTTCCGAGAGACCATAGTTCTGAATCAGTCTCACGCCTGGAAATGCGGCGGTGAGCCGAGCTAGCAGCTGCGCCGGCATACGTTCGGCACCGTAAGCAATAATTTCGAGCGAGCTCAGATCGTGCTCCTTGAAATCACTCAGCAGCAGAAGCGTCAGGAACGTCGGAGTGGCGGGAAGGAGCTGAACCCGATGCTTCTCTATCAAAGAGCAAATCGTTTTCGGATCACGATCTGCGGCGATCACCGCCGTGCCCCCGGAGCCGAGTACCTGTGGCACCGTGTTGATGCCACCGATGTGGTCGAACAGCATGAACGGGATCGTGATCCGCGCACGTGTTGGGGTCCGACACCGCGCGAGCAATCGCTCGGCATCATGAACCACCGCTTTGATCTTCCCGGCGGAGCCCGACGTGAACAACACCACACCACCAGTACCAGATGCGGCGAGTTTGGCCAACAGTGGGTGCGTGACGTGGTGACCGATGTCCCGGAACACAACCTCGTCCTCGCTGTCAACGACGATCTCCGTGCTGACCTCCGCTAGCCTGAAGAGCTCCGCTTTCTGGCCCGGGGTCGCGGTAATGGTGAGCGATACAATGCATCCGGAGTTGATCAACGCTAAAAGCAGAGCGATCGCAGTCGGCGAATAGTCGGCAGTTAGCGCAACTACGGATCCCGGCTGGGTATCCGCGCGTAAGCCCAGCTCGGCCGTCCAACGTGTGATGTGTTCACGTAGCCACTCGTAGGTAAAGCGCTGGTCGCGCCAGATGATGGCCGGTTGTTGTCCGAAACTTTCGAAGGCCGCCAGAAGATGGCCGACCGACGTATTCACACCACGCCTCCCAGGTAAATGCTCTGGGCCGTGATGAAGCTGCTTTCGGGACGCAGAAAAAAATCGATGACGTTGACGACATCTTGCGGCACGCCCAGTCGGTGAATTGCCTGCCTTGCCACAAGCGCGTCGATTTTGTCTTTCGGCACGCCGCGAATAAGGTCAGTCGCGACCGGAGTTGGTCCGACGCAATTGACCGTAATACCAAACGGCGCAAGTTCGCGTGCGAGCACGTGAGTAAGACTCAACACCGCGGCTTTGCTGGCGGCGTAGATGGCTTCGCCTTCGAGCATTAGCGGAGCGGCCACCGACGTCAGGTTGACGATTCGACCGGCGCCTTTCTTTTGCATCAACCGCGCCGCTTCCCGGCAGAAGAGAAACGTGCCCTTCACGTTGGTGCTGAAGATCGTGTCGAATGTCGAGAGCGGCGTGAGCATCGCCATGTTCATCGATGCAATGCCGGCGTTGTTGATCAGGTTGTCGACGCCACCGTGTTCGCGACGGAGATACGCAAAGATCGGCAGCACCGCGCGCTCATCGCCGACATCAGCCGTGAAATGTTTGTACCGATTTGACTGAAGATCGGACTCACCACGCGAGCAGCCGACAACAAAATGCCCTTGCGCCAAATAGTGTTCGGCGATGAACCGACCAAGTCCGGTGCGTGTCCCGGTCACAAGCGTTACCGGACTAGCCAGTGGACGGCTCCGCGGCGGAATCCGCGCGAGCGGAATCGTGGTCGGCGAGGCATTCCTGGATGAAGTCTGCAAGCGTTTGCAGATTCTTGAATGGGCTCGTGCGCCGCGACAACGCGCGGTCGCTGGCGAGGCTGAGTCGTGTGCCGGTCAGGTCTTCGATTCGGTCTTCGACCATGACGATGAATCGCACCAAGCCCAGTGAATCGAGTCCGTTGTCGCCAAAGAGCGGGCCGTCGAGGCTTTTCTCGAGGCTCGCGGCCGATGGAATTGACTTGCTGGCCTCATCCACCACAGGAAACAGGATTTCGCGAACAACGTCAACGTCGGGGGGCATTAGCCTTGTAAGTGGGAGTGCGCACTGTTGTCGGCTGGGTCGCTCTCGGACAACTGGTCTGCAGGAACTGGCGCCGGAATTCCAACATTGCCGATCGCCTCGACCACTCGTTCCCAGAATGGTTCGAATAGAGGAGCGTATTGCCGCATCAGGTCAACCACTTTCTCTGCACCTGGTTGATCCTGCTGATGTTCACTCAGGAGGAGCGAGAATCGAACCAGCCCTTCGAGCGCTTGGCCCAGGGACACGAGGTCGCCAGTGTAACCGTCAAGTGCGCCTTTGATCTGCTCCAGCGACTCGTCCGACAGAGTGAGGCCGCCGTCCTCGTAGATGTGCCAGGCCTGCATTGCGATCGGATGGAGCACGTCCGACGGGCGCCATTCGCGGACCAATCGCAAAAGTTCGGCGTCTTCCTGTGACAACGTGTTACCGAGCGTGAACGGAACGTGGACTGTGGTTCAGCAAACCAGCGGGTCTCATGTCATCCCTTCCCTTTCCCGCCTTTCTTGGCACCGCCACGCGTTCCCAATACTTCGCCAAGGCGACCGTGAACTTGATCCACCTGAAAGTTCGACATGTGGCGCAGCACCTCGTTCAGGGCGTTGAAGACGGCTGTTGATTTGTCAGTTGATTGGCTAGCTGCGTGGCCCACTACTTGCCCGGTTATGCTGCCGACACCTTTGACGGCAAGCCCAACTTTCTGCTGAAGCTCCAGCATTTGCTTCACATCGTCACCCAACCGCTTGGCATGCCCTTGCATGGTCACGCCCGCCATCTGCAGATCGTATTCCGTGAACAAGTAGCCGCGCTCGGCAGCAAACTCGATAGCAAAAACGCTTGACGCGTGCGCGAACTCTTTCGCCAACATCATGTCCGAAGCGAGTTTGCCATAAAACATGGCGACCGCGTTGACACTCATGAATTGCTCTCCAATTGGGGTGCCAGGCGATGATGCCGAGAACCGAGCGGGTGATTACTGCGGCGTACGATCGATGTTTTGTTGCTCGATGCTACGGTCGACTTGGAGGCGCCGCAAGTACCGCAACCGCGTCAGGCAGGATCCTGGAAACAGCGGAGGAAATGTCGCGAAGCTGTTCAAACGGACGCGTATTCCGGGCGTGAAACAGATCATGGGGTCTATGAAACGGCGACGAGCATTGGTGGGCCGTAGATGAAACCTGTTCGCCGCGGGGGCAACCAGATTCCAGCGGCGTCCCACTAGGGTTTCCCACAGCTCATCAGGATGTAGCCGCCGAGGCGGCCCCAGCCGAACGACATGTGCAGTAGCGCGAGGAAAAAATCTTCAACGTAGGTCTCGCCCATGCGCTCGATAAGCGTGTCGCGATTGACGTGTGCGTTGTGGGCCCAGTGTTCGAGCGTTCGCCGCGTCTCCGCCGAGATGTCCGTGATCTCCACGCTGGTGAATCCGGCAGCTACCGCCGCGTCGCGGTAGAGGCGCTGCTGCGTGACAATGCTCGATCCAAATGCGCGATGCATCGTACTGTGCACCGCAGCCCGCATGCGCCCCGCAACCTGCCGCGAGTGTCCGAGCATCGCGTAGTGCGCGAGCTCAGTCTCCTGCGTACCGACCAGCGCGACATCAGCGAGCGCGAGTTTGCCGCCCGGCTTCAACACCCGGAAGCACTCGCGGAACATGCGCTCCTTGTCGGGCATGAGGTGCGCCGACTCGAGCGAGAAGACACGATCGAACGAGGCGTCGGGAAAGCCGTTGTCCATCGCGTCGCGCACTTCAAAGCGGGCGGTGTCGCCAACGCCATGTTCGGCGGCGCGTGCGCGCGCAATCTCGACACCCACTGAGCTCGTCGAGATCCCGGTGGCGCAGCAGCCGCGTTCCGTAGCCAGGTAGATCGACGGCGTCCCAATGCCGCACCCAACGTCCAGCACGTGCATTCCAGGCGACAGGTCGGCGCGCTGCGCGAGTCGCACAGTGAGGTTGTGGGTTGCCTGCGCGAGCGTTTCGCCTGCGGCAGTGAACAGGCCGAAGTGGAGGTCGTCGCCCATGATCCACTGCATCCACGCATCGGTGACTGCGTCGTAGTGGCTCGCTGCGCGCTCAAGGCTCATAGGTGCATCCGACCGCGCCTCGCAACGGCGTTGAATTGCAGAACGTCCTGAACGATCTGATTCATCGCCGGAGAATACGGTAGATCTCCACCGCTGCCACATCGTCGCTGTCCCGCACCACGAACGCTGCGTGTTCACCTCGAACGACGAATGGCATCGTGTCGTCGTACGGCGGCGCGGGCATCGATGCGATCAGCGTTCCCGCACCGTTGTAAACATCCAAACGCGCGCCGGCTGATGTTGTGACCTCGACCCACACGTTTCCGGCATCGTCGGCCACAAGTCGGCGAATCGGCGGCAGCGTTGCCGGCCGTTGAAACGCAGTTGTAGTGCATACGAGCGGTCCGTTAGCCTTGGTGTATTCCAGATATTCCCGGGCCTCGCGTGCCCAGATTGCATCCGTGACCGGAACTGGTGCGTACGCGGGCGATGTGCGTGTTACGCGAGCTCCACTTTGCGCATCAGTCCACACCACCCGGGACCGGTTATCGGTGGTTGAGGCAAGTCGGCCGTCCGACGTGAACGCATCCACCGGGCCGGTACCGCCGGGGAGCGTGCTCATGATATGGATGATCCCCTTGGCGCGTACCTCGCAATCATCGGGCCTGGGAGTAGCCGCCGAGTCGCCAATGGCAGTGAGCTGGCGTACCGCTCGACTGCCAAGAATCTCCAGGAACACCACGACTTGCTTCGGGAGTGCGGCGGTGACAACCCCGCTTTGGCCACGCTTGACCGTGATCGTGGAACGGGTGTAACCCATGGCGTAAACGCCGGCGCGCGGTCCACCTGGACCGAGCAGATACTGGGCGAACCAGGTACCGGGCCACGCGGCCGTGCCTACGACACCGCCTGTCAGGCTCAAGTACGTCAGCCGGAATGCGCCCGGATCGTAGGCCACGAGTGTGTCATGGGTCCACGCGAGGCCAGCTAACCGCTGATACTCACCGGGGCCGCTCCCCGAGCGGCCGAATGTCGCTCGTCGTTTTCCCGTCGTGTCGTAGAGAATGATCTGGTGATCGCGGCCGTCTGCAACGTACACCTGGCCATTTGTCGCAAGCGCGAGTGAGACGACGTCCGGGCCAACTGCCTCGCCGGCGGTAGTTCCGATTCGCTCTAATCGCCATGCTGCCGGTGCAATGACCTGCGCATGTGCGGCTGACACCATGAACGTGCCGCCAATGCAGGCGGTAGCGATGCGAGCACTCTGAGCGAAACAGCGATGAACGGCCCGAGCGATGGCGGAACGACGTTCTCGCTTCGCGGATTCCAGGTTGTCGGGCAAACGAGCACTTCGCATAAGAGTTCTGATTGGTGAGTTAAACCGCTCCGCGGTGTACGGCTTCGCTCGTTAGTTGCACCAGCGCAATCAATGGTTGCACGAACAATATGTAAGCGCGACGCAAACCGCCGCGCGTGACATGTGGATCGCTGCAACCGCGCAGGCCATTAACAGCAAAGTCGAGTCGCTCGAGCGCACTCTTGACTCGGCCCTGCTGCCGAGCGTACGCTCCAAGGACAGTTTGATCCGAGTTGCGATGATCTGGTGATGGCGTCCAGCGGTGGGCATGCGATCCTTGGCCGATGCTCATATGTGTATACAGCTCAAGGAAAGGTGCGACATGCCGATGGCGACGCTCACGAAACGGTGGACCCTCGACGAATTGCACTCGCTCCCCGACGACGGCAACAAGTACGAGGTTGTTCGCGGAGAACTGTTCGTGACCCCCGCGCCTACGCCCACGCATGAAACCGTTTGCGTGCGCCTTCGTCGCATTCTCGACCGATATGTTGAGGCCGAAAACCTCGGCGTTGTGTACACGCCGCGCGCCGTGTTGCAGTTCGGGGATTCCGAGGTCGAGCCCGACCTCATGGTGCGCCGCGAACACGTCGGCGGCAGCAGCACCTGGTCGTCGGCGCCCATTCCGTCGCTAATTGTCGAAGTGCTTTCATCAACAACCAGGCGCCGCGACCTAAATCAGAAGCGCGACTTGTACACAAGTGCCGGTGTAGCGGAGTACTGGATTGTCGACTCCGAACGACGTGCATTTATCGTCATTCGGAGGGAGACTGAAGACCTCGTTGTCACCGATGAAATGACGTGGCATCCAACCGGTGCTTCGCGGGCTCTCGCGTTCGCGGTTGCGCAGGTGTTTGCGTAGGGGGCGAGTGGAAGCGGTTGCGCGCGTGGAGCGTGCTTCTCACGATGTCGCGACGCAATCCTCAAGCTTGTCAAACGATCCCGTCCAGCCCGTCGTCATCCCGCTCTTTCTGCAACAAATGCATTTGGGCGACGCTCGCGTCTAAAGGGCGACAGTTCGCGCTCGGCTGTACACGTTGCCAACGCGCCGCCTTGACTCGGCGCGCCGGCCGAGCGTATGCTGAATTAAGTGCTGCGTGTTATTTCGATTCGCACGGAAACGTTGTGGTGACGCTCACTGACTGTTCGCGTGTAACCTTGGCGCATGCGAACGTATCACTCACACCGCCCAGGAACTGGTGCCGAATGGTCATGGCGACCGAGACGAAGCAATGGACGCTGGCCGAGTTGCACCGCCTGCCCGACGACGGGAACCGGTACGAACTTGTGCGCGGGGTGTTGTTTGTGACGCCGGCGCCAGCCCCCTCGCATCAGACAATTGACGCGCGGCTCAATACGCTGCTCACGCCCTACGTCATCCAACAGCGCCTCGGCTACGTGTATCACCCGCGGGCGGTGGTGATGTTCGAAGGATCGCAGGTCGAACCCGATTTGATGATACGACTGCCGGATCCCGACGAGGACCACGCGACATGGGAAACCGCACCTATTCCATCGCTGGTTATCGAGATTGTCTCGCGTACCACCCGAAGCCGCGATTACATAGAAAAACGTGCGCTGTACCTGGACGCAGGCGTGCCGGAATACTGGATTGTAGACGGAGCCGATCGCACGATCACTGTGGTGAAACCAAACAGTGCTGATGAAATCATTCGCGACACTAAGTGTTGGCATCCGCTTGGTGCGTTTGAGCCGTTGTGTTTCGATGTGAGTGATGTGTTTGGACGAAAGCAGTGAAGTCACAGAGAAGCATCAGCTCAAGGTCGAATCGGGTTCGGAGGTCGGACGGGCCCAGCACACTTGACACCGATTTTGCATAAAATCTTATCTTACGTGTGGCGAACCCTTTCCGGACGCTGTCGGTGACTGATGCAGCGCGCTCGTTCGCTGACGTCGTGAATCGCGCGTGCTATCGCAACGAAGCGACCGTGCTCACGCGAAACGGCGTCGCCGTTTCGCGGCTGCTGAGAAGTTTATGCGCGACAGTAACGCGTTAAGCACTACGCGGCGAAGACTAAACGGTGCAACTCACGGCACCGTCACCCCCACACGCACCAGTTTCATGAGCGCCGCAATCGCCGCCTCCAACTGCTGATCCTTACCTTTGCTCACAACTTCGTACTTGTTCATCACCTTGATGTCTGGCTCCGTCTGAGAATTCTCGAGGTATTTGCCGGTTTTTGTATCCTTCACACCAACACCCGGCACGCCCCAGCGAATGCCGTCCTGCAGTGATTCCCACCCGGCAAACGTGCACGTTCCCGGCGTTGGCATTCCAACAAGCGGACCAAGCTTCTGATCCTTGTACGTGTACGCGAAACAATGCCCGTCGCTGTAGTTCGCTTCGTTGGCCATTGCGACCGTTGGTTTGGTCCAGCGGAAATTGGGTTCGTATCCGCTGCTGCGCGTGTCGGTCGTGTAGTCAAAGAACTTCTTGCCACTTAAAAACATCGCGAGGTCGGCCACGAGATCGCCGCCGCCATTAAAGCGCGTGTCAACCACCACGCCATCGCGCGTCGCGTATTTGCCCATGATGTCTTCGAAGGTCGTGCGATACGCGCCGTCATTCATGCCGGGAATGTGCACGTAGCCAAGTTTGCCACCGCTTGCCTTGCTCACTTCGTCCGCATTCCGCTTCACCCAACGCGCGTACAACAATCGATTCTCCTCGGCCAATGCGACAGGCTTGATAACAACTTCACCTGTTGTGCCCGCATTGGAATACGTGAGCAACACATTCTTGCCCGCTTTGCGATTGAGCAACTCCGCGATGTCTTTCGTTGCAGTGATGGCCACACCATCCACCGACTCAATGGTCATGCCCGCTTTGATATCGATGTTGTGTCGATCAAGCGGCCCGTCCTTGATGATCTCCACAACTTTCGCGCCGGCGCCGGTGTACGTCCCATCAAAGAACACCCCAATTGATGCCGTCGCGTCGTCATTGGGATTTGACGATGTAAACGTTGCCCCACTGTGACTGATATTCAGCTCTCCCAGCATCTCCGCCATCATCTCGGCGAACTCGAAATTGTTGCCAATGTACG
>JBDUBA010000044.1:0-3355 GCA_040004335.1 Gemmatimonas sp.
ATCGGACCGTTCAAGAAACGTTTGTGGGCGTTGCCTGCCGACGTGCGTGCAAAACTTGGCGTCACGTACGACGCCAAGTTCGAGTTTCTCTTTCGCCAGTTGGGAATTGGGGGCACGCGTGACATCGTCGCGAAGTTTGTCACCATGACCGAGCTGCATCGCATCATGCCGACGGATGGTACGCCGGCAATGATGGCGGCTCCCGACGATGCAGATCTGAGCGACTGATTGTGTTCGTATTGCGCGCGTCAACTCTGGCGCGCGCTGCCTGCTCGGTTTGAACTTCTGCGCAACACGCCGCGCTGTCGCGGCAGGAGGGGTACATGTCACGGTATGATTACGACGACGATCAAGTAGTGGTGGTGGAACGCGATAGCGGTGGCATGGGCATCGGCGCGTTTGCGCTGGGGCTCGCCATTGGTGCCGCAGCAGCATTGTTGTGGGCGCCGGCATCGGGCGAAGAAACGCGGGCTCGCATTCGTCGCGAAGCGCGTCGTGCCGGTCAACGTGCGCGCGAGTTGAAAGAGGATATCACGGAGGAAGTGGTGGGGCGCGCCGAACGCGTGCGTGATGTGGTTGGAAGTCGCGTACGCACCACGCGTGATGAAGTAACGCGCCGCGCGCATGCGGTGGGTGATGTCGTGCACGCCAGTCGCGATGCGGCGTCGCACGCGCGCACCGAACTCGATGATGCCGTCGCCGAAACGAAACGTGTCTACGCGGAAAGCCGCGCGGCGGCGCGTGCTGAGCGGTCCGACCGTGAGGCATCGCGGACCGATAATAGCGTCGCCCGCGAAGGAGACGTCACTGAAGGGTGAAGCGTTAAAAGATTATGCTCGCCGCATCTGGAATCAGAGCGGCGAGGATAATGTCTTTTTCCTCGCGGGCGGTCTCGCGTTCAATATCCTGTTGGCGCTGGTGCCGTTCGCGTTGTTGCTCATATCGGGAACGTCGTTCGTATTGGGGCGACGGCCGGAAGACGCAGCCAACACCATCGTTGGGCTCATTGGTTCATTGTTACCGCAGGACGCGGCTGCGACCGGGCAGCTGCTGAGCCAAATTGTAGCAGACGTCATGCGCACGCGTGGAACCGTTGGTTTGTATTCCGCCATCACGTTCGCCTGGTTCTCAACCAGACTTTTCGGTTCATTGCGAAGCGTTCTCGCACTCATTTTTGACGGCACCGATCGCGGAATTATGGCGGGCAAGTTGTTCGATTTTGGTGCGACAATTGTATCGACGCTGGCCGTTGCGGTGTACGTGGTGTTCTCGGCCTATCTGACGTTGGCGACAACACGCGGCTCTGAACTGTTGATGCGGATTGGCTTGGCCGAAGGGGCAATGAGCGCGCTAACCTACTGGATTGGACGTTTGCTGGCCGTCCTCGTAATCATCGTTCTGTTTTTCTCGCTCTACCGCGGGCTCCCGCGCCGGCGTCCGCCGGTTCGAACCGCAATGGTCGCGGCTACCACCGCTGGCGTTTTGTTTGAACTCGCTCGCTACGGTTTTGCACTGCTGGTCAAACGCGCCGATCCGAGTTCTCTGTATACGGGCACAATTGCGGCAGTCGTTGGTGTTGTATTCTGGGTGTACTACGCCGCGCTTCTGTTTCTGATTGGCGGCGAAGTGGCGCAGGCGTACGATTTGAGAAAGGCCGAGCTCAAAGCGCTCGAGGGCACCAGGGAGAATGATGCGCGCCAGAGCGCGGCGGCGAGTTAGGTCGCCTGCTGGAACTGCCAGGCGAACAATCAAAATCCGAACGGCAACTAAAGGTTTCAGTTTCCAGCTAACGAGCTTCCAGCTTTCCGAGACTCCCGTGGCGGTCTCTACCCGGTGGTCGCCACCAGTCTCCAGACGCAGAGCGAACTATCCTGCTCAGTTAGCTGGAGGCTGGCACCTGATCAGCTGGAAGCTGGTACCTTTGGTTGCAGTGCGCTTCTTCTCGCATCTCGCATCTCGCATCTCGCACTCCGCACTCCGCACTCCATGACCGCCGACCCCTTCTTCTCCGTCGACCTTCGCTCCGACACCGTGACTCGCCCCTCCGCCGAGATGCGGATTGCGATGGCGCACGCGGAAGTTGGTGATGATGTGAACGATGGCGACCCTACGGTCCAGCGGCTGCAACGCACGGTCGCGCAGTTGCTGGGCAAGCAAGCCGCGCTCTATTTCCCGAGCGGCACGATGGCCAATCTCACCGCGCTGTTGTTGCACGCGCGTCCCGGCACTGAAGTGCTGATTGACGTCAACGGCCACACCGTGCATTGGGACATGGCCGGTAGCGCCGCCATCGCGGGTATCGCGTTCCGGTTGGTAACTCCATCCGGACTCGTGATGAATGCGGACGACGTGCTGCGTACGATGCGCCCGGATGATCACTACGGCATTCGTGCGTCCCTGTTGTGGTTAGAGAATACGCACAACGCTGCGGGCGGTGTAATCACGTCGCTCGCCGACATGCGCGCGCTGTACGATCTCGCGCGCGATGCCAGTCTTCCAACACATCTCGACGGCGCTCGGCTCTGGAATGCATCGGTCGCGAGTGGTGTGTCGCTCGCCGACTACGCCGCGTGCGCTGACACTGTTATGGTATCATTCTCCAAGGGACTTGGGGCGCCGGTTGGCGCGGCCTTGGTAGGAAACGCGCATGACATGCAACTGGCCGACGACATTCGCAAACGACTTGGCGGCGGCATGCGGCAGTCGGGTATTATTGCGGCCGGTGCATTGTACGGACTTGAAAACCATTTCCAGCGATTGGAAGACGATCACGCGGCCGCGCGCGTGTTTGCAAACATCGTGGATGGAGTTGCGGGTGCCAAAGTTGTCGCACCGGACACGAATATCGTAATGATCGATCTCCCGCACCCGTCGGCCGACGACGTTGTCATCGCGTGCGAAAAACTGGGCGTGAAGGTTTCGGCCTGGACACCTTCGCGTGTGCGGGCAGTGACGCATCTCGATGCGCCACTGCACCTGGTTGAGAAGGGTGCGGCGTGCGTTGCCGTGGCGTTGCACGGGACTTCCGCGGGCTGACTAACTGCCACTGACTAACTGCCTTTGGACTTTGCGGACTTTGACGGACTTGTCGGACTTGTCGGACTTGATCCAAGACCGCACCGTGGCGGTTCGTCGTGATTTTCTGCCCCAATTGTCCGTCACGCGATTGCAGTTTCGAAAGGCACTTTAATGCAATGAAAAGCAATAAATAGCGATACAGGTGGCTCGTGCCGTATGTACACGTTCGTTCGGAACTGTCCGAAAAGTCCAGCCCAAGTCCGCACAGTCCAAAGGCAGTGCGTCAGTTAACTCCCCGCAAAATTCATTCGAGCGTGGCAAGCTCGAACAGAACCGT
>JBDUBA010000183.1:0-11314 GCA_040004335.1 Gemmatimonas sp.
TCCATCTCGACGGAACAACGGTCGTGAGAAACGCGCGCTCTTCCCAGCTTTCCAACATTGACACCCAGTCAAACAGGACCCCGGTAAACGGATCAACAAAACCCTGCCCGTCACCGATTAGCACCAAACGGGCATCGGAATGCATTTGGAAGATGTCGCCGAGCCACACACTATCACGCTTGTCCTGGTCGTTCCGTTCCTTCTCGAACGACAAACGAGGATCGCGTTGATATCGATAGCGCGTAACGATCGCACCTTCTGCATCCAGCCGATCGATCAACGCTTCGTAGTATCGGGCCTGATGATCGGCCGGAGACAACTCTTCAATGAAGACAACGTATTCGGGTGGGCGCGTCACGGCTTCGTACACCAAGGTAGGAAAACCAAGGCTCTCCACCGTTGCGCGGACGCTTCGTGCAATAGAGAGACGGGTGGTTGCGCTACGCTGCCGTCGTCTGGTCTCGCGCGCCGTTCGCCGCAACTCATCGTCGCCGAACGGTCCGGTTGTCGGTTTCGGCGCCTGAAATTTTATGACAATTGGTCCCGTCGCTTTCGACGCGCGTTCCGCAATCAGTTTCCGGCGCCGCCGGTGCAGTGCGAACAGTATTGCAAGCAGCAGTAGCGGAATTCCGAACACGCCCGCACGAATCCGATCACCCTGTAACTCCCACCAGGTCGCGGGATCAACCGCAAAAGGTGTTGGACTGAGACGGGTCAACGGTACCGACGCGTCTCCAGGTGCGACTGATTGTTCGACCGGATTCGGACGCGTCGATACCGCGGGCTTCCCTTCGACGATAACTCCGGGCGGCTTCGATTCGAACGGGAAGCGGATCGGCCAAAACGTGGTGACCGCCGCAAGCACGACCACAAGCAATGGTACAAGAATATTGAGCGATGTACGCGAAGACTTGCGATCGCCCTGCGACGATCCTCCGCTCCGGTTCTTTTTCAATAGATCTTTCGGTGGCGGCGGCTCTTCAGCGACCATCAACTCCTGATACGCATCAAGCTGACGCTGATATGCGTAGAACGCCTCGTCAAATCGTTCTGCCTGCTGCGCATTGGTGACAACAATTGGAGCAATGAGCGTACGCAATCTTTCAAAATGCTCCAGCGGTCCAATCTGGTCTAACAGGCGCTCGGCACGAAGGTAATGTTCCGGGCTAATCAGAAATACTGACCGATCCAACGACGACAGCAGCTCCATACACCACAGCTGTGTACGCGCCGTCGATGTATTTTCAGCGTCACCCGATCCCGGCATCGCGCGTCAGACTCCTTCCAGCTTGGCGCGATCTTCCTTCGTCTTGGCCAATGCGCCCTTCGCCGCCGCACCGCTTGCATGTTTCCATGGCTCGTCGGAATTCGTCGCGCTTTGAATCTGCTGTAACCATCGGAGCCAGCTCAAAAGTTCAGCGGTCGCTGGTTTGCGATCCATCTTCCCGCGATAGGTATTGAACTCGGCGATTGCGCCATCAATCCATTTAATCGTGCTCGCTGGCCTCGCGTTGTCGAGTCCCAATCGCGAGAGTACAATCGTTTTCAATTCTTCACCCTCCGGAAATTTCAGATTGTGAAACACGCAGCGGCGAAGAAACGGCTCCGGCAACATGCGTTCCGAGTTACTGGTGAGAATTACGATTGGGCGAAATGAGTCGTCGGCTGAATATTCTTTTCCAGTTTCCGGCACATGAAAGTGCATGCGTTCAATTTCGTGCAGGATGTCATTGGGCAGGTCGCGCGGCGCTTTGTCAATTTCATCGATTAACACCACTGATTGACGCGCGGGAAACCCTCGCAATTCTTCAGGCAGAAGCCGATTTGATTCAGCATCGCTCCTTGCGAGCAGGATTGCCAATCCGAGCCCTTGGTAGTTGATGTAGTCCTGTGCACGCAACTCGACCGCAGCACCTTCTCCCGATTTCCCTAACTGCGCATCCCGAAAATGTCGGATGGAATCATAGCTGTAGAAAAGGTCGCGCGCCGTAGAGGTTGTTTTCGTATTGAAAACAATCGCCTTGGCGTGTTCGCCGAACAGTTTCCACGCAATGTGGTGCGCGAGTTCTGTTTTTCCGGTGCCCGGTTCACCCATCAGCAGCAGAGGCTGGCCCAACGCGATTGCAACGTCCACTGCATCCGCGAGATCGCGTGGAACGATATATCCCGATGGATCACTGCCACTCTTTGACATACGCGCAATTGACGGAACCGATCGCGGTGCGTCGGCACCTGCAACTTTGCTGTTGGAGAATGCGCGCCAGCTTTCTTCAGACATTCCGGTGAATCCTCGTGTCGTCGTTAAGTTCTTCGTAGGTGATGAGGAGTCCTTTTTCGATGGCATCGGTGCGGCGGACTTCCGTTTGCCCCGCACGACACTGCGCTCCGTTGAACAGAGCCTCAGCCGCATTTTCCCGGTCGATATCTGCGCGATATTTTCCAGACTTGTTCGCGTACCTCCGAAACCAGGTTTTGACGTCGCTTGAATCGAGCGGCTTCAATTCGTCCAGCACCTTTTGATTTGGTTTTCGCTGCAACCCGTCCTGTAGCTTGCGCTGCATGGTTTCCTTCAAGTTTGAAATCCAGGTACTCGGCTGCAACAGGTTCCGCCGAAACACCTTGTCGCTGAACTCCACCATCACGAACAGAATCACTGTCGGATACGTACCCGGTAACTCGCCACTTTCCTTCCAGAAATCTTCAACGTACCACTGGATCATTTCCATCCAGTTGGACGAAGTGTCTTCAACGCGAACGAGATGGCGGAATAGCAGCGCGCCATAACGCGTTCGACCCGCCTGCCTGATCAGGTCCCAGCCATTGGCGGGTTCGGTACTGATGCCGGTTTGTTGTCGAAGGCCTTCGCGAAGCAATTCCTTAAGCTCCGCAGTGGTACCTTTTGCACGAATCACGACTTCGGGAATCGAATCGAAACACTGATCCGTTGGCTTGTCCGTGTTGAGGTTCTTCATTTCTTCCCCAACCCGCAGATCGGTCACGCGATCGACAAAACTGGAGTGTTGTTCGTACTCCTGGCCGTACACGATAAACGTCTGAATTGCGCGGCCTCCGCTCAGAGCCAATCGGAACTCTTTCACAAATGCCAGGTCCTGCTTGTCACGGTCATACGCTTTCGGAATACTGCGCCCAGCCAATGCAATTGCTGGAAGCTTACCGCGCTCAAAGATGACATGGTCCGTTTTCCAGTCACCAGAGACCAACGTCACCGGAAGCTGCACGATATCGTCAGACTTCTTTAACTCCTCAAATCGATCCTTCAGCCGCTGCGCGATCTTGAGCATGTTCGGAGGAAACGCTTCGTCGTCCAGCGCTTTCAGCAATTCGGACGTGAATAATCCCTGTCGCGCAATGTTGTCGTTTAACGCCACCTCTCCCTGCTGGCTGGCAAACATGGAGAACTGTGGAACGTCCCGAAGGACGGAGCCGACCGAGAACGCTTGTGGAGCAATGGTCGATTTCAGATCGAGATTTTCACTGAGCGTCGCGCACGCATCGGCGACTAAGATGCAATTGGCGATATGCTCGTAATTGGTGGAGCGGAGCGACTCCATGAACGAGTCCACGCTAAACGCTCTCGGATCCTTTTCAATGGCATCTGCGTAGAGCAAGGCTCTGTTCCCTTTGCTGTTGCTCAATCCGTGACCCGCCCAGAACACAAACAGCAAGTCGACGTCCGGAAGGCTCAAGTACGTTCTCGATAGCAAGTCGTGAATGGAGTTGCTGTTCGCTCCGCCTTCCACGGCAACAACGCTGCGATCTTTGGGGAGCACCGTATTGGGCCGCGCAATTGGAGACAGAAAAAGGGAGATCTGACTGGCCGGAACACCACACTTACGCAGCCAATCGACAATTCGGCATGCATCATATGCCGGGCCATCCAATCCCGGCCAGTCTGGGGCAGTGCACTGCTCCATCCCAACCACTAACGCATGTGTTTTCTGAGCTGAAATTTGCATGGTGGAATCAGGATTCTTCCGGAACGGCAATCGGTGAGCGGCGGAAGTGCAGCGGCGGTACAACTTGGCCTAAAATGACATCCCGGAACTCAGGCGGGCAAGCGTCGAACAACGGCGCAATTGCTGAAACTGTATCCAAACAGTCCTCTCTAATCCTGGAAGTCTGAATACTCCCAACCAGCCATTTCCGGAATTAACGCACGATACTTCACACTCCGCCGTGGCTCGGCCATCATAGGCGCCACGGTGTCGCGCCAGGTTGCGTAATGAGCGGTTTCCTTGTGCAACGCGGGGTCTGCCGTCGTACGGTAAATCTCAATGAGCAAAAATTGCGTTGGATCGTCATCCTGTTGAATGAGATCGAAACGGATAATGCCGGGCTCGTTCACGCTGTGTCGTGCGTTCTCTCGCGTGACGGCGGTGAAAGCATCGACCGCGTCGGCTTTGACATGGACGAAAACGTGGACAATGATCATGCCTGGAAAAATAGTCGCGGCGATCGCGATCCTCCAGACAAAGCGCGCCGGTCGCTGCTTGCCACTCAGTACAGGGTTGCTGCACCTGGAGTTCGGAGTAGTCATCGACGTGGCCTATCCCCTATCTGCGAGGGGGCGAATCAATAGATATTCGCAAGGACTAGTGACCGATCGTGCCACGCTGGATAGTTTGATTGCAATCAGTGGATCAGACCTTGACGCATTCAGGAGCATGACGTGGCACGCAGCTCAATTCAACTCGTTGCGACCGCAGCGCGGGTACTCGCCCTCACCTGCGCTCTCCCTGTTGTTGCGTTCGCACAGGCGCCGCGCACCCGCGCGCCGTTCGAAGTGTCCGAAGCCACCATCGCTGACCTGCAAACGGCAATGAAAGATGGACGAGCGACTTCACTGCAATTAGTCGAGGCATATCTCGCACGCATCGCGGCGTTTGACCAGCAGGGCCCCGCACTCAATTCAATGATTCGCCTCAATCCGCACGCACGCGATGATGCAAGGAAACTTGATGTCGAGCGTCGTGCCGGGAAAGTTCGTGGACCAATGCACGGCGTTCCGATCATTCTCAAGGACAACTTCAACACGAGCGACATGCCCACGAGCGGCGGTTCGCTTGCGCTCGCGAATCATCAGCCGACCGATGACGCGTTTGTGGTCAAACGTTTGCGCGACGCTGGTGCCGTCATATTGGGAAAATCGAATATGCACGAACTCGCGGCCGGTATTACCTCCATCAGTTCTCTGGGCGGACAGACGCGAAACCCATACGATCCTCGGCGCTGTCCCGGTGGTTCGAGTGGTGGAACTGGTGCTGCAATCGCCGCGAGTTTCGCCGCCATCGGTTGGGGTTCGGATACGTGCGGATCAATTCGTATTCCGTCGGCCTTCGGAAGTTTGGTGGGGTTGCGGCCAACCCAAGGCCTGGTGAGCCGCGTGGGCGTGATGCCGCTGTCGCACACGCAGGATATTGCCGGCCCACTCGCGCGCACGGTGACCGACCTCGCGATCGCGCTCGACATCACGGTTGGTGCCGATCCCGCTGACGCGCAGTCACGATTGCTCGACGGACACGCGATGCCGAAATTTTCGGAAGCGTTGCAGAAAGGGGCGCTTCGCGGCGCGCGCATTGGAATACTGAGAAACTATTTCCAGGAAACCGATGCCGAGATTGCCGACACCATTCAGTCAGCCATTCGAGCAATGGCGCGCGCAGGTGCCGATACCGTCACTGTGAATATCGCGGCGTTCGATAGTTTGCTGGCCGGTACGACTGTGATCAACTACGATCACAAATACGATTTGATAGACTACCTCGCGGTTCCTTCGGCATCCGGATCATCCAACGCTGGCGCGAAGTCGTTGTCCGACATTTTGTCCAGCGGATTGTATCAGGATGTGCTGGAACAACGATATCGTCTGGTCGATTCAATTGGCACGCGTGATGCGGCGGTCTATCAACGAGCGCTGGCCAAACAACACACCACGCGCAATGCCATCGTTGCGCTGATGGACAGTTTGCGCATTGATGTGTTGGTGTATCCAACCGTCCGTCGACGTCCCGTACTTGCCGGCGATCCGCAACTGGGCAGCACATGTAACCTCAGCGCGCAAACCGGTCTGCCTGCGATCACGGTTCCCGCTGGATTCATGACGGAAGGACTTCCCGTTGGCATCGAATTGCTTGGCCGTTCATTTTCGGATGCGAAACTTGTTTCGCTGGCTTACGCGTTTGAGCAATTGGGTGCGCGTCGCCGCGCGCCGTTCTCAACACCGGCGTTGGTACGTGGCGCCGGACCCTTGCCAGTCGCTTTTGTGGCAAGTGCGCGCGGAAAATCGGCGTTGGTCAGCGCGCGATTCAAATACGATCCGTCCCTGAGCACGCTCAATTTCAGCACGCAAGTTACCGGCGTAGCGACATCGAAAATTGCGGCGGTCGTATTGCGGCGGCGCGATGCCGATGGTCGAACGCGGGTGGTGCATCGGTTTTCCGGACCTGAACGAGTCGCGGGTGCTGGTACTGTGACGCTCACTGCGGTCGACCGCGACGCACTCAAGGCCGGCGGATTGCTGTTGTCACTCGTTGCCGGCGATTCGGTGGTGGCAGAAGGCGCGGTGAAGGTGCCGCGTTAGCGTAGTTTAGCAGCAGGCAAAGCAACCCATTTCAAACCTCGCACCGCCAATGAGCGAAATCTTCTTTCCTGCCAGTGCGCAATTTTCCATCGACTCTGACGATCCCGTTTCCGTTCGCATCACGGTCGGTGACGGTCAACCGGGTGGGTCAAGCCTGATCTGGCAGGATGATATCCAGAATTTTCCTCCCCGACGTTGGCCGTTCCGACTGACCGATAGCGGCATGGCCATTCTTGGCGAGTTACTGCGGTGCACAACGAAAGTATTTGATCGAAGCGCGACGTCCAATTCCACGAGTATCACCATCACAATCAAAAACGGCGATAAGGTGCAGGAATATCCTTTCAGTGCGGTTGTGTCAGACGGAGATTCCTGTCTTTACAACATCAACATTGCCTTTGTGTAAGGATCTGAATCATGAAACGCCGAGTCCTCCGCCTGGGTATTCCCCTCGTGCTGCTGTCAGCCGGTACAGCCGTCGCGCAGTCAGCTGCCACCGAGGCGCCGGAAATTTCCTCGCTCCGAGCGCCCGCGTCGCCAGCATTTTTTCTACTCGGCGCGTCACCCACCGAAATCGCTCGCCCGCAAACGCCAGCCGATTTTGCATTCGCCATCGCCAATCAAGGCGCGGGACTCAAAACACTGCCAACCAATCTCGCAGTCGAAGCCAGCCCGTATTGGGCGCGATCACGGCCAACGCTCACATGGCAATCGGACACGCAACGTTCGCTCAAGTCGTCGCTGGCGAGAACGTTTGCCATTTCAGTTGGCACCGCCGAAAAAGGAAAAGACTCGACGGCATCAACCGCATTCGGTGTCGGTTTTCGGTTCATGCCAATTTCAGGGAAACTTTCACAGGCCACAATTGGCAAACTCAACGCGCTCGAACTGGCAGCGGGAAAACAGGCTGGCATTTACAACCGGTATTTGCTCGAGGCGCAGAAATCGGTAATGGCACGCCGAAGCGCAGCGATTGCTGCGTGCAACGGCGATCGGACGTGTATTGCTGAAACGTCCAACACGTTTGCGCCCCAACTGGAAGCCGTCGCGCAAGGTGTCTTGAGCAACCCGCAGTACGCCCAGGACATTAAAGCCGCCATGAAGGACATTGAGAGTTTTGCGATGGCTCGTGAAGGCTTAACCTGGGAAATTGCATCAGGTGCAACCTGGGACTTCAAAAACGGAGCGTGGAACGCGGCGAAGCGTGGCCGCATCGGCGCCTGGACCACCGTGGGATACGAGGGTGCAAACCTCGGAAAGTCGGTGACCGTTAGCCCGTTGGTTGTTGGACGATATTTGCGGGAGGACTCCACCAACACGCTCAACATCTTCGACGTTGGTGCGCAGCTCGTGATGTCGAGCCCAAACTTTTCCTTGTCGGCCGAGTTGGTGCGACGAAACTGGTCGGGTACGAATGCTCCCGACGCGGCAAACCGCGTGGTTGGCATGGGCGAATACAAACTTCGCGAAAATGCCTGGCTGTTTGTTGCGTTTGGAAAGGACTACGATGAAGCCGCTGCCGACAGCTTCATTTCAAAGTTCGGACTGTCGTTGTCACTTAAGAAGGAGCGTTACGCGAAGCCTCAGTGATTTGGCGCGCACTCACCCCTCGGCCGGACGCACCAGCACCGCCGTGCCGTAACACAACACTTCCGTCACACCTTTCATCAACTCGTTGGCATCATACCGAATGCCAATCACCGCGTTGGCATTGGCCAGATGGGCTTGATGCAACATCGTGTCAAACGCTTGTTGCCGCGTACGTTCTGCGAGTTCAGTAAAAATGGTAATGTTGCCACCCATCAATGTTTGCAGGCCGGCGCCGAAGGTGCCGAACACCGAACGCGAACGCACAACCACGCCGCGAACAACACCCAGTGACGCGACAATTCGATAGCCCGGCAGTTCGAATCCGGTCGTTGTCATGTTGTGCGGAACGTCGATCGCTTGCGAAGGGAGGATTGAAGGCATGGTCGCGTGAGGTAAGGGGTGAGCCAACTCCAATAACTTAACATTTCGTGGCGCATAACACCTCGTAGAACGTTCGGCACCAATCAGAAAATGGCCCGTCCACGCACAGTGCGCAGGCGGGCCATCCTCAAATTTTTTTTGCTCCGAAGCCTACGGTCGATCCTTGAACTGCTTGAACAACTCGGAATGTTTGCTGTCCAACGGCACCGGACGACCATCAATGAACAGGAACTTGGTCTCGGTCTTCGCTTCGAGAATGTCACCGTTCGTGACAACCAGATTCGCCATCTTGCCAACTTCGATGGTGCCGAGTTTGTCGGCGTAGCCAAGGATTTGCGCGGGCCAGATGGTGACCGAGCGCAACGCGTCTTCCTTGCTCAAACCAAACGCGGCCGCCATACCGGCCGTGTACGGCAGATTACGCACCTCGGCGCCCGCATCACCAGATGTGATGGCGAACGTCACTCCGGCTTCTTTCAATTTGCTCGCTGCGGAGTAGTTCACATCGTACGGATCATCTTCGCGGCTAGGCAAATCCATGATGCTCGTGAGCAACACCGGTACGTTGTGCTGCTTGAGATAGGGGCCAATCTGCCATGAATCGCTGCCGCCCAGAATGATCGGCTTGAGTTTCATTTCTTCGGCAAACGCGACGGCCTCTTTGATATCCGTTGGACGATCCGCCATAAAAATTACCGGCATCTTGCCACGCGCTGCATCAACAAGTGACGCCATCACGACGTCCTGCGCGGGACGCGGCAACGACTTGTCCTTGTCATACGCTTCAAAGGCTTTTGCATACGCGTCGGCATCGTGCAACATCTGACGCAACGAATCCAATTGACGCGTGCGCGTGCGGTTCACATCCTGCGTGCTGTTGGCCGGATTCGCTGTTGCTGCCGCAAATCCGCCGCCACCACCACGGCCGCCAAAACCAGAGCGCGGTAACTGCACCACCATCGCCGCGTGTTGTTCAACCACCATTTCTGGTGCGGTTGAGCCGGCAAGATTTATCATCACCGCCTGGCCCGACACAATACCACCCGTTGGGCGCGACAACACGTGCGTGATGCCCACCACGCGCGTCACGCCAATGTGCGCGGACGTTGGGTTGACTCCGTAGAACGCCTGCGCATTGGGATTGAAGTTGCCAACCTCCGACGCATCAACCGTGGCGGGTGCGCCCTGTGGAATTTCGGAAAGGCCCATGGTTGTACCGGCATCCATCAATCCCGGATAGATCGTGAGACCTGTTCCATCAATCGCCTGCGCGTTGGCCGGAACCGTTACGTTGGCGCCAACCGCGGTGATTTTCCCCGCGCTGATCACAACCGACCCAATTGCAATCTCGGCACCGCTTACGGGAACGATGTGCGCGTTCTTGATCACGTACGTTGCCCGCGGACCGGCCGGCGGGTTGTACTGTCCGAGCTGCGCTACCGCCTGCGACGTTGGCACCATCACCAGCGCGGCCGCGACCGCAATTGAACGTTTCATGTATGACTCTCTGAGAATGCGAAATGACATCGGTGCAACTCCTTAAGGAACGATGGTGCGACGAGCACCCGGCAGTGAATTCGCATCCGCTTTCTCCAGCTCCGCACGTTCCTTGTCCTTCTCGGTACGACCGGCAATGTCTTTCTTGCGATCGAAGAACACCTTGCCGTCGATGATCGTTTTGTCGACGTTGGCATACACGCTAAGTGGATGCGCGCTCCAGATGCCAATGTCTGCATCCTTGCCCACTTCCAGCGAGCCAACTTTCGTTTCGACCCCCAGCTGCACCGCTCCGTTATACGTGATCGTGCGAAGCGCTTCGTCTTCGGTGAGACCGCCGTATTTCATGAGTTTGGCGGCGTCAATGTTCAAACGACGCACGCGTTCGTCAGAGTCCGAATTGATGGTTGCCAGAACGCCGTGACGCATCAGGATCGCGACGTTGTACGGAATGGCGTCGTACGCCTCAATCTTGTACGACCAGCTGTCGGCAAACGTCGACAGGCCCGCGCCATGCGCCGCGATTTCGGATGCAATCTTGTAGCCCTCAAGACCGTGCTGCAGCGTCCGGATCTTGAATCCGAATTCGTCGGCGAGGTTGAGCAACATCAACATTTCGTCGGCGCGATAGCTGTGCGCGTGTACAAGGCGCTTGCCTTCGAGCACTTCCACCAGCGGTTCGAGTTCCAGGTCGCGACGCGGCGAGATCACCGTCTTGTCACCCTTTGCAACTTTCGACTTGTAGTCGGCCCAGTCGTGCTGATAGTCGCGCGCGCGCGTGAACGCGTCGCGCAACACTTCTTCCTGACCCATGCGTGACGTTGGATAACGACGCGGCGGCGCACCGGGTTGCTGAATCTGATTGTTGTTTTTGCGCGTAACGTTTTCGCCAAGCGCAAACTTGATGCCCGGAGGTGCGCCCGGGAAAAGCATGTCGGACGCCTGCATACCCCACTTCAATTTCACCGTGGCGTTCTGTCCGCCAATCGTGTTCGCCGATCCGTGCAACACGTTGATCGTTGTCACGCCGCCCGCAAGTGCGCGGTAGATACTCGGCTGCGTTGGATTCAACACATCCGTAATACGCACCATCGACGTGACCGAGAGTGAACCCTCGTTGATGGCGTCCGCCATCATGTGCGAGTGTGGATCGATGATCCCGGGCATCACAAACTCGCCCGACGCATCAATGATATTCGCGCCGGCCGGTGCGGTGATGTTCTTGCCAATCTGAGCAATCTTGCC
>JBDUBA010000048.1:0-11303 GCA_040004335.1 Gemmatimonas sp.
CAAAACGAATGCCACCCTTTGCCGGCCCGCGCGATGTGTTGTACAGCACGCGATAACCGGTGAACACCTCCACATCACCGCTGTCCATCATTACGGGCACCGACACAATCAACTGTTTTTCCGGATTGCGCAGAATTTTGTAAATGCCGGGTTCCAGGTCGAGCAGTTCAGCAGCCCGATCAAATCGGGACATCATGCCTTCAAACGGATTGCTCTCGTTGAGAAATCGGTCTTTATCGGGCTGAACTATGGTGTGTGTATTTAGGAGATCGATAGCCATGGCAGCGGGAATGGGCCGGGTTCATCCGGCGGTGGGAGCTGTGGCAGCGCGCACCGTTCGTGAGCCAAAAGTGAAGCTTCGAGAAACGAAACTCACTTCGGATTCACTAGCACCCGCGCAAGTGCGCGGTCCAGCGCCGAGGCGCCGCGCTCAACCACAACTTGCTGGGAAACATACCAAAGGGGCGGCGCCACGCGAGGCCAGATCGGCCCCAGTTTGACGGCGTCTTTGAGGGTGCAAATCACACCATCTGTTTGCTGGGCTGACCGGGCAATGGACGCAGCTTCACCGGCTGAAAACGAATGATGATCCGAGAACCGCTGATGCGTGACGAAGGCTCCCGCGGCCCTGAGTTGCGCAAGAAACGAGGCCGGATCGCCAATAGCGGAAACCGCCACCAGTTTGCGGCCCGCCAACCACGACACATCCCGATCCAGCAGCCCGGATTGATCCAGTTTGCGCCCCTTGAGCGAGCCATCGGCGCCGGGTTGGGGAATGGACGTCGCCAGCTGCAGCGCACCAAGTGTCAGGCGCACAACACTGATGGCGCTTTCAGGTGCCGCAGCTTTCACAGCTCGCTCGAGTGTTTCGATCTGCGCGGACGTCGCAGCCTTCGCGGTGATCACGACCGTCGTCGCTCGGCGCAATGCGCTCATCGGCTCGCGAAACGGTCCACTGGGCAACAAGCGACACGTGCCCGTCCAGCGGTCGGCACTCATCAACACGATATCCGCACGCCGCGACGCACGTCGATGTTGAAAGGCGTCATCCAACACCACACAGTTCGCACCACTCGCGCTGGCCTGCGCAATTCCCATGAGTCGATCTTTCGCCACGACAACGGGAACTCCGGGATTGAGCAACGAATGCACGCGCCATTCATCGTCGCCGTAACCACGCAGTACGATTGCCGGCCGCGCGCCACGTCTCCGCAGTTCACGCACACACCACGCCGCGAGTGGAGTTTTGCCGGTGCCACCGACAGTCAAGTTGCCCACCGATATTGCGGGCAATACGGTTTCGCGCACGCGATAACTGACACCCGTCGCGCCGGACAATGCTTCATCAAAGCGCGAATTGCGCGATGATACAATTGCGGAGAACAGCGCAGTCGCCGGTGCCAAGGTTACGCGTGCAACGCGCGCGCCGATGCTCTCAGCTTCCCACACCCACTCCGCCAACTTTGTGCCGGCGCTCATGACCGCACACACGAATATCTTTCGTGGGATTGCAGCGCGCGCATCATGACGGTGAACGTCAGTGTGTCTCGTGCGATGCAAGGTCTTGCATCATGACGGAAGTCACCCGGACTCTCGGGCGATGGGAGTGCGCGCATCATGCGTTCATCGGAACTGCTCCAGCTCCGATCGCCGCGGCACGGTCGCCGAGCGCAAGCAATGCCGCACGCACGGCCTCAACATCCGAGGTGGCTTCACGTGCCCCCTGGGCAGAAATGACAAACGGCACGCTATACACCACCGTGATCCGGGCAAACGGTTTCGGCACTTCAAACTGATCCCATGTTTTCAATCGCCAGAGACGGCTCGTGTGACATACCATGAACGCAATTGGTGCGTTGTTGCGTTGTGACAAAACCACCGCCCCGGGTGCAAAGGAGTGACGCGGTCCCCGCGGACCATCTGGCGTAATTGCAATATCGTTTCCGTCGGTCAGTGTGCGCGACAGCTGCAACAACGCGCGCGCGGCGCCTTTCGACGATGACCCTCGCACGGCGCGACATCCGAACCGACGTACAATTTGCGTGATGATTTCCCCGTCCTTGTGATCACTGATGAGTACTGTTGTTGGACGATCGTGTTCCGCCAACAGCGGCAGCATCTGGCCGTGCCAGAATGTAAAAATGACGCCGGTGCCTTTGCCTCGAGCTGCTTCGACCGCCTCGCGACCCTCCACGCGAATGCGCCACGTGCGCGACAACAGACGAATGAGAAAGCCGCCCACGAAAATCGCCGCGCGAGTTTTCCAGTTGAGTGTCTGCGTACCAGGAGTCGCCGGCGCCTTCGTGCCCGATGTTACGGGCGCCTCCGCATTCCGCGCGTCCGCTTTCGGCGCATTGTCTTTTGACCTGTCACGATTACTCATGTAATCATCCCAAGCGCCATCGTCGCCACACGCTCAGCCGCACCTGGTGTGCCAAGTTGTGTGCGCACTTCACGCAATCCCTTAAGCGCGAGCGAGCGCGCGTCACTCGCTTCATCCAGCAACGGTTCAAGCGCATTGGCCATATCGTTGGGAACAACGGCGTCCTGCACAAATTCTCTCGACACTTCACGTCCGGCGACCACGTTCACCAACCCAATGCGTGGAATGGTTACCACGCGCTTGGCAATGGCATACGTTATCGCGCTGGTGCGATACGCCACAATGTGCGGAAGCCCGACAACGGCCGCTTCCAACGTTGTGGTTCCGCTCTTGAGCAATCCCGCCGTCGCCGCACGCAACACTGCAAAGGATGCGCCGGCGCGTTGTGGATACGGACAAACGTCTTTGTCAATCGTGACGCCCGGTGGTGTTGCAAACACAACGTTGAGCCCAGGGCGCCGACGCACGAGTTCATTGGCCGTCGTCACAAACGCTTGCAAATGCAACGACAGTTCACTCTGGCGACTACCTGGGAATACCGCCAACAGTTCGCCATCAATCGGGAGATTCAGCTGTGCCCGCGCGGCGCGTTGCGTGGGCAGGTCCTGCGCCCGATCGAGCAACGGATGGCCCACAAACGTTGCGTCGATTCCATGGGCGCGCAGTAACGTTGGTTCAAACGGAAGAATACACGCCGCCTTCGTGACAACTTTCGCGAGCTTTGGCAGTCGTCCAGCACGTGAGGCCCACACTTGCGGCGTGATGTAATACAGCACCGGCACACCAGCGTCACGCGCGGCCTTCGCCACCTGCATGTTGAAACCCGCGTAGTCGATGAGAATGACCAGCGCCACTTCGCCTTGCCGAAGGCGTTGCTTCAACATTCCAAGTAACGACCAGTGGTGCGGGATGTGTTTGATGACTTCCACAAACCCCATCACTGCCAAACTATCAACGTGTTCCAGCAACTGAACACCAGCGGCCCTCATTCGATTGCCACCAATACCAATCAGTTTGCGATCAGGTTGTACCCGGTGAATGGCTTCGGCAACACCGGCTGCATGCAAGTCACCCGATACTTCGCCTGCCACAAACAAAATTTCACCGCCGACGTCACGCATGCCACGTGTGCGCGCGCACGCTACGGGCCAGTTGATTGACCACCCTGACGCAACGCGACCAGTGAGCGATCAATCTCTGCAACAATGCGGAGCGCCACCGAAAGGGCTTCGCGTCCTTCACGACCAT
This sequence comes from Gemmatimonas sp., assembly GCA_040004335.1. Classification (GTDB taxonomy): domain Bacteria; phylum Gemmatimonadota; class Gemmatimonadetes; order Gemmatimonadales; family Gemmatimonadaceae; genus Gemmatimonas. The sequence goes on from JBDUBA010000048.1 coordinate 3,632, forward strand.
CAACCGTTACGGGATGTTGTCCGGCCACTGCACCCAGAAACTCGCTCAATTCCAACACCAACGGTTCGCCCTCGGGTGCCTCTAACGCAATACGCTCAACAAAGTCTTCAAGCGCACGCGGCGCACGCGCGAGCATCATGGGATTGAAGTCACCACGCAACCGGAAGAATTCGCCAGCACCGGCCGCCATGTCGAGCGACAGATACCCACTGCGCTGAAAGATGCGAAGTTTGCGAACGCGTTCGCGCGACACGCGTGAAGCCGTGACGTTCGCAACGGCGCCGGTTGCAAACGTCAATCGCGCGTTGGCAATGTCAACCTGTGGCGTGAGCACCGGAATTCCAGCCGCGCTCACTTCATTGACCGGCGCACCAACCAGCGAACACACAAGGTCGATATCATGAATCATCAAGTCCAGCACCACCGCCACGTCCGAGCCACGCGGACTGAAGGGGGCCAGTCGATCACTCTCGATGAACAACGGTCCGTCAACATACGGCAACGCGGCACGAATGGCGCGATTGAAACGTTCAACGTGCCCCACTTGCACCACAACACCGGCTTGCTGTTGCAGATCAAGCAATTCATCGGCTTCGGCTAATGTGGCCGTAAACGGCTTCTCGACGAACACATGTTTGCCGCGCCTGAGTGCTTCCGACGTAACCGCAAAATGCGCCGTAGTGGGAACTACCACCGACACGGCTTCGACTTCGTTCAGCATGGCATCGAGTGATGGCCACGCCATTGCACCCAATGACGACGCAACCTCCGACGCACGTGCAGGATTCTGATCAACGAACCCGACAAATCGATCGCCGGCAAGATCGCGGAGAATGCGAACGTGATGTTGTCCAAGTCCGCCCGCGCCGACTACACCAATGCGCGGTGCCGACGGCAGCGAAAATGCGCGCGATGCCGACGAGCTCAGAACCCAACTCCACGCTGACTCTCTTCGATGAACGAAATGAACTCCAACACTTCCGGCAACGGTTCGAGTTCCTGGCGCGCGTGTTTCAATGCTTGCGTCAGCGTCAACTCCGATTTGAAGCATAACCGATAGGCACGCTTCACCTCACGACGCGCCTCGACACTGAATCCGTTGCGTTCGAGACCAACCGAATTCAATCCAAACAATGCCGTTGGATTTCCGCTCGCTCGCACGAATGGCGGAATGTCCTGCGTGACTTTCGAAACGCCACCGATGTACGCAAAACGCCCGACGCGCACAAACTGATGCACGGCGCAATTGCCCGAGATGCCAACCTTGTCCCCGACCGTGACGTGACCGGCCAGCAACGTTCCGTTTGAAATAATGACATTGTTTCCCAATCGACAATCGTGCGCAACGTGCACGTTCGTCATCAGAAAACATCCGGTGCCAACACGCGTCGTTACCGAATGCGACGTTCCACGATTGATCGTGACGTATTCGCGTAACACCGTGTCATCGCCAATGTCGACAAACGTTTCCTCGCCGCGAAATTTGAGATCTTGCGGATCACCGCCAAGTACAGATCCAATTCCGATCTGCACATTGCGTCCAAGCGTGACGTTCTTTTCCAGCGTCGCGCGCGCCGCCACAATGGAGCCATCCCCCAACACACAGCCGGGCCCGACCATCGCCCATGGTCCAATGCGAACGCCGTCGCCCAATTGCGCACTGGCATCAACAATGGCAGTCGCGTGAATCGAATGACTCATCGATCGCGCGCGATTGCAGCCATATCGGCCTCCGTCACCACTTCGCCATCAACTTTCGCAACACCGTGCAGGCGACACACTGTGCCACGGAACTGCAGGACGTCCACTTCAATACGCAGCTGATCGCCCGGCTTGACTGGCCGTCTGAACTTCACGTTGTCGAGCGACATGAAGTACACAACCTTGTTGGCCGGATCGGGCACGGAGCCCATCAACAACATGCCGCCCACCTGCGCCATCGCTTCAATGATCAGCACTCCAGGCATGATCGGATGTCCAGGAAAATGTCCCTGGAAAAACGGCTCATTGATGGTGACGTTCTTGAGCCCCACAATACGTTTCTTCTCCTCGATCTCGAGAATGCGATCGACCAGGAGAAACGGATACCGGTGCGGCAGCACCTTCATGATGTCTTCAACAGTAAGCACAGATGTTTCCCGTACGGCGTGTTGCAACAGTGCGCGCACCAGTGCAACAGTACCGCGGTGACTTGGTTTATGAGCAACGATGCGGGCCCGCACACGCGACGCCGCCAGACCGAGATCGCCGATAACATCCAGCGCCTTGTGGCGCATGAACTCGTCCGACCAACGCAACACGCCATCAACCACCGCGGTATCGTCCAGCACAACAGCGTTCTGCGTCGATGCGCCCTGAATCAAACCCTTCGCGCGGAGCGCCTCCACCTCGTGCAAAAACCCAAACGTGCGCGCCGCCGCAATATCGCGCGAAAACACCTCCGGCGTAACGCGAAATTCGCCCCGCTGAACGCCGATGAGCGGATGGGGGAAGTCAATCGTGACGTCGACCTCGAGTGACGAAGACGGATGCGCCTCATACACAGAGTCGCCCTCGACCACACGAATGGATTTCCGCAACACCAACCACTCCGGACGCCCGCCATTCGCCACCAGTCCGGCCGCTCGCAATGCGTCGAGAAACGCCTGCGCGCTCCCGTCCATGATCGGCGGCTCGGCACCGCTCATTCCTATTTCAAGATCGTCGATCCCGAGCGCCGTAACGGCCGACAATACATGTTCAACCGTATGCAACGCATCGTCACCCTTTCCCAGCTGCGTGCGACGTTCCGCCGCCACGGCCACATCGGCTCGCGCGGGAATAGTCGGCGAGCCGGGGCGCTCATCACGGCGGAAATACACGCCGCTGCCTGAAGCTGCCGGACGAAATGTCAGGGTACAGGGCGCGCCCAAGTGCAGGCCAACCCCGCGCACCACCTGTTCCGATGCGATGGTGACGCGTTCTCCACCAACCGGCGCCTTTTTCACGACTTCTGCTGCCCGAACAATCACTCGCCGTCTCCACTGCGTGACAACAACTTCTCCAACGGACGCACAAGTTTAACCAATCGCGCCACCGCTGCGTGCGAGCGGAGCTGCTCGCGATGTGGACGCGCCGGATAGCCCGACCAGAATTCGCGCGGCGGAACGTCGCCCAGTACTCCCGCCTGCCCTCCAAGAATCGCGCCGGCGCCGACGGTCACGTGCCCCTGCAGGCCGACCTGCCCTCCCATCTGCACGCCGTCTTCGATCCGCGCGCTGCCGGCAATTCCAACCTGCGAGGCGAGAAAGCAACCGCGCCCAATGCGCACGTTGTGCGCAATTTGGCAAAGGTTGTCGATCTTGGTTCCGGCGCCGATGATCGTGTCATCAATACTGCCGCGGTCCACGCAAGTATTTGCGCCAATCTCCACGTCGTCGCCCAGTACGCAGCGCCCGACGTGTGGCATCCGCTGGCCAGTACTGGTAACCCAACCAAAGCCTTCACGACCAATTTGCGCACCCGCGTGCACAACGGCGCGCGCGCCAATTTCAACACGCGGATAAATCACGCAGTGCGGATGTAATCGCGCCTGTTCACCAATCGTTGTTTCTTCGCCGATCACAACGTGAGCGCCAATCCAGCTTCCATTGGCGAGTATCACGCGGTCACCGATCACGGCGAACGCTTCTACACAAACGTTCTCACCAACAATGGCAGTTGGAGCAATAACTGCGGTCGGATGAATTCCCGGAACGCGCGGATCGGGACGATGAAAGTGTTTGAGTAATGCCACCATCGCGTCGACAGGTTTGTCGACCACAATTCGCGCGCGGGGCGCTCCAGGTGATAAAGCCAACTCCCGCGACACCAGCACGACACCGGCCGAAGTTTTCTCAAACCATTCCGTATATCGCGGCGACGACAGAATGCTGACTTCGTGCTCAGTCGCGCGATCGAGCGGCGCGACGCCCGTCACGACGACGGTCGCATCACCGCTGAGCGTGCCGCCAATTTGCTCCGCAATAGCAGCAGCGGTGACAGGCTTTCGCCCGTCACCGCCGTTGACGCTCCCGAAATTCTCGACCGCGGTCACTTCGTCGGTGGCTTCTTCGGTCCCACTGGATTCACCGCAGGACCAACGACCGGCTTCTTGGCATCCGGCTTTGGATCGGTAGCGGCCGTCACTTTCGGTGCCGGCATCTTCGCGAGGCGCGCTGCGATTTTTTCGGTGACATCGAGATTCTTGTCGATCGCGGCAATGCCCTGACCGCTCGCAACATCGAGAATCACCGTATAGCCAAGCTCCGCACGATAATCTTCGATCGCCTTCTGAATCATCTCCATCAACGGCTGCTGCAACTCCGCGGTCCGATCTTCAATCGTGGCTTTGATCTTGTCCGCTTTTTCGTTGAAGGCGGCTTCCTTTTCCTTGAAAGTCTTGAGCTTTTCCGCCTGCACGAGCTGATCTTTCTCCTTGGTGTAAATGTCCTGCAGCTTGATGAGCGAGTCCTGCATCACTTTGAACTGCTCGCTCGCAGCTGTCTGTTCCTTGTTCAATTGGGCGGCCGCCGCCTCACGTCCGGGTACGACGGAAAACAGCTGCTGCGAGTTGATGTATGCAAGCTTGACACCGGTCTGCGCGTTGGCCGTGACGGCCGAAGCAGCCAGCACAAGAGTGCACACACCGAACATGAATGTTTTACGCATCAGTTATCCCCTAGAAGATCTGGCCGAGCCGGAAGTGAAATTTCCATCGCGGGTCCGGTACCACGCGGGAAGTGAACGGATCGACGCGGGTGCGATCGAGTCCGTAAGCGATGTCCAAGCCCAACAGTCCCAGCGGTGTTTTCGTCGTTCCGCTAAAGCCGAACGAGCGATACAACCGCGTGGGGTTGAATTGTTTCGCTGAAGCCCAGTTGTTACCGGCGTCGGTAAAGACGTTCATGTACAACGCGTCACTCACACGAAAGCCAAGCTCGCCGGTCATCGTGAGGAACGCACTACCAAAGGACGCCTGACTGCCGGCGTTGTACTGCCCACCCGTGCTGTCGTAGCCAAAGGGCGTGATCGAAAACTCGTCGTAGCCACGCAGTGACTGTCCATATTGTACACCGCCAACGGCGAATTTCTGCTGGAAGAAGAACGCGCCCGCGTTTCCGAACAACGCACCCGCGTTGGTCTTGAGTCCAACGACGAGCTTTGGCGATGACGTCGCGCTCGACCCAAGCTGAGCCAACGTCGCATACGCTCGGCCTTCAGCCGTGACGCGCTGAAAGTTCACCGTACCGCCCAATGGACCGCCCGAAAGGTCGACCGTGACCGTTCGCAGCGATCCGCCCGTTGGAAACGGCAACTCCACGCGCGTGTCGTAGGTGTATTCGCCACCAATGTTCGAACGAAAGCAATTCTTGGTACAACTCCCGGTAACCGTACCCGATTCAAACGTCGTGGCTTCGCCGTTGTACGTCACGGCAAACGTTGAACGCACCGACCACGGAACTGGGAAACCAAGGCGCACCGAGGCGCCCGTACGAATGTTCTGGCCCAGGTTTCCAATGATGATGCGTGACTGACTGCGATACGCGCTGAGCGATCCGGAAATACGACCGCCGCGCAACGTTGGATCCTGATACGTTGCCGTGAAATCGTTGAAATATTTCCCGTACTGCCAGTTGAGCGAACCATTCTTGCACAGGCCAAACAGGTTCGGTTGCGTCACGCCAATAAATCCACCGAAACCAACATTTCCCTGCCCCATCGACGCGCCGAAATTGATGCTGCCTGTGCGCTTTTCTTTGACCTTGAACGTGACGTCGATGTCGCCCTGATCGTTGATCCGGTTCGTACCCGGGATCGGCATGTCCTGTTCAAAGAATCCCATGTTGCGGATGCTTTGAAAACTCTGAATCAGAAGGTCCTGATTGAATGGCGCACCGGGCGGCAGATAGATCTGACGCCGAATACAATCCTCCGACGTGAAATCGTTGCCGACAATATTGATGCGATTCACGATGGCAGGATTTCGTTCGTCGATGTCCCACCGCAAATTCACCGTCGGCACAGAATCGGCACCATACACGCGCTCGACAGTTGGTTCAATACCCGCGTACAAATAGCCGTAGTTGTGATAGTGCGCCTGCAACTTACCGAGCGCGTCATCCCACTTGGCTTGATTGAACATGCCTTCGGGGGCGTTCGGTTCGCGTTTGATCAATCCCTTCACGCGCTGCGACAGCGTGGGACCTTCGGCGTCGAACGGATAGAACTCTTTCAGTTCTTCGGTCGAGAATCGGCGATTGCCGGCAATTTCGAAGGTGCCAATGCGGTACTGCGGTCCTTCGTCCACGCTCAGACTCAACAATCCCTTTCCGCGCGCGCGATCAACAATCATCGTGTCCTTGTTGATCCGCATATCGAGAAAGCCCAGACGTGCGTAGAGCGCGGGAATAGTATCGCCGATGTCCGCGCGATACTTGTCTTCGTCAAACTCGCCCTTGTGAAAGAAGAGAAATCCTTCGGGCTTCGTGGACATGCTGCCGACGATGAGTTTCGACTGCACGTTTTTGTTGCCATCAACCTGAATGCCGGAAATGGCGAGGCGCCGTCCTTCATCAATGTTGAACGTCAACACGATGCGTCCGTCGGGCAGCACAGACGAATCCGGTTTCACTTCGGCCAGGTAATAACCGCTCGCTTCGTATAACGAGTCGATGCGTGTGCGGGCGCGTTGCACCTGCGCAGGGTCGACCGGGCGCCCCACCAACAAGTCCACGCGATCGCGCACGTTGCGTTCGGACAAATTCTTGACGCCAGCGACTCGTACATCGGCCAGCAGCGCGCGCTCCTTGACGTCGAACTCGAGAAGCACTTTGCCCGGCACGCTGGTCAGGTCGCACCGCATCACAACGCCCGGATCGAATTGCCCCATTGCAAAAAGTGCCGTGAGCGCGCGCGCCGTGACTGGGGTTGCCAACTCCTGGCCGGCCTTGAATTCGATTTTTTCGCGCACGAGTGCTTGTGTGACGCGTTTGAGACCAACTATGGCAATGGAGTCCGGCAACGCACACCGTTTGTCGGCATCATCCTGCGCGCGTACACTGGCTGGCACCAAGGAGGCCGCGAGCGCGAGTGCGCCACCGAGCGCGGTCGTACGGGCGCAAGCCCGGCGAGCCAGAGTTCTGATGCTGAAAGTCGTGTGCATAGCCTCGAAATATATACCCGGAATGCAAGCGGCCGGACCCCGATCGGGCCCGGCCGCTGCCTGACTCCGGTCTTAGACCTGTGGGCTTGGGGACAACACGCTAAATGCGAGTTTGTCCTTTTCCCCAGGAACGATATCGATTTCCACTTCGTCACCCTTTGAAAACTCGCCCTGCAGCAACTTCTCGGACAGCGGATCTTCGATATAGCGCTGAATGGCCCGCTTGAGCGGACGCGCACCGAAGTGCTCGTCGTACCCATGGTCCACCAGGAACGCTGTGGCTGCGTCGGTTAAACGAAGCGTAATTTCTTCGTCCACCAAGCGGCTTTGCACTTCCCGGAACAGGATGCTGACGATTGACGTGATGTGTTCCTTGCCCAGCGGATGGAACACAATCACATCGTCGAGACGGTTCAGGAACTCGGGGTTGAACACCCGTCCCATCTCTTCCTTCACTTTGTCACTGATTCGCTCGAAATCGTTGCGTGC
>JBDUBA010000267.1:0-11284 GCA_040004335.1 Gemmatimonas sp.
ACAAACCGGCCGACAGCATGCCCGTGGTGGGCAGCATCGCGTCGCAGTTCAACGATCCCGGCACAACGCGGCTTTACCGCTTGTTGATGGCGACGATTGCGGAGAAGACGGGGCGGCCCCTCGTGCCGACCGCCGCAACAACGGCCGAAGAATCAGAAAAAATCAACATCATTCCGCCCGAGCGTCAGCGTTATCTCTCACGAATTTCGGACGGCATTCGTGAATACAATCAGTGGGTCACGCAGCAGAGCGACGTGGCCCATCAACTGCAGGCCGTCACCGAAACCCAGCGATTGCTTGGTCACGAAGGCTCCGCACTTTCGGATGTGCGGGACGATCTCGAAACGCGCCTTGATAGTGAAAGCCGCAAGGTGCTGGACGGCTGGGCCGAAAAGCGCGCGAACTACGAGGGTGACGAGTACAAGTATCAGGTGCGCGGAAAAACGATCACGGTTCCCACAACGTCAACCTCACTTTCACACCTGAAAATTCCCAAGGTTGTGTTGCCGAAATTCCGCGATTGGGGTGACATCCTCACGTGGACCATGCAGGAGAACGTTCCGGGTGAGTTTCCGTACACAGGAGGTGTGTTTCCGTTCAAGCGCGAAGGCGAAGATCCCACGCGCATGTTTGCGGGAGAAGGCGGGCCAGAACGTACCAATCGTCGTTTCCATTATGTGTCGAAGGGACTTCCGGCGAAGCGTTTGTCGACCGCATTCGATTCGGTCACGCTGTACGGCAACGATCCCGCCATTCGTCCGGACATCTACGGCAAGATTGGCAATTCGGGCGTGTCAATTTGTTGTCTCGACGACGCGAAACGTCTGTATTCGGGTTTTGATCTTGCCGATCCGAAAACGTCGGTGTCGATGACCATCAATGGTCCGGCGCCAATGCTCACGGGTTTCTTTATGAACTCCGCGATCGATCAGCAGTGTGAGAAGTACATTCACGCAAACGGTCTGGTCGCGGACGTGAACGCAAAGATCAACGCCTATTTCGCCGAGCGCGGCGTGGAGCGCCCCGTGTATCGCGGCGAATTGCCGGAAGGCAACGACGGACTGGGTTTGATGCTGCTGGGGATTACCGGCGACAAGGTATTACCGGTCGATGTATACGCCGAAATCAAGAAGGACACGATTTCACGTGTTCGTGGAACAGTGCAGGCGGACATTCTCAAGGAAGACCAGGCACAGAACACCTGCATTTTTTCAACAGAATTTTCGCTCAAGCTGATGGGCGATGTGCAGGAATATTTCACGCACAACAACGTGCGCAATTTCTACTCGGTGTCCATTTCAGGCTATCACATTGCCGAGGCGGGCGCGAATCCCATTAGTCAACTGGCGTTTACGCTCGCGAACGGATTTACGTACGTTGAGTATTATCTGTCACGCGGCCTGCCAATTGACAGCTTTGCGCCAAACCTTTCCTTCTTCTTCTCCAATGGCACCGATCCGGAATACGCGGTAATTGGTCGTGTTGCGCGCCGCATCTGGTCGAAAGCAATGAAGAACGAATACAAGGCCGACGCGCGCTCACAGATGCTCAAGTATCACGTGCAGACCAGCGGACGTTCGTTGCACGCACAGGAGATTTCGTTCAATGACATTCGGACAACGCTGCAGGCACTGTACGCAATCTTCGACAATTGCAATTCCCTGCACACCAACGCCTACGACGAGGCCATCACGACGCCAACCGAGGAAAGTGTGCGTCGCGCGATGGCCATTCAACTCATCATCAATCACGAGTTCGGTCTCGCGAAGAATCAGAATCCGCTACAGGGTTCGTTTATCATCGAACTGCTAACACAGCTGGTCGAAGACGCTGTGTTGGCCGAGTTTGACCGGATCAGCGATCGTGGTGGTGTGCTGGGCGCAATGGAAACCATGTACCAGCGCGGCAAGATTCAGGAAGAGTCGCTGTATTACGAAACACAGAAACACTCCGGCGAACTTCCGTTGATTGGTGTAAACACCTTTCTCTCCTCGGAAGGTTCACCTACCAGCATTCCAACCGAAGTGATTCGTTCTACGACCGAAGAAAAGGATTCGCAGATTGGTCGCGTGGCCGCTGTGCAAAAACTGCACGAACAGGACGGTGCGGAGGCGTTGCTCAAACTTCAGCGGGCCGCGGCGCGCAATGAGAACGTGTTTGCGCAGCTGATGGAAACGACCAAGGTTTGTACATTGGGTGAAATCAGCCGAGCGCTGTTTGCGGTGGGTGGTCAGTATCGACGCAACATGTAAAGACGGACATTCGTAAGAAAGGCGGTGTTGCGATGAATTCTCGCACCACCGCATGTTTTTGACGCGGCCTTGCTCAGAGAATGCCTGGCGCCGTAACGGGGTAGTATCGCTGGTAAAACGACCACGCGAGCAACAGGACTGCCGCGCCAAACACGCTGCATCCTGCACCGAACCAGAGTTTTTCCATCGAAATCAGTTGCCCTTCTGTGTAGTTTGAAACCATCAGCTGCCGACCGTCTTTTGCAATGGTGAGATGTTTGATGCTGGCACCGTTTGCATCCGTAGTGACGCTCAGTTCACCGAGCGCAAATGCTGCATCGCCCTCTCTCAATCGACGTTCTGACAGACGTGAATTGTTCTGCAGCCCAGCGCCCGAGCCCAATTGCGAGCTTTTATGGTGTGTACGTACAGAAATTGAAGTTGGATTGACGACAACTTCCCCAGTCGCGTCGCGCAACACGAACGCTTGTGCTGATTGTTCGTGACGCGTTGTGGCGTTTTTCATACCGCTGTTGTAAAACGACTCGTACCAAAGCACCGGTTCTTTGGTGAGTGGCCCGATTACTGGCTGTGTACCGGGCAAAAGGTGCAGCGTGCCTTTGAGTTCGACATACCCGGGCTTCGCCGTTTCAATGTGCGAGGTTGCAAGTCCGCTCATTTCGCGTGCACCGAAATAGCCATTCAATCCAGCGGCAAGCATCAGGAATGCGATGGCCGCGACAACGAAGGTGAATGCGATCGGTTCCCAGTCACTCAGCGAACGGAACCACGCGCCATTCAATTTGCGCGAGCGTGCTTCCTGTTCGAGCCGGCTATACTCGGTGTCGCCCTCGACCTGTGATGAGGGACCCGAGCGGCGCGTCTCGTCCAAAATGAGATAGGGCAGACGCCACTCGGGCCACTTTTCGCGCAGGCCGTTCGCTGCCGAGATGGCGCGCTGTCGCAACTCGTCCGCTCGCCCCTCGTCGCCATCACCCCAGAACTTGTGCGACTCGGCCGCGTCGATCCAGGCGTGCTGTGCCTTGAACTCGTCGGGCGTCATGGCGTGCTGCAATTCGGCGACCTCCAGCAGTGCACGCGCGTCACCGATGTGCTGCATGTTGGTCATGAGGCGTCGCGCCTGGTCCACAAAGACGGCGTCGCTTTGGCACCGGTCACGGTGCACCATCAGCTCTTTCAGCAGGACCGAGTCGGCGGTGTCGTTGGTGCCGTTGGCGAACACCGCGTCCACCGCGCGCGAACATGCAGTGGGGCGGATAGTTCGTCCGACTTCAAATTGACGGACCAGCCACGCGAGTCCGCCCGCGGCCGAGAGTGCCAGGAGGACGGTTAGGAGGGTGCTCATGGAACGCAGCGCTCGTTGCAGTGATGGCGGCAGCACGGCAGAGTTGCCGGCGGTTGCGACGTCGGGCAATGACCCTGGTGGTGAACCTGACGGTGGCCCTTGTTCCGGACCTTCTGATGGACCTTGAGGCAGCATCGTGCGCCGAAATCAATCAACGAGACGAGTCCTGTCCATAGCCACGCGGCGAACATGGAGACATTTTCATCCGGCGCCACCCCGTGGCGTGTCCCGAGCTCGCCACGTCCAGTCCCGCAGGCCAACGCAGAACAGGAACGGATATGCATCTAAGCACCATCGATCTGGTCATCATTGCGCTGTCGATTCTGATTTCGTTCCTGCCAGCGCTGTTCTACTACAAGCGCGCCGGCTCGAGTACGACAGAATTTTTTACGTCAGGTCGCGCTGCCCCGTGGTGGTTGGTGGGTGTGTCGATGGTTGCGACCACGTTCAGCACCGATACGCCGAATTTCGTGACGGACATTGTTCGTCAGAAAGGTGTGTCGCAAAACTGGATGTGGTGGTCGTTTCTGCTGACGGGCATGCTGACCGTGTTTTTCTTTGCACGGCTGTGGCGACGGTCGGAAGTGGTGACCGACCTTGAATTTTATGAACGGCGATATTCAGGGAAGGCCGCAACGTTTGTGCGCGGTTTTCGCGCGATTTATCTGGGCCTGTTTTTCAATTGCATCATCATGGGCACGGTCAATCTGGCCGCGGTCAAGATTGCGAACGTGGTCGTTGGTTGGCCGGAGTGGCAAACGTTATTGATCTGCGCGACGATGACCATTTTCTTCGCGTCCATATCCGGTTTGTGGGGCGTGTTGGTGACCGACTCACTGCAGTTCGTCATTACGATGAGTGGCACGTTTGTGCTCGCTTATTTTGCCCTGCAGCACCCGGCCGTTGGCGGACTCACGGGATTGTTCAGCAAGGTCGATCCCAAGCTGTTGAACGTGTTCCCGGACTTCAGCGACTGGAGCACGGCGTTGGCCATTTTTATCATACCGATCACCGTGCAGTGGTGGAGCGTCTGGTATCCCGGCGCGGAACCAGGCGGTGGCAGTTACATCGCGCAGCGCATGCTCGCGTCCAAGACGGAAAACGACGCTTTGGGTGGAACGCTCCTGTTCAACGTGATGCACTACGCACTGCGTCCGTGGCCATGGATTATTGTCGCGCTCTGTTCGACCATCGTGTATCCAAATCTGCAGTCTATTGCGAGCGCGTTTCCATACGCCGACCAAAAGCTGATTGGCAACGACATTGCCTATCCGGCCATGCTGGTGCTGTTGCCGGCGGGGGCTCTCGGATTTTTGCTGGCCGGTATGCTGGCGTCGTATCGCAGCACCATTGAGACGCATCTCAATTGGGGCACGTCCTACCTTGTGCACGATTTTTATCGCCGGTTCGTGAAACCGGATGCATCAGAAAAGCATTACGTGCTGGTTGGTCGCATCACAACCGGGCTGTTGATGATTGCCGCTGCACTGCTGACGACGGTTTTGCGCACAGCGGGCGAGAGTTTCAACCTGATTCTCAAGATCGGCGCAGGCACTGGGCTGATCTATTTGTTGCGCTGGTTCTGGTGGCGCATCAACGCGTGGAGCGAAGTGGCGGCAATGGCGAGTTCGTTCATTGTGTCGATCGGGTTTTTCATTTACGGCAAACAGGGGCACGTTATCCCCGATCACATCTCGCTGATTCTGACGGTGCTCATCTCGACGGTTTGCTGGGTGACCGTAACGTACATGACGGCTCCAACCGAACAGGCCACATTGGTTTCATTCTTCAGACTCGTGCGCCCCGCAGGACCGGGATGGAAACACATCGAAGCGCTGGCTGGCGTTGGGCCGTCTCCAGACAGCATGACGGTCGCGCTTGGTGGCTGGGTACTTGGCTGCGTCTTCGTTTATTCCGCACTGTTTGGAACGGGCAGCATGTTGTACGGCAATCATTCGATCGGTTTTGTGTGGTTTGGCATCTTCCTGGTAAGCGGATTTGGACTCTTCCGAATACTGCATCTTGGACGAACGAAGACAGCCGCGTAACGCCACGTAGTCTCACGCTTCCCGCCAATCTGTGGCTGATTCAACCGCTCGTTCGGCGTCACCACACGGTGCGCCTGCAGCTGCAGCTTCCGAATCGTCGCTCGTACGCGCTGTTGGCCTTTGGGGACTCGCCGCCGCAATTGCGAACGTAACGATTGGTGGTGGCATTTTCCGATTGCCGGCGGCCGCTGCGGGCTTGCTGGGGCCGGCCGCGCCAATCGCCTACATCGTTTGCGCGGTGGCCATGGGCTTGATTGTCATGTGTATTGCCGAAGCGGGCAGTCGCGTGACCCTGACCGGTGGCCCTTACGCGTACGTTGAGACGGCGTTTGGTCCGTACTTTGGATTCATGACGGGTGTGTTGTTGTGGTTGGGTGGCACCATGGCCGTGGCCAGCGTTGCCAATGTGTTTGCGGACAACTTCATCACGATGTTGCCAACAGGCGCGACAACTTTGGCGCGCGGTGTTTCACTGGTTGTCGCATTTACTTTGGCCGCGATCATCAATCTGATTGGCGTCAAACAAGGCAATCGGCTCAACCTTGTTTCGACAGTTGCAAAACTTATGCCGCTGTTGTTGCTGGTCGTGGTTGGTGTGTTTTCCATTCAGTCGACCAATTTGCAGATTGTCGACATGCCATCAGCGAAAACCATAACACGCGCATCAATTCTGTTGCTGTTTGCGTTTGCTGGCGTGGAGAGTGCGCTTGTACCCAGCGGTGAGATCAAAAACCCCGAGCGCACCGTGCCACGTGCCATCTTCATCGCCGTCATTGGTATTGCGCTGCTGTACATCACGCTCCAACTCGTCGCACAGGGTGTGTTGGGATCGGCACTCGCGCATTCCAGTACACCGTTGGCCGATGCCGCGGGCATTGTGTTCGGCGGCTGGGGCCGGAGCCTGTTGTTGATCGGCGTTGTGATTTCAACGTTTGGTTACATCAGTGGAATGACGCTGGCGGTCCCGCGTGCGCTCTTTGCATTTGGCCGCGATGGATTCTTGCCGAGTGCGTTTGCTGCGGTGCATGCGCGCTGGAGAACACCGTGGGTTGCCATTCTGGTTCAGGCCACCATCATGTGTGTGCTCGCGATCACCAGCGGGTTCGAGAAGTTGGCCGTTATTGCCAATGTGGCGCTGCTACTGGTGTACATGGGTTGTGCGCTTGCAGCGTTCCAATTGCGGCGGCGCGGTGTGCAGACCGGAGGAACGCCGTTCAAGATTCCCGGTGCCGCAATTGTGCCATTCCTTGCGTGTGCCGTCATCATCACGCTGCTCACTTCAATCACCCATCAGGAATGGGTGGTGATCGTGGAAGTGATGATTGTTGCCACCATGATATTTTTTGTCTCGCGATCTCAGCGCCAGAAAAAGAACCTTTCGTGATCAGGAGTGTGTATCGATGAACGTCAGCGAAGCCATTGCGGATAGTTTGCGCCGAACGCTTACCGGACCCATGTGGCACGGTGATGCGATCAATCAATTGTTGAGCGGTGTGTCGGCTGCCGATGCCGCGCGAAGACCAATTACTGGTGCACACACTGTGTGGGAACTCGTGCTACACATGACGGCGTGGGCCAACATCGCGCAAAAACGCCTGTCGTCAAAGCAACAGCCGGAGCCGACTCCCGCCGAAGACTGGCCGCCACACACCAGCGGTCAGAGTATCGAAGCCTGGAGCGATGCGCAAATACGTTTAGGAGAAGCGTACGAAGGGCTTGCTCAAAAGACGGAAGCCATCGACCGCGACGAACTCAATACGCAGGTACCGGGCCACGAGTATACGGCACGTGTGATGTTGATGGGCGTGGTTGAACACGGTGCGTACCACGGTGGCCAAATTGCGATGCTGAAACGCGCGCTGCAAACGTAGCGGTGTATTGAGTGTGAATGGCTCCCCGTCGTCTCCCGAATCGTTTTCCGCGCAGATCGAAGCCGTCTTGTCCCGTCTGGGCCGCCTGGTGCGCGCGGCCGGCGCTCGGCACGGCGTGGGGGATGATGAGGCGGCGGTGCTTTTGCAGGACGTTCGCATACGATTGTGGCGAGCTCACACGGACAGTGAGGAGATTGCGCGGTTGCCAACGTCTTACGTGTATCGGACGGCCACGACGGCGGCGCTTGACCTGGTGCGCAAGCGCCGTCGCAATGAAGCTCGTGAACCGTTCCTCGACTCGGCGCCGACGACGGCCCTCGTTTCGCGTACCAATGCCGATGACGACGTGTTGGCGTCCGATCTCGGAGCGGCAATCATGCGGGAGATGGAGACCATGGTGGAAGCGCGTCGCGTGGTGGTACGAATGCACCTTTCGGGATACGAACGCGACGAAATCGTCTCGTTGCTTGGATGGTCCGACGCCAAGGTGCGAAATCTCCTCTATCGAGGGCTGCAGGATTTGCGTGAGCGTCTCACGCGCGCCGGATATCGCTGGCCGGAGGAATCATGAGCGACGATAGACTGCGAGCGATTTACAATGCGCGCGTTGCGAGCACGGCGCCGGGCAATCGCGCGGATTGCCCGTCGCCGGATGAGCTGCAGCGGCTCGCGCAGAGTGGGGCAGGTGGAAGTACTACGAATTTGAAGTTGCTTGATCACGTGTTCGGTTGCGCGTACTGCCGGGCTGAATTTGCATTGCTGTGTGCAGTGCAAACTGCAACCGAGACCGGTGAAGGTGTGTTACCCGCGCGCGCCAAGGCGTCTGCTCGCTGGTTTACTGGACCGCGACTGGCGATCGCGGCGGCACTGCTTGTTGCCATTGGCATTGGAGGCGCAGCACTCCGTCGTTCGAGCAGCAACGATTCGTCAAGCGCCGTTCGCGGAAGTACTGAAGATGCAAGTGACGTGGTGATCGTTGCGCCGGCAAAAAACGCGAAGTTCACTCTTGATGCGCAGTTCGTGTGGCGCAGAGTCGCTGGAGCAGTGACCTACGAAATTCAGCTGCTCGATACTGCTGGTGTCGTTCTGGGGACACACGTCACTGCGGACACCACGTTTGTGCCAGGCGCAGACGAGCGTGCAACACTAAGTGCGGCGAAACAATTCGATTGGTTTGTCGTGGCCAGGCGCGCCGATGGTAACGAACGGCGCTCCGCTGTATTGCGTGCAACCGTGAGTGTTACGGAGCGCCGGTAACGACGCGCCACGGGTCGCCGACAAGCGAGAAGGCGGCCCACACGGTTGGTGATGTTTTCCGGCGGATCGCGGCCAGCTGCGCCGAGCGCAGCGCTGCACCGACGGGCCGTCGCCGAGCGAGCTCCTGATAAATTGCCGACACCACTGGCACCACATCGCGATCGTTGACGCGCCAACCGGTGGCAATCACGCTGCGTGCGCCCGCCTGCAGGAAAGCGGACGTCAGACCGCGAACACCCTCGCCGGCGATCACTTCGCCACCCACCGTACGACACGCTGACAGGAGCACCAGCGACGCATGCAGTTTGAGGTGTGCAATTTCGTCACTGTTCAGTAGTCCGTCATCTGTGGCCGACGGTGTCAATGCGAGTGCGGCGCTCGAACCCGACCATTCGTCGACGACCGCATGGGTGGCAAAGTGCAGAATGTCGTATGATCCGGATTCGCGTTTCATTTCTGTTTCGGTTGCACGCAGCCCCGTTCGCGTGACCGTGCGAGAAAATACGCGTTGTATTTCGGCAACTTCTGCTTGTGCTCCGCGCAAACTGGGCATCAGGGTCGCGCCACGAAACAGTGTCATGAAGAACGGTGAGTCGCCCGTGCTATCGTCGCCCTTGGTCTGTTTGGATCGAGCGTCTGCAAACGCGAGCACCCGTGGCGCGCCAGTTTGTTCTCGCGGTTGAGCCGCGAGGCGCATCAACACCGTCGCGGATGGCGCAACGGCAGTTTCGAAACGCTCAATCAGAAAGCGGCCGTCGGGCAAACGGAGTACGTCAAAGGGCAATCGATGCAATACGCCCTCGGGCAGAAATACGAGGCGAGTGGTGCCGGCGCTGTCGAGACGTGCGATCAGCGGTGCAATCAGCGCCGCGCCCAACGCGCGGGATTCCACACTCGCGTCTCGACCCGCTTCGAGTAACGCAACAAGGCGTCGCACGCGAGGCGCAATGTCATCGACCGTTGGCAGCGGGTGCGCAGTGAGCGCGCGTTTCGTGAGAACAAACGCGGTACCGCGCGCTCCACCTTCACCCAGATTCATCATTACAATTGCGGTCTGTTGATCGGGCAACAGACGTTGTAACTCCGATACCGAAAACGTGGTCTGCACCGAGGAATCTACGGCCGTGGCGGATCCTTTGCCAAACGTAGCGGCTAATGCCAACCGATCACGCAAGTCACGGGCACGGCGGCGTTCGGACAACGAAAATGCAACTTCCTCTTCGCCGCTCGATGCAAGGTTGGCAGTGAGGGTTGAAGAAACCCAGGCGTCGGATGCACGCGACTGCACGCTGAGCGTTTGCAGGGCTTCATCATTCAACGAAGCTCGCCACTTATCAAATGTTTCTGCGGCCGACAACGCAGCCGTGGCTGCGGCTCGTGCATTGCCGCGTTGCGACAGGGCGAGGGCACGTTGTTCGCCAATGGCAAATAGAAACTTCATTTGCGTTGGGTGAATGCCGGTGGCCACCTGATCCAGCAGCGTCAGGGCCATGTCAGGTTGACCGCGACGCAGTGCAATTTCCGCGTCTTCGGTCAACAACGTAGTGATGAAACCGGTCAGATGATAACGATCGACCATTGCGCGGCGTTCCGCTGCAATAGCCGCGGCTTCATCAATCTTCGATTCGTGCATGGCCAACTCATACCGTTCCGCCGAAATCGAAATACCGGCACCTGGTTCACCAAGCCTGTCGGTAGCAACTTGAGCTTCACGCAACAAACGTTCTGTGGTTGCAATATCACCCGCGCGCTGTGCTTGAGTCGCTCGCATTTTGAGTACTTCGATTTGTCCTTGCAGATCATCCACCGATCGCATGAGGGAATCGGCGCGTGTGAGCCACATATTGCTGCCAACGGCGTCGTAAAACACAGATGCCAATCCGGCGCGATTGAGTGCAATCCACGCCGACGTGTTGACCGATTTTGCGTGTTCTGAAGCGGCCCACGCCCCAATCAACTGCGCTTGCGCCTGCGGCATTTTGCCAAGACTTAGCAGATAATATCCCGCCCATTGTTTGGACGCGGCGAGTCCGGCGAGGTCGCCAGTCTTTTCCTGCGTCGCAATCGCTGTCTGCAACGGGACACGCAATGAATCTGTCAGCCCCGATCGCGCGAATTCCGTTGCAAGCGAGAATTGACACGATGCTGCAAGTCGCGGCAGCCGCGCGCTGTTGGCAATCGCCATCCCTTCACGTGCGAGTGCGCGCGCGCGTTCACGATTGCCCAGTCGCGAATACAGCAAACTCAAACGACAACGCGCGTTGCCATCAAGCATCGGATCGCGCCGCCAATTCAACGAATCTCCGCGCATCATAATCGCGAGGCTGGCGTTGGCACCTTCGATGCGAAGTGCTGTGCCAGAACGCGCGTACACGGCTTCCAATGCCGTCAGCGTATCCTGCATTCGCAAAGCATTCTGCTCGATGGCAAGCAGCTTCGGGCCCGCTTCCGCATATCGCCCGGCGTTGACGCGAATCAGCACGCGCCAGAGTTGCGACTGAATGCCGAGCC
>JBDUBA010000031.1:0-34684 GCA_040004335.1 Gemmatimonas sp.
ATCGGTAGGACAGCAAGTTCCAATGACGGCGCGCGTGGCACCTTTGGGGCGGCACAAAAAAATGAGTGGTCCGCTACGAAGCCACAGACAGAGGTCTGTGGCCTTTTCGTTTCCGGGAGTCCGCTGCCGACAAGAGCTACGGCAACCCCCGAACATCCGCCCGCATCGCGGCAAACATTTCCGCCAGAAACCGATTCTCCTCGGCCTCCACTTCGCCGGAATAGTCGTTCATGGCCCCGAATCCGAGGCTGCCCAAAAATCGCATGATCGCACTTTCATGCACCGCCACATCAAACTTGCGATACATCATTGTGGGCCAGTTGGGCGCGTTCCGAAATCCTACGCGAAACAAGATACCCGACCCAGCAAAAGGCCTACGCAACGGTGATCGCAACAGCTGCTTGGCGGCCAACGGCAAATGCCAGTCGGGCTCTTTCTGAAAACGCATCAACCAACCGCGATCAGTGGGCGTGCGTACCTGCACGAAAGAACCAATCATGTCACTGACACCAACCGTGAACATGCCAAACTTCGCCTGTGCATTCACGGTTATTTGCAGGCTGTCCGGCATGCTGCGCGGAGCGCCCGTTACCGGTTGCAGCGCGCCATTTCGCGAACGAAAGCGCAACACCACTCGCTCACCGTGGTCAGCGTTCGCGTCAAACCATACTGCACCAGTGTTGTCGGTGAGCGTCAATTGATAGCGGGCTGTCGAGATGTACTTGTCGACGTATTGCGCCATCAATGGGTTCGTTGTTCGCAATCGATTTGCGTCCATCAAAACGTGCATGGTCACCACCATCGATCCGTCGCTTTGCGCAAGCGTTGAGACCGAATCCAGTACGAACAAACGACCGACTGCTAGCGTGGTCCTGGGAAAAGCGGCCCGATAATCGGTGCGGATGCTCGACGGTGCACGCTCGGCGGACGCCAATAGCGCCGTAAACACCGCACCAACGCGTGCAGGAGGAATCGCGCCGACGTTGTGATCAACATCGGTGGCCCATTGGTATTCATCCTCGGCCAGTGGTGACAGCCGCATGATGTGGCGTGAGTCGCCCACGAGGCGTGGTAACCCAGCGCTGGAACGTGTGTTGAATGCGTAGTGCTGGTTTTGGGTTGTGCCTTCGAGTGTCAATTCACGCGTGGCGCCGCTGCTGCCGCTGCGTGCAGTCCAAACCGCAGTGTCGCCTTCCAGTTTTGACGGTGTCAACGCGTAGCGCGCAATTCGCATGCGAGCATTGGTGAACTTCGGATCGCGCGTGACCTTCGTGTAGCGTTGCTCCAGCGCCGAGAAAACGCCGTCCGCGTTGATGCGTGCGGAGGCGACATCGGGACCATAAGCGAGCGTGATCGCCCTGCAGCCACCGAGGGTGGCCAGGGTGCCAGTTGCCACTATCCAGAACAAAGAAAAACGCGGCCGAAACCGCGTGAGGTCACGAAAGGTGTGCTGTCGGGACAACGCGGCAACTTTAGAGCGATTCAGGAGAGCCTGGATTTGGGGAATCGGAAGCGCAACCAACCAACAACAACCTGAACGGTCGGTCGCTTTTGGTTTATAGGAGTACACTTGGGGCCGGCGGGGGTTGCCCGCGATAGCAAGCGGCGTCTATTATGCTCAAGCCTGCGGCGTAACCCGCTGCCTGCAACTGCCCCTTGGTGTAACTGGCAACACGTCTCACTCTGGATGAGAAGAGTCCTAGTTCGAGCCTAGGAGGGGCAACTCCTCAGGAAACCCGTTTCAGCCGTTTGGCTGGAGCGGGTTTTCTGCGTTCGGAAGCTCGGTGCCCGCCGCTGGTTGTACGCGGGTGGCGTACAGTCCCCCTCGTCCGCTGCACAGGAACGCCAGTCCACACGCAATTGCAATGTAGAAAGCGGCGTCCACGCCAAACAATTCGAAACCCATGATGGTACAGGCAATTGGAGTATTTGCGGCCGCGCCAAAGACCGCCACAAATCCAAGCGCCGCCAACAGCGGAATCGGAGCATGTAACAGGACGGCCAGCGCATTTCCCAACGTTGCACCGATAAAAAACAGCGGTGTCACTTCGCCACCCTTGAACCCACTTCCAACCGTCACCGTCGTGAAGACCAGCTTGAGCAGCCAACTGTACGTGTGCGCACCACCGTCAGCAAAACTCGATACGATACTGACCTGTCCGACAGGCGCGGTCACACCAAGCCCGAGATAGTCCGGCGATCCAACGGCGTAGGTCAGCGCAATCACCACACAGCCGCCCAACGCCGGACGCAGCCACGGCACCGCGATCCATCGTTTTGCGATGGTGCTCACTCCGTGCGCACAGGCGAGGAAGAGCCACGCAACCAAACCGAAAATAATGGCCGAGATGGCAACCTTGCCGAGCGTCAGGGCGTCAAGCTGTGGCAGGCCGTAATGCGACAGGATGATGCGCGGATAGATCGTGTGATGCACGCCAAAGAGTGCGACGCTCCAGTCGCCGATAAACGACGCCAGTAAACACGGAATCAAACCGAACCAGCCAAATCGACGCACGCGCAATATCTCAAGTGCAAAAACCGCGCCCGTGAAAGGCGTGCCAAATACTGCACCAAAACCAGCCGCGAGCCCTGCCTGCAGCAACTCGCGTCGCTCGACGTGCTTGAGCTGTACGACCTTGAAATTGATTCGACGGAGAAAGCGTCGCTCAAACGCACTTGCCATCGAACCACCCATCTGAACGGCAGTTCCTTCGCGTCCGGCGGATCCACCAAACAGGTGCGTGATCAGCGTGCCGATCAACACCAACGGCGCCATCCGTGCCGGAATGCCGCCACCGGGTTGATGAATTTCGTCAATGATGAGGCGCGTGCCCTGGTCGGCGTTATTTCCCCAATGCCTGTACATCAATCCAACCGCCGCGCCGCCAATCGGCAGAAACCAGAGGAGCCACGGGTACGCCATACGAACCTGGGTGGTCTCGTCCAACAGCCAGAGGAACAGGGTAACCGCGCTTCCAACGATGAACGCCATAGGCGCAATCACAATCAACCAGCGTGCGATGCTGGCGACCGACTTGGCGACGACTGACGGCGCGGGCGCGGTGCTCACTTGCCAGAGTGACAGATGACCATTTTTCCGAATCGGAAAGGAGTCTGAAGTGGTTGTGCGGTTGCAGTGATATTACACTGGAATCATGCCGACGCTATTCGAAAAGCACTTGCTGCTCAACACATCCTTCATCACCATGATTCGCGTGGCGGTTGGACTTGGAGCGATATCTGGAACGCTTGGCGCGCAAGAGGCGCCCGTTCCCGCTACGTCAGCGCCGCCCGCACGCCCGACAACTCACTGGCGCGCGACCGTGGACGCGAGCGGAACAATTCTGTACGGCGCCGCGAACCAACGGACGCTGAACGCCGGAGTCGGCACGACGCGACTCGATCCGGAATACGAAATCCGGCTGGATCTGCAAAGCGGTTACGGCGACTCCCGCAATCAGGATACCGGCGTTCGATCGGTCATCGCGCGTAATGTGCGATTGAGCGGCGCGTACGACCTGCATCCGCATGACCGCACAAGTCCATTCGCGCTGGTCAGTGCCGAGTCGAACTATCAGCAGCGCTACAAATCGCGCGTGTCGGGAGGCATTGGTGCCAAACAAACTTTCTGGCGCCCGGATTCCGTCATCAACGGTTTTGTGCAGGACGCGAGCGTGAGCTTGGCGGTTCTCGCTGAGAACACACGGCTGTTAGCCGATGCACCGGACGTCAGCCGAGAGACGGCAGGATCACGCGCGCGTTACTCACTCCGCGCGCGTTTTCGGAAACGGATCGGTCACGATGTGCGTTTCACGCATATCACGCTGTATCAGCCAACTACCAATAACCTCGGTCGCTACACGCTCGACGCCGTCACCGAGCTGGCGGTACCCCTGCGCACCCGGCTGCAGTTCACTATTTCACATCGCGAACGGCTCGATTCGGAAGCTGTCAAACGCGGCGCGCCAAGCATCCGGGACGGACAGGTGGTATTCGGTCTGCGCGCGACTTTTTAACATCGTGCTGCAGCATAACGCTTGCCTACCCGGAGGCTAGTTCGCCTTCCATCGAATTCAAGTGCCACCGTCAGTGTGTGGAAGCGGCACGTCACCATGCGGAATTGTCACCGCCGCCGCGCTGACGCAGTGCCCATTACTCGAATCTGGAAAAAATCAATGCTGCGTTGGTGCCGCCGAAACCAAACGAGTTGGTCATGACAGTATTGCAAATTGCAGGACGGGCAACGTTTGGAACACAATCGACATCAATGGCGGGATCAATGGTGTCGAGATTTATGGTTGGGGGAATGACACCGCGCTGCATCGCGAGAATACTGATGATTGCTTCGGCGGAACCGGCGGCCCCGGTGAGATGACCCGTCATTGATTTGGTGGAGGACACCGGTACACGTTTGGCGTGTTCACCGAAGACGCGCTTGATCGCAGTGATTTCGGCAACGTCGCCCAACGGCGTTGAAGTGCCATGCGCGTTGATGTAGTCAATACACGACACATCAATGCCGGCATCAGCGAGTGCGGCACGCAAACACCGTTGCGCGCCCTCGTGTTCGGGCGATGGCGCCGTCACGTGAAACGCGTCGGAGCTCGCGCCGTAACCGGACAACTCAGCGTGAATTCTCGCGCCGCGTTGTTCGGCATGTTCCAGCGATTCCAACACCAGAATTGCGGCACCCTCGCCCAGTACGAATCCGTCTCGCGCAGCGTCAAATGGTCGGCTGGCCCGGGTTGGGTCATCATTGCGCGTCGACAATGCACGAATCGCGTTGAAACCCGCGATGCACATGAAACCAATGGGCGCCTCGGCGCCACCAGCCAGCGCAATATCAGCGTCACCACGCTGAATCAATCGAAACGCTTCACCCAGCGCGTGCGCACTGGTTGCGCAGGCACTGTTGGTCGACCAATTCGGTCCCTTGAATCCATACCGAATGGAAATGTGACTGGCCGCCATGTTGATCAACACGTTCAAAATAAAAAACGGGCTGACTCTCCCTGGCGACGATGGACGTGCGGCAAGCGTCGCATCTTCGGCATTGGCCAGGCCGCCAACACATGATCCCACAATGACAGCGGCGCGTTCGGCATTGTGTTCATTCACAACCACGCCCGAGTCCTGCATGGCCATTTCGGCGGCGGCCAAAGCGAATTGCTGATACCGATCGAGCCGACGAACCTGCTTTCGATCCATGAAATCTTCGGCGACAAAATCGCGCACTTCGCCTGCAAAACGTGTTTGTAACATGCTGGCGTCAATCAGCGTGATGGGTTTGACACCACTTTCGCCGTGGATCAGTGCTTGCCAGCTCCGTTCAACACCCGTACCGCACGGAGTGATGAGCCCCAGGCCCGTGACCACCACGCGTCGCTTATTCACCCGCATGCAATTCTTCTACGCCATTCGCAAGTGTGTGCTCAGGAACGCAGTGCAGCGACGCCGAGACACACCCATCCAGCAATAAAACACACACCGCCGATGGGAGTGATCGCACCCAACGCCTTCACATCGGTCAAGGCCATCGCGTACAACGAACCGGAGAAAAACACAGTGCCGGCAACCATTAACCAACCACTGGTGGTGGTGAGCGCGCCCGGCCAGCGACTGGAGGCCCACGCCACCAGGATTAGTGCAACCGCGTGGTACATCTGATACCGCGCGCCGGTTTCAAATACCTCCAGCATGCGCGGTTCAAGTTTGCCGCGCAGCGCATGGGCACCGAATGCGCCCGCGCCTACCCCCAAGGCGCCCGAAAACGCCCCCAGCATGACAAAGATTTTTTCCATGCGGGAAAGGTATCGTTAGCGCGCACGGAACAGGTAGCTCGCTTTGACAAAGAACCCGTCATTGCGGCGGCTGATGTCCTTGAAGGCAAAGGGATCGAGTTCGTTGAACACGCTGCGATATCCCGCGTAAAACACTTTGCCTGGTGACGGCGTAAAAGAGAACAACACGTCGCCCTGCAAATCATTTTGCGCCTCGGGAGACGTCAACACATACACTCCGTTCGCGTTCCGAATCAAAATGGGTTGATTTGTGCGCGAATCGTCGCGCAGTGCATCGCGCGTGTTGCTGGTGTATTGGCCAACTACCCGCACAAAAAATGCGCGCGACACCTGATACTCCATCTTCACACGCGGAATGCGTGTCTCGGCGGTGCGGGAGCCGTCGGACGGCCGATCGTAATACGACCAATCGTACGTGCCGTCAATCCGCATACGTCCCGATGGCCGCCAGTTGGCCGACAACGAGTAGTATCCAATGTTTGACGGTGCCCATTCGTTGAAATTGTCATCGCGTCCCCAGATGGCGAGACCACTGAACCCAAAGTGTTTGAATTGCGGCGTGGTGAGCGAGATAACGTAGTCGCGATTGGGCAGGCGTGCGATCCCCGTGAACGGAACGGTGTCAATCACGCCGCCCAGATGCCGCTCAATCTTGTAGCTGGAAAACAGGTTCGGATCATACCCGAACGTTTCGAGCAACAACGACGCGCCGACGCGCCAGCCGCCACGAAACGCGAAGTTCACATTGGTGTGCAGTTTTTTCTCGATCGCGTCCCGTCGGTGCACAAAGTTCTGATATTGCCACGTACCATCCATGACGAGATCGAAGGTGGTGTTCTCCAGCAACGCCCCGTTCTTTCCAAACAGAGTGTACCGATGATCAACGATCATGTGCGCGATCGCCGCACGACCAATAAATCCGCTGGACGTCCGGAAATCATCATCCACACCACTCAACGAATACCGTGCTCCAAACGTGCGCCCCTGGCGCGCAAAGCTGCCACTCCAGAGCGGCGCTGTCAGAATTGGCACTTTTGGACGCGCGGTGGTGCTCCACACGCCCTGCAGCTGCGCGCTGTAGATCTTCGCCATGTTGATCCGAAAGTCTGCGCCACCAACGCGATTGTAACTGTCGCCGTCTTCCTTGCCGGTGTAGATCACGCCAATTCGTGCGGCCGGTGTGATATCGCGCTGCACGCGCAGCATGGTGAACACCGGATGGTCGTGCGTTGACACGGAATTCAAGGTGTCGTCAAGCGCCGTCAGGAACGCCACGTTCGTGCCCGCAATCTTTCCCGTGAGCTTCGCCGCGCCAAGCGGTGCAATTATTCGGCGTGTATAGACAAGACCCGACGGCACATTGAATTGTTCGACGCCATCGACAAAAAATGGACGCTTTTCTGCAAAACGAACCGCTTGTCGCGGGTCGGTCACGATTTGATTGGCGTCCGATTCCACTTCCGCGAAATCGGGTTGAATTGTGCCGTTGAGTGTCAAGTTGTTGGTAATGCCCCACCGCACATTGCCGCCCACCTTGAACGGATGATCGGCGTAGCGATAGTCGCCCCCAACGTCAGCACCATTGACCGATCGCGTAATGACGGGTGCCACATCGAGGACGAGTCCGCGCGACAGTTCCGTGAGCCCGGTGAGATGCCCGTGTTGGCCGATGTAGCTGGCCGCAGCACGTTTTGCTGGCGCCCAACTGTATTCGTATCCTCGGCTCTGCACTTTGCGCAGCACATTGAAACTCCATTGCTGCACATCGGCGGGTTGATACGTCAGGCTCTTGAAGGGAATGCGAAACTCGATTTCGTATCCGTACTCCGTCAACCGACCTTTCGATTGAAAAACGTAGTCGGGACTGATGTCGGTCGCTTCACGTCCAACCGAAAGGCCGCCAAATCCAGAACTGCTTTGTCCGGACTCAACAACAATACCATCGCCTTGCACCCCCAGCGGGTTGGCACTGAACACGGTGGCCTGTCGTCCATCGTTAAACGTGCCGATGAAAATTCCGATGTAATCATCGGTGAACATCTTGTCGCGATCCGCGAGCGTCGCGCGCACCGTGCCAGGCGCAGCGTATGCTCGCACACCGACGTGCAATGCCGTTGGCGAATACCACACGAACACTTCGGTCGAGTCGTCAGCGGCGTCGCCATCCGTGGGAGCGTAGCGCGAAAAGTCCTTCAGCCGAGATGCCTGCTGCCAGACGGGTTCATCGAGCTTCCCGTCAATCGTGACACTCGTTTCGATACGGGGGACTGGTACGTCGAGGCGACGTTCGCGGCCACTGAAATCGGCCGGTGGTGTCGGGTGCGCAGCGGTCAGAAGGCAGTAGAGGAGGGTGGTGCAAGGCATGGCGCGCGGGAAAGAGCGAGATCGGTGAACTGTGGGCGAGTCGTGCTAACCTGCCGACACTCTCTGAGGAAACCCAAGAGTAAGGGACGAACGGAAGCGGGTGCGAGTCAAGTCGAGTACACGTCCACAGACATGCCGCCGCGCGTTTGCCGAGAAACCGGATTCCACTGTCACAGCGGACCAGGTGTGACCATGAACACCAAGTGACACTCGTGGTTCGCGGTGCGAGAATGCGCCAGAGCAAAGTTCGCGGGTACATTAGGATAGCCGATCACTTAACCGATTTATCCCGACAAATCATGATGCAACGAACACATAGCGGTCAGAAACATTCAGAACAGAGACGTGGTTCGCTGCTGGTGGCCATGTTACTGCTGGCCGGAAGTGCAGCCGCCTGTCACCCGCCATTCAAGTACCGATACGAAAACGCAACCGGCGTCGGATTAACCGATCGCGCCGCGGACTACTGTCAACGTGCCGCGAAAAATGTGGGTTACACGGTGCGGACGGCGAATCCGAAACTGGTTGAATCGCCCACACAAGTTGACATCCGTATGCGCGTCGTGGATAACAGAGGTGAGTTGATTGCCGCTTGCGAATTCGACGACAAGCAGCGAGTGGTCGCGTTGCCCAAACCGCAGCGTGGTGACGTGAGGAAAGGAGTGTTGGGATATATCGAAGGTGACGCAAAGCAGGCCAAGTCTGTGTGCGATCGCGCTGTGAAAAGCAGCGGTTACGATGCGCGTGAGATTAGTGTGGCCGAGTGGACCGGCGATCGCCGGTATCGCGTGAATGTGGCGGTGCGACAGGGCGGAGCCGATCGGAACGTTGCGTGCCGATACGACGGTGTCCCGGGAACCGCCAGCGTCCCGCCGGTAACCAAGTAATCTGCGAAAATCAAAACCCCAGACCGAGAATCAGAATCTCGGTCTGGGGTTTTTTATTATTGCGAGCTGTGTCACGATTGGGCTTACGGGCAGGTGGGACGTCCACGCGGCAGCGCCACGGTGCAGTTCTTCGTTACGCCGTCGGTGATGATGACCAGTGCGGCAGTGGCCGTGCCGTTGTACGTGATCGTTTCTCGACGTTCTGAAACCTGCGGCGTCCCGCCGGCAACCGTTGCCGATACTTTGCTGTACCGTGTTACCGAACCACTCTTCGGAAACGTCGGCCTTCCATCGTCAAGCGGAATCACCAGCGCGCGCGTCGTATCCGCGGCAATTCGCAGTGAGGTGAACGTGCCTGCGGCATTCTTGCCGGTTGTGTTTTCCGATCCGGAAGAGGTGCCGTTCACCGTGCGCGCGGTGCTGCCCTTGGCGAGACCGGTGACCGTGCGATCACTCATGCTCGAAATCACTGCAGTTGCGCTGTCACGACGCGTGCGCGTTCCGGTCACGGTCAAACGCGTGCGCGCTGAATTCGTGGTGCTGTCGGGTTTGGGCTGCGCAATATCGGCGGCAGTTTTGTACGTGACAATACGAGTGAGCGTGACCCCATCACGCGTGGATGGTGGGCACGTGATATCGCCGGTCACGGCAGAGAAGGTGCACGATGCATCGTTGCCAACATCGCCAAACGGCCCGTGTCCCAATCCGTGGCCGACGTCAATTCCGCCAAGGAATCCGGGACCCATACCACCGCCCATCAGATCGCCAAATCCGGGACCCCCACGTCCGCCACCGTGACGGTCCGGCATCCATGGCCCACCGGGGCCGCCCGTCTGTGTGTTGTCAGTGGCCGCTGCAAAACTCGATTGCACTTGATCGTAGCCCGCCGGAATTGAACTGAAGGCACTGTTCAGGAACGAGCCGTTCAGAGACTGCATCGTGTTATCGGCGCACGCCGCAACCAGGAGCAGCGCTGCTGCAGGTACGATCATCCGTGTAGATGATGACATCGTTGAACACCCTTGGTTGGCCAGAACTATTGCGCATCGGTCGTGCGTGTTTGCGCTGGCGTTCGGCGAAAAGAACACGCATCAATACTGCAACCCTATGTAAACGTCGTGCAATCACATTGCCGTAGGTTCAAATCAATGTATCAATATTTTTTGTGAATCGCGTTAACGCTTAATTAACGAATCACGAGCATGTTGTTGTTGTGTTACAACGATTCTGTTTCCGGCAACCATGGTGCGAGATGTTCGCGCATCGTTCGCAACGCTTTTCCCATCTGTGCTTCGACCGCTTTCACAGAGACCCCCAGTTGTGCCGCAATTTCGGAATATTTGAGACCGCGTTCGCGACTCAGTTGAAACACTTCACGGCAACGTGGTGTGAGCGATTGTATTGCCTGTTCAATCGCGTCGGCGAGTTCGCTGGCCACAGTTTCGGCATCGGCCGGTGTTGAATTGCCCGACATTTCCACGACGTCGGGAACGCTCCGTCGGCGCACCTGCACATGGCGCAAATGATTGAGCGAACGATTCCGCACGGATTGCAGCAGATACGCGTGAACGGTTGTTTCAAGCGCGAGCGTTTCTCGGCGGCGCCACAGCTCGAGAAACACTTCCTGCGCGAGATCTTCGGCTACCTGGCGTTCGCCAACGATGCGGTCGGCAATGAGCACCAGCCGCGGATACCAATCGCGAAAAATGGTGTCAAAGGCTGACGACTCGCCGCGTCGGAGACCGGCCAGAAGTTCCGCATCAGTCACAAACTTATCGGGCGCGTCGTCGGGAGTCGGGGATCTGCATTCTGCAGGCAGTATACTATCTTGGTTGCGAACATACTTGCCGAAGGCCGACATCGGTGACGGCGGTGTTATAGGGTGTTCTTCCCGTGCGGTGTCCTGAGGACAATGACCGACCATCTCGACCCATCAGACCCCGCCAGTTCTCCCAGCCCAGACCAGTGGGACGCCCTCGGGCGTTTCCTCGCGGGCGAATCGTCTGCCGGTGATGCGGCTGACATTCGCCAGTGGCTGAGTGAGCATCCCGGCGATGCGCAGGTAGTCGCAACGCTCGACGGCCTTCTGCCGCCCAGTGCCCAGGACTTTCAATTGGCTCCGAACCGTGCCGAGGGTACGCTGCAGTTCGGTCGGCCCATCGATGTCGAGGGTGCGCTCAAGCGTGTCCATGCACAAATGGAGACGACGGGTTCGTCTCTGTCGTTAACGGCTATAGCAGAACCTCGCTTTGGCGCGCCGCGAAAAATTCGCGCAGCAGATCGCGCCGTCGCACCAGGGAAACGTTCGTGGTCACGCGCTATCGGGATTGCGGCGGCCGCGGCTGCCGCAGCAGCTGTGGGCATAACCCAATGGCCGTCGGGCAAAGCCATCGCCGACGCGGCACCCCAGGTCTATACGGCATCGGCCGGTTCCAGCGATTCCGTCCTGTTGTCCGATAGCAGTCGTGTGATTCTCGCGCCCGGCAGTCAATTGACCGTGGCCAGCGCGTACGGGCGGGGCAATCGCGCCGTCCAACTGCAGGGCACCGCCCAATTCACAGTCCGGCACGACGCCAAGCGTCCGTTTTCGGTTCGGTCGGGCGCCGCGATTATAAACGACCTTGGTACCGTCTTCACGGTAAAGGCCGATGGCGGCAAGGGTTTAGTGGTGGCGGTGACGGAGGGCTCTGTGTCAA
Organism: Gemmatimonas sp.; assembly: GCA_040004335.1. Lineage (GTDB taxonomy): Bacteria > Gemmatimonadota > Gemmatimonadetes > Gemmatimonadales > Gemmatimonadaceae > Gemmatimonas. The sequence goes on from JBDUBA010000031.1 coordinate 11,749, forward strand.
TGAGTGACTCGTCGGCCGCGGGCCGAACAAAGGCGATCACACTGGCGGCCGGCGATCGGGGCCGACTGCGGACCGACGGAACGCTGGTGACGGAACGCGGTTCAGTGACGCCGGACGAGTCGGCGTGGGTTGTAGGGAAGTTGGTGTACGTTGATGCACCGTGGGCCGAGGTGAAGGCGGATCTGGAACATTGGTACGGTGTCAAACTGGTGGTGGCCGACAGCCTCTCAGAACACTCGATCAACACCCAGATTCTCGTCCGGAGCGAGACGGTGGAAAAGGTGGTGCAACGTCTGGCTGCCAGTTGGAGTGCTGTGGTAACAAAACGTGCCGACACACTGTTCGTCGAACGATCGGGAGATCGTCAGAAACACTAACAAGATCCGCGGAGTTCACCCGCCGAAATGAGCATCAGGCGCAACAAGAAAACGGCCGTGAGTGCACTGACTGGACTCACGGTCCTGATGATCGCCACCAGCACAACGGCCTCCGCCAAGCCGTTGTGTTTGTCGCGTTCGTCCATATCGCCCGATGGGATAACGCGGCTTTTTCCAACCCCACTCGATCGCGCGATCAGCCTGAACGAGCCCGACCTTTCGCTTCGCGCGGCACTTGAAAAGGTTGCGGCCGTCGCCAAAGTGCGACTCACCTATAGCTCCGATTTGCTGCCGCCCGATCGTCGCGTGTGCCTCGATCTCGACAAGATCTCGGCCGGGGTGGTGCTGACCGAGTTGCTGCGCTCCACGCAACTCCGCCCTCTTGCAATAGATGCGGACAATGTCGTACTCGCTCCGGCGCGTGCACCCACAGCCAGTGAACCGGCGCCACTGCCCGAGCGGCTCAACACCGTGTCGCAGCTGGAGCAAATAGTCGTAACCGGAACAGCGGACGGCGGCAGGAAACGCAGTTCTCCGTTCGCGCTCGAAGTGATTGACGGTGCAACATTGGTTCGCGCCAATGCCACGTCGTTGGCCGCCGCCCTCGACGGCGCGGTGCCCGGCGTTTGGATGTGGCCGCAATCGCCGTCGTCAACTGTCGGACGTTTTGGCGGATTTCGTGGCGCGAGTTCATTTGGCGTCACTTCGCCCAAAATTTACATCGACGGAATTGAAGTCGCGAATCCGTTGGTGCTCACCCAAATCGATCCCGAGCGCATCGATCGCGTTGAAGTGATTCGTGGACCGCAGGGTGCGGCGCTGTATGGCGCGGACGCAATCAGCGGCGTCATCAACATCATTTCACGTCATGACGGCGCACATGCCGGCGAAAAACTCGTTTCACTGAGCACGCGTGCCGGACACTCTACAAGCGACTATTCGAGCGGCACGTTTGTGCAGGATCATTCACTTGGCCTTCGCGCAGGTACTGGTCGTCGATCGCTCGGCTTGGGCCTTAATGTTGGAACGGTTGGCAATTACATCCCGGGCGGCGCCGCGCGTTCATTGTTGGGGGATGGTGATGTTCGACTCGTGGGATCGCGCACCGTCTTCACGGGTGTCGCCCGGTTTGCTGCCAAGGATGCGGGAACATTGGCCAGTCCATTGCTGTCAGGCATCTCAAACGCACCGCAAACATCGCTCAGCACGCCAAACAATTGGGGCTTTTCAACGCAGCAAGGGGGGCTGCCCCCAACAATGCAGGCCGGCGCCAATACCGATATCGCGGCCGAGCGTCGATTGGCGGAAACCAGCGCCGACTCGTCGCAATCGCTGCGGCAATACACGGTGGGCACCACAACGACGTTCATGCAGAACGCGCGTTGGACGCACACACTCGTCGCGGGCGCCGACGGTTATCAGATGAACGGCGTGCCGACCCAGGGCCTGCCGACGCGCAACGATTTGCTCACCCCGTTGGCACACAGCGAGTCCGATCGCACGACCTTGTCGATGCGCAGTGTGGCGCGTTTTGGATCGGACGAAGGTGCACAAACGACCTTGACCCTTGGCGCCGAACATTCGGCGACGCGACAGCAGTTGGAAACGCAGGGCGAAATGAGCGGTGGGGAACTCTCACTGCGCGCTGCCGCACTGGCCCAGGCCACTTCAGTTTGGTCCAACACCGCGGGCGTGCTGGCACAAGTCAACACCAGCCTCCACGACAATCTGTTTCTGTCGGCTGGCGGACGTGTTGAGCGTACCACTGGCTTCTCATCACCGGCCCGTGTCAGTCTGTTGCCAATGCTGGGCGCGGCGTATGTCCGCGAGAAGGATGGTCAGACGCTCAAGCTGCGCGCGTCGTATGGCAAGGGTATTCGCCCATCAACGAGTGCGTTGCGTTCGGTTACGTGGATGAGTGGCCAGACTTCCGGATTCTTTTCCGCACAAAATTCACATTTGCTGTTAAGCTCTCTCCGCCATCTCGAGCCTGAGTCGCAGTCGGGCGTTGAGTTTGGCGCGGACGTTTCGTTTGGAAATTCGCTCGGCTTTCATGTGACCCGTTTTGATCAGCGCGCCACGGGATTGATCCAGGCAGTTGCGGTGCCAACCCCTGGACGCCTTGGTGGAAAACAGCCAGAACCGGGAATCGCCTACGAACTGCAGAATGTTGGTGCAATCACCAACCGCGGCTGGGAATTGCAAGCCACTTCGCTTGTTGGTCGCTGGACGTTCGTGGGCGGCGTTTCACTCGTTGACAGTCGCGTGCAACATGTCGCGCAACAATATGGCGGCGAATTGCGGTCGGGCGATCGCATGCTGGAGGTACCGGCGCAAACCTTCAGTTTGCAGGCCAACTACACGTCATCGCGTTGGGCAATGTCATTGACCGCGGCCCGCGCGTCCAATTGGATCAACTACGATCAGCTGTTGCTGGCCGAGCAGCGACAGGTGCCGGGGTTTGATGCCAACATGGTTACTGGCTCGCACCTGCGGGAATATTGGCGCACCTACGACGGCGCCACGCGTTTGCGCGGCAATGTATCGTATCGGTTCATGCGTGAATTCTCATTGGTGGTTGGCGGAGAAAATCTCCTTAACCTGCAGCGCGGTGAACCCGACAACGTCACGATCATTCCGGGGCGTACTCTGACCGCTGGAATCCGGACGAGATTTTAGGTGTTGCTGCGTAGCATGACATTCGCCGTCCTGACAGCGTGTACTGCAGTCAGTGTGTCCGCGCAGTCAACCGCATCCGAACGCACGGCTGCAACAGTGGCCAAGACCGCGCCGCACGCGAAGTACGTTCCCAATCGTGTGTACGATTCACGAAAGAAGCAGTGGATTGATTTCGAAACGTTGGTGCAACGCGCCAACGGTATGGACCTCGTGTTCGTTGGCGAGCAACACGACACCGATCCGGTGCAGGCACTGGAGTTGGCGCTGCTGGAAGGTATTGCGCGCCGGCGCGGCCCAACGGGTGGACCGGTTGTGGTGTCAATGGAAATGTTTGAGCGTGATGTGCAATCCGACGTCAACGCGTATCTCAACAACACCATCGACGAGTCAACATTTCTGGCGCGTTCGCATCCGTGGCCGAAATACTCCACGAACTATCGTCCGCTGGTGGAAATCGCGAAGGCCAACACGTGGCCAGTTGTGGCAGCGAACGTACCGCGTCCGCTAGCGGCAGCGGTCGCGAAAGGCGGTCTCAAAGCGCTTGATACGCTCGCCAAGGGTATTCGGACGCAAGTGGCCGCTGAACTATCGTGCCCGAACGATCAATACGCCAAGCTCTTCAAGTCGTGGTTCAGCGAAGCGATGAACGGCGCGGGACATGGCGTACCGGCGCGCGGTCCCTCGGTCAGTGACGACTCCGCGAAAAAACTTGCAGTCGCGGCGACAGCTACCGAGCAGCGCTATTACGAGTCGCAATGTGTCAAAGATGAAACCATGGGCGAATCAGTAGCGCGCGCACTCACGGATGCACGCACGCGCGGCAACGGTGCGCTTGTGGTGCACGTGAATGGCTCATTCCACACCGACTACACATTGGGCACCGCCGATCGTGCCCTGCGTCGCGCGAAGGACGCGAAACACATGGTGATCAAGATTATTCCAACACTCGACATTGATGGCGTCGATGCGAAGTCGATGCGCAAATACGCGGACTATCTGGTGTTCACGGTTGGCAAGCCCGAATAACCAATCAGTTTGGGACGATCAGCGCCTTGACCACTTCGCGATTTGCTACCGCCGCTAACGCCTCGTTCGCCTGTGCCAGCGTGAATCGTTTCGAGATGGCCTGCGTCCACGGCAAGTCGCGTCCCTGATGCGCGAGAATCTGCAACGCGCCGTGAAAGTGTGAGTAATCGCAACCCCAGCACCCGCGTATTTCCACGTGTTTCTTGTTGATCTGGCGATGCGGATTGATATCAATGTCCCCCGCATCCGTGTACTGGCCGACAATCACGACGCGCCCGCCATCACGCACCATGTTGAGCGCATCACTGACGGCGCGCGGGTCGCCGGCCGCCTCGATCACGACATCCACACCGCGTCCACCATTGGCATCGCGCACGGCGGCCGCGCGTTCATCCGGTGAAAGTGAAAGCGGAACGACGTGTGACGCCCCCATTTGCAGCGCAAAGTCAAGGCGCGATTGTGGGGCACCAATTGCGATGACCGGATAGGCGCCCGCCAATTTCGCCAGCGCGATCGCGGCCTGACCGACGGGTCCAACCCCCAAGACGACGGCCGAATTCCCGAGTCGCAAATCCCCACGTTCGACAGCGTGCATGGCGGTCACCAATCCACATCCGCCGGCAATAAACTGTGCCGGATCAACACCCTCGGGAACGCGCAACAAGCGCACACCAGGCTTCATCCAGATGTGATCGGCCCAACCGCCCAGCGGTCCATCGCTTGTGCCGTAGCTGATGCCGTAGACGCGCCGCGACGGGCAGCGCGTGGTTTGCTTCGTGACGAGGCACTCGTAACACTGTCCGCACGTTTCGTGCACGTCGAGGAAGGTCGCAAGGTCACCTTCTTTAAACGGCACGCCATGCAGGTCGCGCACGGTGCCGCGAATTTCACTTAAGTGGCCAATCGACACGTGTCCGGGAATGATCGGATACGGCACACCCGCCAGGCGTCCGTGATGCAAATGAACATCGGTGCCGCACACCTCGGAGTACAGCGTCTTCAACATGGCGCTCCCTGAGGCCAGTTCGGGCCATGGCAGCTCACCCATTTCGATAGGCTGATGCGGGGCGCGCATGATCGCGGCGGTAACGGTCTTGGCCATCGGAAGCGTGAGGTGAAGGTGCGGATGAAACCCTGCACAATTCTAAAAGGCGGGTGGCAGTTCTCCGCTTGACGCCAACTACTCGGTGTGACATTTATCAAGTCATATTATGACTTGTTTTCTTCCCGGTGGCCTTTCACATGCACGACCTAATCCAGCCCGTCGCGCGTCAAGGCCTTGCCGACGAACTCGCGCAGAAGATTCGGCAGCTTATCCGGAAACGCGCCTACGCAGCAGGCGAGCGGTTGCCGTCGATTGCGGTCATGGCCGGCAATTTTCGGGTCGGCGCACCGACCGTACGCGAAGCGCTTAAGACGCTGGAGGCGGTGGGGGTCGTCGAAATCCGGCATGGTTCGGGCGTGTACGTTGGCTGCGTCGAAGAATCGCTGGTGATTGCCAACCCAGTCTTTGACCACGCCGTTTCCAAGAAACTACTCCTCGATCTCATCGAAGCGCGCATTCCAATTGAGACAACCACAACGGCGCTGGCTTCAACGCATGCAACCGCGGAACAGTTTGCCGAGATGGATCGGTTGCTGCGCCGGGCCGGTGAACATTTGCATGATGATACCGTGTTGAACGAAACCAATCTCGCGTTTCATCAGCAGGTTGCGATTGCGTCGGGCAACTCGGTGTTGCAACAGCTGCTGGGAGTGCTCACAAAACTTTTCTCGCGCGAGCAGCGCCTGATCCTGAATATTCAAAATACCCGCGAAGCCGATCACGAAGAACATCTGGCCATTGTTGCCGCGCTCAAGCAACATCAAACGCAGTTGGCCGTCGCGCGGATGCGCGGACATCTTCAGAACGTGCAGCAAGTGCTGCAACAGTGGGATCCCACCGCAACACCTCTCAACTAATGAACGATTCACCGTTTGACCTGACCGATCGCGTAGCGGTGGTCACTGGAGGGTATGGCGTGCTTGGCGGCAGCATGGCCGACACGCTGGCGCGGGCCGGCGCACGTGTTGCTGTATTGGGCCGCCGTCGCGAGGAAGCCGTCGCGAAGGCCGCCGAATTGAACGAGTACGGTGCGACGGCTATGGCGGTGGTCGCCGACGCGCTCAATGAAACGTCGCTTAAATCCGGCCGCGATCGCATCCTTGGCGAATGGGGCACGATTGACATACTCGTCAACGCGGCGGGCGGGAACGTGGCGCGCGCGCGCACCGATGGCGTGACGCCGTTCAACATGCCGCTTGACGCGTTCGACGAAGCACTGCGCCTCAATTTGCACGGCACGGTTATTCCATCGCTGGTGTTTGGCGAAGTGATGGCGCGCCAGAAGAAGGGGAGCATCGTGAACATTTCGTCGATGGCGGCCACGCAAGCGATCAGTGGCGTGATGGGGTATTCGATCGCGAAGGCCGGCGTTGAGAATTTCACGAAATGGCTCGCGGTTGATCTGGCGCGGCAGTGCGGTGAAGGCATTCGCGTCAATGCCATTTCTCCTGGCTTCTTTGTCTCTACACAAAATCGGGCCGTGCTCATAAAAGAAGATGGTTCGTATTCACCACGCGCCGAACGGATTGTGGCACGCACACCCATGGGCCGGTTTGGTCGCGCCGATGAACTGAGTGGAGCGTTGCAATTTCTCTGCAGCGACGCCTCGTCTTTTGTTACGGGTGTGGTGATTCCGGTTGACGGCGGCTTCAGTGCTTACACGGGAGTCTAGCATGAAGCTTGGGCTGGGCTTGTATCGCAGTTTGCTCACAACCGACAACTTCCAATTTGCCACGCAGGCGGGTGTTTCACATCTGGTGGTGCACCTGGTGAACTATTTCGCGGGTGCGTCACCAAATCTTACCAGTGGTCCCAATCGACTGGGTTGGGGCGTCACACAGAATCAGGACAACCCGTGGAATTACAACGATCTCGTTTCAATCAAGAAAGAGATTGAATCCAACGGACTGGTTTGGGAAGCGATCGAAAACTTTGATCCGTCGCACTGGTACGATGTGTTGCTTGATGGACCGAAGAAGCGCGAACAAATGGAAACGCTCAAGCGCACGATTCAGATGATTGGCAAAGTCGGCATTCCAATCATGGGATACAACTTCAGCATTGCGGGTGTATGGGGATGGACGAAAGGGCCATACGGGCGCGGCGGCGCAAAAGCGTTGGTATACGACGAATCTGCGGTCGACACCACGATACCGATGCCCAACGGTATGGTGTGGAATATGGTGTACGATCCAAACGCGCCCGAGGGAATTGTTGCGCCCGTATCGAACACCGAGCTGTGGCAACGACTGGAATGGTTTCTGGGAGAAATTCTTCCCGTTGCCGAAGAGAATGGTGTGCGAATGGCACTGCATCCGGACGATCCGCCAACCGAAGTGCTGCGTGGAACGGCGCGCCTGGTCAATCGGCCCGACAAATATCAGCGCATGTTGGATCTCGTTCCGAGCAAAGCGAGTGCGTTGGAATTTTGCCTCGGTTCCATTGCCGAGATGCCGCAAGGCGATGTGTATGACGCGGTAGAGCACTTTGGTCGTCAGGGCAAGATTGGTTATGTGCACTTTCGCAACGTGCGCGGAAAAGTCCCGCACTATCAGGAAGTGTTCGTGGACGAAGGCGACATTGACATGATTCGCGTGGTGCAACAACTGCGCGACATTGGGTATGACGGCGTGATCATTCCTGACCACACACCGGAAATGACGTGCGGCGCCCCGTGGCACGCCGGCATGGCCTACGCACTCGGCTATATTCGCGCGGCGATGCAGGCTGTTGAGCGGTTGTCTCCACGTGGCTGACCCGCGCTCCATCGCGCGCGCGTTCGAGCTCGTGCGCGACACCTCCAATATTGGAACGGTATCGAACTGATGGAGATGACGCTAAGGTGGTTTGGCACGGACGATCCTGTCTCGTTGAAACACATCCGACAAATTCCGGGAGTTACGGGGATTGTGAGCTCCGTGAGCGAAATTGTTGTTGGTGATGCGTGGACGGCCGCATCAGTTGATCGCATCGCGTCACACATTGGCAATGCGGGTTTGCGCTGGTCTGTTGTTGAGAGCATTCCGGTGCACGAGCACATCAAACTTGGGCGGCCATCTCGCGATCGGTACATCGACGCGTGGTGCGAAAGTCTGCGGCAAGTGGCGAACGCGGGCGTACCCGTGGTGTGTTACAACTTCATGCCTGTGTTCGATTGGACGCGGACTGACCTCGCGATGCGGAACGCCGACGGATCAACGGCGCTCGCGTACGACGACAATGCGCTCAATCGTGTTGATTTGTCGCGCGGCACGGGAGAATTGCCCGGGTGGGGCGCAGCGTACTCCGCCGATGAACTGAACGCGCTACTGGCGGAGTGGCGGCAGGTGGACGAAGAAAAGTTGTGGGAGCATCTGGCGTATTTCCTGGCTCGCGTCGTGCCCGTTGCGGCCAGCGTCGGCGTCAAGCTTGCCATTCATCCCGACGATCCGCCGTGGCCCGTGTTCGGCCTTCCCCGCATCATCACCTGCGCAAACGCTCTCCGCCGATTGCTGTCGCTCGTTGACCAACCGGCCAATGGCCTCACCTTCTGCACCGGTTCGTTGGGGGCGCGTCCAGACAACGATCTGCCGGCCATGGTCGGCGAATTTGCGCGTCGGCACCGCATTCACTTCATGCACTGTCGCAACGTATTACGCACGGGTGTCAAACAATTCAACGAAGCCCCACACCCAACACAATTCGGCAACGTGAACATGAGTGGAGTGCTGCGGGCACTCAGAGCGAACCAATTCGATGGGCCAATGCGGCCAGATCATGGCCGCATGATCTGGGAAGAAACAGGACGGCCCGGGTATGGATTGCACGATCGCGCGCTGGGTGCGATGTATCTGCAGGGGCTGTGGGAGGGATTGGGAGCGCCCCCAGGTTAGCTTGTAGAGTTCCCGCAAGCAGCCACGGGCAATCACGTTTCACACCGCACCTGAATTCACATGAGTGTCACCCGCGATGTTGTCAGCCAGCTCAGTACATTGCGCGTGTTGCCGGTGTTGGTCATTCCAGAATCGTCGCACGCCATTCCGTTGGCGGACGCGCTGTCGCGCGGGGGATTGCCCGTTGCGGAAGTTACGCTTCGCACTGCATCGGCTCTCGAGTCCATTCGTCGCATCAGCGCCGAGCGTCCGGACGTAACGGTGGGTGCGGGAACGGTGCTCGATGAGAAACAAGCGGCCGATGCCATCGACGCGGGCGCGCAATTTATTGTCTCGCCGGGGCTCAATCCGGCAGTCGTGACCTATTGTCAATCGCGATCGATTTCGATTTTTCCGGGCGTTGTAACACCAACCGAAATCGAGTCAGCCATGCGACTCGGTCTTACCGTGCTGAAATTTTTCCCGGCCGAACCCGCTGGTGGATTGCGGTATCTGCAAGCGGTGTGTGGTGCGTATCGCGATGTCAAGTTTATTCCCACGGGCGGGATGAAACGCACGCTCATGTCCGACTACCTCGCAACGGGTCGCGTGCTTGCGTGCGGCGGCAGTTGGATGGCGCCGGAGTCATGGATGACCACCGGCGACTTTACCCGCATCGAGCGCGAGACCACCGACACCATGCGCGAAATGTCAGCAATTGCGCGCATCTCGTGAGCCTGTCTACGCCGCACGTGGTGGCATTGGGTGAATTGCTCCTTCGCCTCAAAGCGCCGGGTTATGAACGGCTGATGCAGTCCGGTCATCTCGAAGCCACATTTGGCGGTGCCGAAGCCAACGTTGCCGCGGCGTTGGCCAACGACGGTATCGACGTCGCCGTTGTCACGGCGCTTCCAACAAATGCGCTGGGCGATGCGGCCATTGGTGAACTGCGCCGCTTCGGGATCCACACGCAGCACGTCGTGCAGCAGGAAGGCCGCATCGGTACGTATTATCTCGAGGCGGGCGCAGGCCAGCGCCCCGGCCGCGTCATCTATGATCGGGCCGATTCCGTCCTTTCACTTATCAGTCCCACCGCGTTCAAGTGGCGCGATATTTTCGCGAACGCGACATGGCTGCATGTGAGTGGCATTACTCCGGCGCTTAGCGAGAGCGCTGCACAAATCACGCTCGAGGCCGTGACCGTTGCACGTGAACTCGGCCTCACGGTTTCGTGCGACTACAACTTTCGCGGCAATTTATGGCGCTACGGTAAACAGCCGGCGGACGTCATGCGTGCAATTGTGAATCAGGTGCACATCGGCATTTCCGGACGTGGTGATTGTCAAACCATGCTTGGGATCGTTCCCGAAGCGCCTGAGCCGGAAGGCGGCGTGGACACCACGTGGTACCAACGCCTGACCGATGATGTGTTGGCGCAGTTTCCCAACCTGCACATGCAGGTCATCACGTTGCGTGAGGGGTCCAGCGCCAGCAACTATCGCTGGTCCGCGTGTTTGCAGAGTCGCCAGGAGTTCCTGGTCAGCCAGGCGTACGAGGTCACGGAAGTTGTTGATCGCGTTGGAGCGGGCGACGCCTTCAGCGCGGGACTGCTTTACGGATTGCTGAATGACCGGGGCGCGAGGTATGCTCTGGAGTATGCTACTGCAGCGAGCTGCCTGAAGCACACGATTCCGGGTGATGTCAACCGGGTGAGTGTTAACGAGGTTGAAGCGCTGATGCGTGGACAAGGCGGCGGCCGAATGCAGCGCTAAGTGCGTTGCGATGTGAACGGTGGGGCCGCGTCACCTAAATCATTGTACCGCTATGGCTGAGCGTATTTCGATAACTCCGTTGCTTCGCCTGCTGCTGGCAGGCGCATGTTCGGTCATCATCATCACAGGATTGAGAGAAGCCTCGGCCGTGGCGAACCCGCTGCTACTGGCTTTGCTTATTGTTCCGATGATTCTACCGGTGCAACAATGGCTGGTGAAGCGCGGCGTCTCTCGGCCCATTGCCACTGTACTCACGGTGCTCGTCCTGCTGCTGGGGTTGATTGGCGTTATTCTGTTTGTGGGCACATCCGTTGCCGAAATGGCATCACGGTTGCCCAGCTACGCGCCGAAATTGACGGCGTTGCGTGATTCTCTCTTTGCCGAACTGCAATCGCACGGCATCGACACGTCACATCTCAACACCGAAGAGGCCCTCGATCCGCAAAAGGTTCTCGGTTTTGCGTCGCAGACCGTGCGCATTCTCGGTAAGGCGTTGAGTGATGCATTATTTGTGGTGCTGTTGCTCGCGTTTGCGTTGCCACTGCTTGGTCGCGGCGAAAGCGCGACGGCGAAGGCACGTGACCGCGAACGCGCCGCGGCGCTGGAATCACACTTTGTCGACATGCGCAAATACGTAGCCATTACGGGACTGTGCGGCCTGATCAACGGAACACTGGCGCTCGGTCTTCTCCTGTATCTGCGCGTCGACTTCGCATTTACGTGGGCGGTATTGTTCTTTCTGATGAACTTCGTGCCGGCCGTAGGTTTTGTTTTCGCACTCGTGCCGCCGCTGCTGCTGGCGTTGGTGCAGTACGGTTGGACTACGGCCATCGTCGTTGCCGTGTTCTACAGTGTGCTTAACTTTATCGTGGACAGCGTACTCAAACCGCGCATTATGGCGGAGGGACTTGACCTCTCGCCACTGGTTGTGATTGTGGCCTTGGTATTTTGGAGCTGGGTCCTTGGCCCCATCGGCGCGATCGTCGCAGTACCAATCACGATGGTACTGCGAAAATTTGCCGAACGTTATGCCACGGAGACGTCGCTGATTCTTCCGGGATAGCCGTTATTGGTTGGGCTTCATGAGCGCCTTCGAAATTGCGGCTTCCAGGTCCTGTTCGGTGCCGGTGCCGTTGTACACAATCATGCCCTGTTTGTCCAACACCAGTACATGTGAAGTATGCGGCACCTTGTAAGCGCTCATCGCGTTGCCGGCGGAGTCAAACACAAACGTTCCGCCTAACATTTTTTCCGTGACGTACGCCTGCTGCCGTTCGCGTGTCTGATTCGTTGGCACGCCAACCGACAAAAACGTTACGGCCTGACCATGTTTTTGCTGACTTGCTTTGAATTGCGGTTCGAGCTTCTTGCAAAGCGGGCACCAGGTGGCCCAGAACTCCACCACTACGGGAGTCTTGCCGATGAATTGGGAGATATTGGCGGGTTTGCCATCCAACATCTCCACAGCGGCGGCAGGCGCTTTGGTGCCAACGGGAAGTCCGCCGTCCTGCGCCAAGGCGCGTGAAGCAATCGTCGCTGAACTGGCGAACAGAAGACCGCTAACAGCCATCCGAGTTGACGTTGTGAACAATCTGACAAATTGCGTTGACATGGAAGTGCGCATGTTGACGGGTTCCGGAGTGAGCAGGAGAAGAAAAGGTCAGGTGGCCGGCGCGACGGGGACTTGTCAAACGCCCCACTCTGCCGCGAGCAAGTCGCCAATTCTCCAATTGGTTCCATTTGCTTCTGTTGGAACTCGTTGGCGTCACTATGTCTAAATAACCATCATGCCCTCAAACTCGACGTCCCCCGACGTACCGGCGAGTGCCGAATTCGAAGCAGCCATGCTTGGATGCCTTGAGTCGGTCATGCGTTATGCGCGCGCGCTGACCCGAGACGAAAGCGACGCGGACGACCTCGTACAGGAGACCTTTCTGCGCGCATTCCGCGCATGGCAAACCTTCGACATGTCGTCCGACCCGCGTCGTTGGTTGTTCGCGATCTGTCGGCACACGTTTCTTCGGCAGCGACAACGCGAAATGCGCGTTGTTTCCGTTGATGAAGAATTGGAACTCGATGCACTGGCAGCGGTGTCGCTGCACAAGTCCGCACGTGACGAAGGTTTGGATCGCGTTTTCGATCGTGTTGACCTCGGCCCGGCCGTTCAAAAAGCGCTTTCGGAACTTTCCGACGCGCACCGTCTTGTGGTAGTACTGGTAGACGTCGAAGGGCAGGGCTACGCCGAAGCCGCCGCGGAGTTGCAATTGCCAATCGGCACCGTGCGATCACGGTTGTTTCGCGCGCGCCGGCAGTTGCAAACCGCGCTCATCGAGTTCGCGCGAGACGCGGGCTACTCTCTACCAGCAACGCCGACGCCGGCCTCGTTCAGCAGCACTTCTCCGAATCAACATGGGGAGCTACCATCGTGACGATTGCTCCAATCGACTGCCGCACGGCAATGCGCGAGCTGTGGGACTATTTGGATAACGAATTGCCGGCGGAACGTACGGAACAAATCCGCGCGCACCTGGCCACATGTATCGGTTGCCATGAGCACATGGAGTTCTGTCGCGCATTTCTGCAACAGATCGAATTGCCCACCGTGCCGGCCGCTGCTGTGGTTGATCTGCGGGCGCGTGTGCGCGATGCCTTGCAGCGTGACGGGTTGACGCACGCCGACTCGAAGCCGTAGTGGCGTCCGGGCACGCGCGCTGCAGCGGGTGCCCACTCGTTGCTACATGATCGATTCGTCGCCGTCAAAAGGAATCAGCTGTTCCGCGCGAACGTGAGTTTTGCGCGACCCGGTGGCCCGTGCATTGAATGGCTGCAGTCGGCGCGCACCAGACGGCTTGGGAGTGGAAACGGCACCCGAACTCAGCGTAAAACTGGTCACCATGCGATCCATCTGCGTTGATTGCGCCGCCAACTCTTGCGCGGTCGCTGCACCTTCTTCTGCATTTGACGCGCTCTGCTGCGTAATGCCGTTCATCTGCTCAACGGCAGTGCTGATCTGATGCACATTTCGCTCCTGCAGTTTGCTGGCCTGCGTAAACTCAGCGACCATGCGGTCGACGGTTTGCACACGCTCGCCAACCTCGCGCAGCTGCTGTTGCACTTCGCCGCTGATGACCGAGCCACCTTCGGCGCTTCGTACTGAAGCTTCAATTAACTCTGACGTCTGTTTCGCTGCATCAGCCGCGCGTAGTGCCAACGAGCGCACTTCGTCCGCGACCACTGCGAATCCTTTGCCAGCGTCGCCGGCGCGCGCGGCTTCGACCGCGGCATTGAGTGCCAGCAGATTGGTCTGAAACGCAATCTCTTCAATCGTGCGAACAATTCGCGCCGTACGATCGCTGGCGGAACGAATGTCGGACATGGCGGCTTCCAGTCGCACGGTGCTCGCAATTCCGGCGACGGTACAACTGCGCGCTTCCGATACCAACGCTGCCGCCTGGGTTGCACCCGTGGCGTTCTGTCGCGCCAGAACCACCATGTCCTGCAAACTGCTGGCGATTTCTTCCAGCGCGGTGGCCTGTTCGCTGGCGCCGCTGGCCAGCAGTGTGCTCGATTGCGCAATCTGTTCCGACGCGCCCGCTACTTGCTGCGCCGATTGTTGTACATCGTGCATGGCGGTGTCCAACGCCACTCCCGCAGCGTTGATCGCATTCGCAAGCGCCGCGTGATCACCGTGGTACTGCGTGGGCATACGTGCGGAAAGATCGCGTTGTGCAATCCGTTCGAGCACCGAGCGCGCGGTGAGCGTTGGGGACAGCAGCGCGTCCAATGTGTCATTCAATCCAACAATCAGCGTCCGAAACGTGCCCTGAAACTTGTCGGCAGGCGCGCGCTCAGACAGGCGCCCGGAGCTCGCGGCCTGCGAGAGTACGCCAATTTCTTCCGTCAAACTGGCAAGGGTGTTACGCACTTGGAGCGCGGCCAGGCCAACGATATCAGCTTCGCTGCGCACGGGGATGGCAATGGTGATGTCGCCGTTCGCCAGCTTTTGAGTGGCCGCGGCCAGTGCGCGTTGCGCGGCCGCAACTTCCTGCATCGCCAACGCGAGAGTTGCCACCTCGTCGCGCGCGTTCCCATTCGCAATGACCACATCGACTTCACCGAGCGACATCCGCTTGGCCGAAATCGTGAGCGCTGCCAGAGGAATCGTGATGCTTTGCCATACGCGATACGCCATAAACGAGCCGCACGTGACCGCCAGGAACACCAACACCGCCAACATGAACAGGCCATTGTCGGCGGCACCTTCCGCAGCCTGCGCGGCATCGGTCGCGCGCTGTTGCTGGTATACGCTCAGGCCGGCAATCGCATTCACGTACACCGACAGACTGGGCAGTACAGCGGTCCCCAGCATGTCCTGCGCCAAAACCTTCTTGCCGGCGCTCTCAAGCGCAGCCGCGCTGTCGAACGCCGCAGCATGCGTCTTGCGAAGTATCTTGATCGCATCCAGCCTTCTTTGCACGCCCGCATCATGCGTCGCGGAATCGGCTTGCAACGAGTCCAGTCGCGCGTACGCCGCGTTGATGCGCTGACGTGCGGCCGACACCTGCTGCGTGGCACCGTCCGCGATGGCGCCCTTGTCCACGGCAAACACCGTAAGTTTCCCACGTGCGGCCTCGTTGACCGCATCCAGCAGTGCGTTGGTCGCGGTGACCTGCCGGGCGACGTCCTGAATTGCAAAACGGTTCGCCTGCTGCAGTGTGTAAATGCGCGAATGCGCCAGACCGCCGATGGCCAAGGCGATCGCCAACAGGCCGCCGAACGTGGCAAACAGGCGCGCTTTTACGGAGTAGTGACGGAGCATTGGTGCGGCCGGGAGAGAAGTGGCGGGTAGGGGAGTGCTTGGGTTGGGTATCGGCGGCACGGGCGAGCTACTGAAGCCGAAGAGCCGAACAACCTCAAAGAAGCCTACGGAAGCCGAAGGGCCGAACAACCAAAAGCAGCCTAATGGCCGAATGGGCCGAGCGGCCTCGGAAGGGCCGCAGCCAAAGACGCCCAACAACTGACTGCAGTCAAAGAAGCCCAACAACTGACTGCAGCCAAAGACGCCCAACAACTGACTGCAGCCGAAAAGGGCCAACAACTCACTGCAGCCAAAGGCGCGCCTCATCGATTATCGTTCACGGACCGTCACTTCTCGTAGGCTTGTGCCTGGAGGTTCGAATGGGTGTGGTTTCCGGTCGCTCTGCTTGGATGGGGCTCATTGCCTCGCTGACCTTTGCCTGCTTCGCTAACGCGCAAGGGGGTGGCGGATGGGGCAACGCCGGTCACCAAGCCGACTTCGTGGTCAAGAACTTCAAGTTCAGCACCGGCGAAGTGATGCCCGAGCTCAAGCTGCACTACACGACGCTCGGCCGGCCTCAAAAAGACGCGCAGGGCAAAGTTCGAAATGCCGTCATCGTCCTCCACGGCACGGGCGGCAGCGGACGCAGCTTCATGAGTGCGACCTACGCGGGCGAACTTTTTGGCCCCGGGAAACTGCTCGACAGCAGCAAATTCTACATCGTCCTGCCCGATGGCATTGGCCATGGGGGTTCAACAAAACCCAGCGACGGACTGCGTGCGAAGTTTCCGAAATACAACTACGACGACATGGTCGTCGCGCAATACAAGTTGCTGAACGACGGACTCAACGTGAATCACCTGCGCCTCATCATGGGAACGTCCATGGGCTGCATGCAGGCGTGGGTGTGGGGGTACATGTATCCGACCTTCATGGATGGACTCGCACCACTTGCGTGCGTACCAACACAAATCGCGGGACGCAATCGCATGATTCGCACCATGGCGATGGACAACATTCGCAATGATCCGATGTGGAATAACGGCAACTACACCACACAACCACCGGGACTGCGCGGCGCGATGGAAATGTTGTACATCATGGGCACCGCGCCGCTCGTGCAACATTCGCAGGCGCCAACGCGCGACAAAGCCGATGAAGTTATTCGCGCGTATCTCGATGGTCGCATGAAAAGCACAGATGCGAACGACTTTCTCTATCAATTTGATTCGTCTCGCGACTACGATCCGTCGTCGCACCTGGCGCAAATTGCCGCGCCGGCGCTGTACATCAACTCGGCCGATGACTTTGTGAATCCTCCAGAACTCGGGCTCGCCGAGAAATACGCCGCGATGATGCCGAACACGAAGTTCATCCTGTTGCCAATTACCCCCGAGACACGGGGGCACGGCACACATTCACTTCCAAAAATATGGGGCGCTTACCTCAGCGATTTCATGGGCAAGCTGAAGGAGCGGTAACGAACTTATATGCAGTCCCTCGCGCTACCAGCACCTGCGTCAGTCCCAATTGATTTTCGACTTCCTTCCCGTAAGCGCATGTTGTGGCGTGCGCTGATGTTGCGCTGCCCTCACTGTGGCGGGAGCGGAATTTTCGAAACGGTTTTCACACTGAAAAAGCAGTGCCCAACCTGCGGGCTTCGCATGCAGCGCGGCGAAGATGATTATTTCGTTGGCGCGTATCTGCTCAATCTGTGCATGGTTGAAGCAATCCTTTGGGTTGGTGCCTTCGCGTGTATCGCGGTGACGTACCCGGACACGCCTTGGACGCTGCTCACCTGGGTCACGGGCATTCTGATGATCATTGGATGCTTCGTATGTTATCCATTCGCGAAAACAACTTGGTTAGCCGTCGATCTTGCCATTCGTCCACTTACCCGGGAAGAACTGGAGTGGCACAGTGAAGGTGGTGCCGTTGGAGACAGAGTGCTGTCGCACATTTGACGGCCGACACAGGACGTGGTTGCAGATCAGGGTGTTGCGGCACATTTGATGTGCAACAACACCCTGTTTTCGTTCAACAAATTACAGGCCAGCTGATGACTTCTCTCCGATCATCAAAAAGCGACCCGCAAGGGAGCGGATTACTTCTCGGTGATGATCAGATAGCGGCTGGCGGCCCAGAACTTGGCCGGATCGGTGATGCGAATGGATTCGCCCCGGAAGCTGCCGTCCTTTTCTTTCTTGCCAATTTCGATGAGGCCAACGTCGTGCCGCGATACAATGCGATACGACTTGTCAGCACGCGGCAATGGAATAGTCAGCACTTCGCGACGATCGGCGCCTACAAACTTCGATTCGTCGAGCGCGCGCGCGGGCACCAATGTTTTGCCAAGTTTCACGATCAGCAAACCGCGTGAGCCTCCTTCTTCGGTAACGACCCCATCGCTCAACAACTGCTTGCGTGTGCCCACCGCGTAAAACACATGGTTCTCACGTTTGTCCATCGCGACGACGGTGTCTTTCAACACGGCCTTCTCACTGGTGAGCACCGCGATGTCGGTCCGGAGCGCTTTCACTTCGTCTTGAGCGACGCCGATTTCTTTGTCGCGCGACGCGAGGCGTGTTTGTAAATCGGCCAGCAGGGTTACCGCCACCGACGAATCGGCCCGGAAACGCTTGAGCGTATCCAACAACGCGGCAACTTGCGTCTGTCGCGCCGCGAGTCGCTGACGCAGAATCTTGAGGCGCGCGAGGATGTCCTTCTGCGCGCTCACCGCTTGCGTCTTGCCTGATTCATCGGACGTACCAACGGCAACTTTACCTTGCAAGTCGCGCACCTGACGCAACTCTGCGTCCACCTGATCGGCAAACTTGGTGGCCTCGACGACCTGCTCGAGTGCGCGATCCTTGTCACCCGTCGCACCCTGCACGACCGCGCTGAGTGAATCACGTGATTTGTTGACCTCGGCCAGCAACGCGGTGAGCGAATCGGCCCGAGCAATTGCAACTTTGTCTTTGCAGCTAACAACGGTGGCACCAAGCAGCAACACGACCATCGCCTGACGGACGCCGACACTGCGGCGGGTTAGTTCAGTGCGTGGACTTTGAGTACGGAACATGAGAGTAGGAAAGAGGAGTGCTACGTAGAAAAACGTAGTGACGCAACGACCAACTGTAAGTGATAGACGTCACCATTTACGGTCAGAATTCCCGAACTCCGCCAACACTTAACATCGACCAATTTTGTCGTTGTGACGCATGTACGTCAGATCCATCCGCGCATTGAATACACCCACGTGCCTGTGGTTTCATACAATAGGTCGCGGAAAACGTTCAGCCGCGAAAACATGTCGCCAAGCCGGGCGAGCGAATATTCGCGTGCGCGTGCTGGTACGCAGACCACCGGTAAGCCGACTTTCTCAAACGTTCGACAACTGCGACGCGTGTGGAGCGGAGAGGTGACCAACGCGATGCGATGCCAACCGTTCGTGCGGCCCAGCGCGGCAAACTGCAGCGCTTCGTCGTGCGTGCTGTGCACGTCGCGCACATACAACACGTTGAGGTCGGGTGCGAGGTCCGATAACAACAACCGCTGATCGGCTTCCGACGTTACTCTCGCGTCTGTTGAGCCGTTGTCGATAATCGAGAGTGCTATGGTGTGAACGTTCCGCCGGTGGGCTTCACCAATCGCCGAGATGAGGCGATTCATCATGACGAGGCCCAGCAGCCCCTCGCCGCTGATTCCGCCAGACAACACCACCACGGCATCAACGGGTTGGTCGTCCTGGTCCGCGCGAACAAAGTGCTGCGCCGGCGCACGCACGATCGGTGTGAATGCGACAAGGCAAAGCATCGTGACGAACAGTCCAAGCGTCAGCCAAAGCACGGAACCGAATCGCGATGGGGCAATGAGTGCTCCAACAATCATCGCGATTGTGGCAAGGGAGAACGCCTTGAATCCGGAAATGTCCCTCGCACCCAAAAGGTCGGCCAACACGTAAATACCGCAACCAATCGCGGCGCCGCACAGTCGTACCAACCACAAAGGGGCGCGTCGGCTGATGTCTGCGCCGCGGCCCCTTAGTAAAAGATCCATCTCACCTGTAGTTGCGCGGCCTGACCGCGCGTGTGCGGGTGCTCAGCGGCCCGTATCGGCCATAGCGAGCGTCATCAAGCTGTCGCGGAGTTTGACGCTGACGCCTTCGGCCACTCTTCGCACGCCTTTCCATTGTTTGATCAACGGCGAACGCGTGCCAATCAACGACGTTTCAATCACTTTGTGCGAAGTCGTGCTGGCATGCACAAAACGACCTTCGCCAACGTAGATGCCGATGTGTGAAATTGTTTTGCCTTTTCCAAACGTCAGCAGATCGCCGGGTTTCATGGCGGCGAGATCTTTCGGGACCGCCGTGCCCATGGTTGCTTGCTGTCGAGCGGTGCGCGGAAGCGTGATGTCAAACGCCTTGGCAACAAATTTCACCAGGCCGCTACAATCGAATCCGCGTTCCGGTGCCGTTCCGCCCATCTTGTAGCGCGTTCCAATCTGTGCCCGTGCCCGCGCGACCAGAGAATCGCCGAAAGCCAGAATTGACGCCGAAATTCCCACAAGCGGGTTTGCCGCTATCACAACGGGCGAATCCACCCGTTGCGCATTTGCCTTCGACCCCGGAACTGCCACCACGCCCACCAATGCTGCACCCGCAAGAAGCCGTTGGAGTCGGTTCACGAGAGGCGGGCGAATGGTTGTGGAGACCAGCTCGCGACAGCGAGCCACCGGGGAATCTGAGAAAGTACCTCGAACTCTGGTCCAGCGCGAGGGGGCGCTGTCACGCCATGGGAAAGTTTCGGCTTTGGGGGCGCCAAGGTTGAGGCGCGGGATTTGGGTTTGGCGCGGGCCCCCAGTTCGAAATCTGTCCACCACGCCCCTCCTCCCCCTCACCATTCTCCCGCCACTCCTACCGAATGTTCAGCAGTTTGTGCGTCTGAATCGAAAGCCGCCACTGCGGGTGCGCGAGGCAGTATTCCAACGCCGCCTGGGTGTTGGCCGCGACATCCGCACCATCCATCGGCTGGAGCATGAATGACTCAAAGTCCAATCCGGCAAACCGCTCCGGCCGTGCCAGCCCCTGCGGAAACACCAGCTTGAGCTCGTGTCCGCGGGTAAGCGCCAAAGGCGCTCCGGCCTTCGGGCTGACGCAGATCCAGTCAATTCCATCGGGCGCGAGCTGCGTCCCATTGGTCTCCACGGCAATCACAAATCCCAGTGAATGCATGGCATCGACCGCCTCCTGATCGAGCTGCAGAAGCGGTTCTCCACCCGTGCACACCACAAACGGCCGCACAGCGCGCGGCCCGTCGTCTTTGGGCCAATGCGAAAGTACGAATTGAGCCAGCTCCGTCGCCGTTTTGAATTTGCCGCCATCCGGCCCGACGCCAACGAAATCCGTATCGCAAAACGTGCAGACGGCAGTTTCGCGATCAGCTTCGCGCCCTGTCCAAAGATTACATCCGCTAAAGCGCAGGAACACCGCCGGACGACCCGCGTGTGATCCTTCGCCCTGCAGCGTGTAAAAACATTCCTTGACCGTATACATGGCGCGCTACGATGCCGACGCGTACGAAACAGGATCGACCGATCCCGCTTCCGCAAAACCTCGAAGTCGCAACTGGCACGCGTCGCAACGGCCACACGGCGTTCCGTCAAACACGGGGTCGTAACAGCTCGTCGTAAGCGAATAGTCCACGTTCAGACTTTGCCCGAGGCGAATAATTCCGGCTTTGGTGAGCTGTTGCAGTGGTGCATGAATGACCAATCGCGAGGTGCCTTCTACGCCAGCGCGCGTTGCAAGATTTGCCATCGCTTCGAACGCGGCGATGTATTCCGGACGGCAATCGGGATAGCCCGAATAGTCCAACGCGTTCACACCGATAAACACATCGGTGGCATGTACCGTCTCGGCCCAGGCCAGCGCGAACGACAGGAATATTGTGTTGCGCGCCGGCACATAGGTCACCGGAATCTCAGCGCTTGGCGCATCGACGTCGCGGTCTTTGGGGACTTCCGCATCGCTGGTCAGCGCCGAGCCACCCCACTGACGCAAGTCGATATCGACGACCAGGTGCCGAGTCACGCCTTGTGCCGACGCGACGCGTTTGGCTGCGTCAATTTCGGCGGAATGTCGCTGCCCATACCGAAAGGTCATCGCATACGGAGTAAATCCGTCGCGACGTGCGACGGCCAACGCCGTTGCTGAATCGAGACCGCCGGATAACAAAACAATGGCCGGGCGCTGTGTCGGGCGAATGCTCATCCTGCGCAAAATAGCCGGTCGAAAGTGCAGACACAGGTTGCACCGTTCCAGTTGTTGCGCCGACTGCGCTATATCACCTTGAGGCATCCCGCTATTACGCCTCTGATCCAACCCGCATGAACTGGTTTTCTGATCCGAACGCCTGGATCAGTCTCCTGACGCTAACCGCGCTTGAGATTGTCCTTGGTATTGACAACATCATCTTTATTTCGATTCTAAGCGCCAAGCTGCCCACAGCGCAGCAGCCGCGTGCGCGCCGTCTGGGGTTGATGGGCGCGTTCGTCACACGCATTGGACTGCTGCTGTCGATCACGTGGGTGATGGGACTCGACGCGGTCCTGTTCAGTGCGGCAGGGCACGGTTTTTCCGGACGTGATCTCATCCTCTTGGTGGGCGGCCTTTTCCTCATTGGCAAAGCCACCGTGGAAATTCATCACAAGCTCGAAGGCGCCGACGAAACGCAGAGCTCCGGCAAAGGCGGCACGTCATTGTTGGTGACCGTCGCACAAATCATGGTCATCGATATTGTGTTCTCGCTCGACTCCGTGATTACGGCCGTCGGAATGGCCAGCGAAGTCAGCATCATGATTGCGGCGAACATCGTCGCGTTGGGAATCATGCTTGGCGCAGCGGGACCGATCAGCGCATTTGTCGACAAACATCCCACCATCAAGATGTTGGCACTCGCGTTTCTGGTGCTGATCGGAACGAATCTGGTGGCGGAGGGATTTGGCCAGCACATTCCCAAAGGCTACACCTATGCGGCGATGGCCTTTAGCGTGTTGGTGGAGATGCTCAACATTCGCGTGCGCACGAAGCGGAACCCGGTGCAGCTCAGGGGGCCGAAATTGCCCTCGGATGAATGAGCGGCGTGCGTTGTTTGGGTACCGGTGTCTGACCCCAGTATCAAAAGCACGCCTAGTCGCGCGCGCGGCGTGCGTTGTTTGGGTACCGGTGTCTGACCCCAATATCAAAAGCACGCCGACTCGCGCGCGCGGGTTGCGTTGTTTGGGTAATGGTGTCTGACCCCAGTATCAAAAGCACGCCTCGCAAC